>DATMRE010000030.1:0-20989 GCA_035566475.1 Verrucomicrobiia bacterium | reverse complement strand
GGCGATATTGGCTCGCCTCGAGGACCTGATGTTCCTCGAAGGTGAACAGGAACTTGCGCCCTACGAAGTCGTACTGGTAGCGCGTCGGCAGCCAAATTCCCGGTGCCAGTTCCGCCTGTTCCATCGAAAAGACTCCGCCGTGATAAAGTTTTCCGAGGATCCCGCCGCCGAAGGAAATATCACGCATAATGTGGGCTTCGCCGCGCACGAGCTGATCGGAGTCATGATCGACCCATATCTTGGTCCTGACGTGCGAGAGCGCATCCTCGAGCATCGAGTGTGGATGGTAATCCGGGTTTGGATCGAGCTCGAAAACGTCACAGAGGCGCCCGTTGCGCGTCTCCTGTCCCTCGGCCTTCGCCACAAAGGCCGAGGCCATCGCATCGACCAGCTCCGCTCTATCGTGCTTTCGCTTGTTGTATTTCTCGTAGGCCGTTTTGGCCCTCGAGTCGTTGGGCATGAGCATCAGCTCAAGGACGTCTTCCCAGGCCTGCAATTGCCGGTGGTACTCGGCCGGATCGGTCGGCGACCCGTTGTCCTCGAGCAGAATTTTTAGCGTCCCGGAGCCGGTGGGCACGACGCGATAGATCTTCTCCTCGGTCGTACGCTCGCTCGGCCCGCCCCGGCGCACCAAATGCCGCTCGGTCCGCTCATACTGCTCGATCGCAGCATCGTCTCTGTGCTGGTTCGCGACCAACCTCTGGGCGCGAGCTTGTATCTCAGCCCCGGAGGGAGCGTCCGCGCTCGGCCTTCCGGGCGGGCTTCCCTCGGCGTTCGCAGGCGGGCCCGACTGGCGGCCGGGCGGCGTGAGTGCCAAAGACACCGATGCGAAACCGGCCAGAGCCAGCCGGGCGACCACGAGCGAGGTTGCCAATCCTCTGACGGACATTCTGTACCCCTCGGTGGGATTCTCGGCCGGGCCAGCTAGTTGTAAGCCTCCATTGTAATTGTAACCGGGTTTTCTCGGCTCGGGTTGATTCTAGACGGCCCGGCTCTTGATCACTCCCGTCGAAGGCCTGGAGCAGGATTCGACCGGTGGTCGGCCGGGTTCGGTTCGGCAGGTGGGCGTTCTGGCACCCTCGGCATCGCGAACGAGCTCGCCGGGTTCAGGTGCGATTTCCCGTCCGGTCCCAGCACGTAGGGGAAACCGTCAGGATCGACCGGGATCGCTTGGAGCAGGCCGGCATCGCGCATCTCCCTGATGGAAACCGGGAGGTGGCCGAAGCGCTCGTGATACTGCTCGGCGAGCCCGTCGAGATGCCTCTCGTCGTCCTGAGCTCTCAGACCGCGCAACTGCTCGAACGCCATCGATCGGATGTGCGGGTCGCTCGTCGATTCATACAACTGGGACCAAAGCATGCGAGATGTCTCAACCGAGCCGCCCTTGGCGGCGATGCGCGCGGCCATCAGCTTGAGCCATACCGGCGCTTGCGGGTTCTTGCTTCCTTCCAGATAAGCCGCAGCCGCATGCGAATAATCGTGCAGCCGCCAGTAGTACAGGAAGCCGAGATCGGTATCGAGGCGCCACTCGTCCGGATTCTGGGCGATGCCCCGTTTTACCAACTCGATGGCGAGATCGGTTCGTCCGGCTCCGCCCTCGTCGGTCTCGGAGAGAAAGATGGCGCCGAAGCGATAAGCCGCCATGAGTTGGGGGTCGAGCTTCGTCGCGAGATCCAGCAGCGGCCAGAGCAGTTCAAAGTCTTGATTGCGTGTCCCGACCCTCGTGCCGTAATACTGCACGGCGCGCGTCCAGTAAATATCGGCGAGGAGCGAGTCGTATCCAAGGCTCAGCTTCTTCAGGAGCGTGCCGGAGCGCAGCAACAACTCTTCCCTCCCCGGGACCGCCGACTGCGTCTGTCGGTCGATGTGCAGTTGCAGCAGGGCGACGAGCGCGAACAGCAGTGGCACGCCCACGATGGCGTTCGAGAGTGGCCGGGACTCGGTCGCGAGTCTCACTTCAAATCCCGCCGGGAGAAGACGGCCGAGGCCGCCAGCAAGATCAGGGTCACGTACAGCAGGGCATAGACGGAGTTCTCGAGGATCAGTGTAAACGGAATTCGCTCTCCGTGCGCCGCCCGGGCGATGGCGTTGAAGTCATGAAAATTCGGGAGGAGGTAGTAGAGCATCTTGGTCGCGACTTCGACCACTCGGTTGCGCGTCAGGTCTCCGAAGTCGCGAATGTCTTTCGCGAACACGCCGGCGAGGTAAAACCCAAGCGTGTACAGGGTCGAGAGCAGCGGACTCGAGAAGCAGGAAAAGAACAGCGCCACCGCCGTCACGAGGGCCAGCTCGAGCAAGATGAAATAAACGGCGATCAAGATGGAAGCGTCGGAGCGCAGGAAAGGCCTGCCGACATAGAAGAGCGCGGCGGCCAGGCCGAGCGTCATGAGCGAAGTGTTCACAAGCAGCGTCAGCACCAACCCGCCGTATTTTCCGACCAGGAATTCCCGCCGCCCGATCGGTTTCGCGAGCAGGGTGTAGAGCGTGCGCTTCTCAATCTCCTTGTAGACCAGCCCGACACCCATGAACACGGCCATGATCAGGCCGAAGATCGAAATCGCCGAGAGACCAAGGTTGATGATGACCAGGCGCTCGATCCCGATCGAAACCTCCCCGACGATGATGGATGCGCCGATCATCATGAGGGCGAAGAAAATGAGGTTGTAGAGGACGCGATCGCGCACGGCTTCGCGGAACGTGTTGATCGCCACGATTGCCGGCATCGCACTCATGGAGTCATCAACTCGACGGCGTGGGACTGCGACTGCTTGCGGTCGACCAGACGCAAAAAATAATCTTCCAGCGTCGGGCGCACCGGCGATACCGAGAGAATCCGCGCCTTCGACCGGCGCAACTGCTCGAGCACGTCGTACAGATCGGCCTCCGGTACCTCGATCCGATAGCGCGCACCGGTTCGAAGAGCGCGCGCCGCGAGGCTCGGCAACAAGTCCTGCTGATCGCGCGGCTCGAACAAGATCTCCATCCCGTGCACCTCGATCGAAACAATTTCTCCCGGAGGGCCTACGCCCTGTAGTTTCCCGCCCACCAAAACCGCCACACGGTCACAGAGCATTTCTGCATCCGAGAGAATGTGCGTCGAAAAAAACACGGTTCGTCCTTGTTGTTTCAGTTCGAGGATGATGTCGCGCACCTCGCGCCGGCCGAGCGGATCGAGGCCCGACATCGGCTCATCGAGAAAGACCACCGCGGGATCGTGCAGGATGGCCTGCGCGAGGCCCGCGCGTTGAAGCATGCCCTTGGAGAACTTTCTCAACTGCACGTCGGCCGCGCCTGAGAGACCGACGCGCGCGAGATTTCGCTCGACGCGCTCCTGCCGCGCCGCCGCTCGATAGCCGGAGAAGCGCGCATAATAATCGAGCAGCTCCCGAGCGGTCAGGTAATCGTAGAAATAGGGTTGTTCGGGCAGGTATCCGATGTCGCGGTGCATGCCGACGTCGTCGATCGCTCGGCCACGGACGCGCGCGGTTCCCGCGGTCGGAAAGATGAGTCCCATCAGCAGCTTGAGCGTCGTCGTTTTCCCGGCTCCGTTCGGTCCGAGGAAACCGAAGATTTCCGCTTCTTGGACGTCGAGCGTGAGGTGATCCAGCGAACGGCGCATGCGCTTGCGCCAGAACCCCACTGGATAATCCTTCGTGAGGCCGAGTATTTCGATCGCCGGCGTACTCATCGGGGCTATGGTCATTTTTTTCTAAACAAGTTGTCGAAGTCAACTCCCAGGTGTACTTTACGTTGCTTTGGTTGAACCGACCGGAGCGGGCCTGATTCGATCGAAATGGTCGAGCGATGTCGGCGAACCGACCACCACAGGTAGACGCTTAGGTCACAGGTGATCGGATATTTTGTGGTATGCATGTGAATTTTTCTTGACAACATTTCCGCAACCCACGATACTGCGCACCCAGACGCGTAGGAGCGGGAATCGATCGCTGCTCAACTGAGCGCGGCCGTTCAACGGTGTTCAATCGAAATCCCAAGGGGAAGCGCCCGAATTTAGCGACCGCGCCTGTTTGATTCTGCGCGGCTTAGCTGGGCATTTCCGTTATCCGCGGCCCGGGCAGTTTCATTTCAGGAGGCCGCCGGTTTATTCGGTTCATCCCGCACGCGAGTCACCTGTACCTCTAGGGTACAGGCAACGATATTCCGGGCTCCGACAGTTGGGAGTACAATCAATCCAGGCCCCTCCCCACGGCACCCCGGCCAACATCTCGGCGGCATTGCTGCCGGCGCGGAGGCAGAAATGGCAGACACAAGGACGGTCCTGAACGGAATCATGCAAACCGATCATACGACTCGAAGCGCCACCGGCCTCGAATTCGAGCGCCGATTCACCGACGGACAGACCTCTCCCTACGACAAGGTCGAATGGGAGCGGCGCACGGCGCTCATCGCCAACGACAAGGGCCAGGTCATTTTTCGCCAGGAAAACGTCGAAGTTCCAAAAACCTGGTCGCAGACAGCGACGAACATCGTCGCCTCGAAATATTTTCACGGAAAGCCGAACAGCGCCGAGCGCGAAACCTCGGTGCGTCATCTGATCGGACGGGTCACCGACACGATCGTCCGCTGGGGAGACGAAGGCGGCTATTTCGCCACGACGGAATCAAGGAACGTGTTTCGCGATGAGCTGGCCCATCTGCTTGTCGAGCAGAAGATGGCTTTCAATTCGCCGGTGTGGTTTAACCTCGGAGTCCATCCCAAGCCTCAGTGCTCGGCCTGCTTCATCAACTCCGTCCAGGACAACATGGACTCGATCATGAACCTGGCGAAGACCGAGGGGATGCTTTTCAAGTGGGGTTCCGGCACGGGAACGAACTTCTCGACGCTGCGTGGCAGCCACGAATCGCTTTCCGGCGGCGGCATTGCTTCGGGCCCGGTCAGCTTCATGAAGGGATTCGACGCGTTCGCCGGCGTCATTAAGAGCGGTGGCAAGACGCGTCGAGCAGCGAAGATGGTGATCCTGAACGTCGACCATCCCGACATCCGGGAATTCATCGAGAGCAAGATGAAAGAGGAGCGCAAGGCGCAGGTTCTGATCGAGCAGGGCTACAACTCCTCGATCGATGGGGAAGCCTATTCCTCGGTGTTCTTTCAAAACGCGAACCATTCGGTTCGCGTCACCGATGAGTTCATGCGCGCCGTCGAGGAAGACCGTGACTGGTGGACCCGCAACGTGAACGACGGCAAGCCCAGCGAGAAGTTCCGCGCACGCGAACTTCTGCGCTTGACAGCCCAATCCGCCTGGCAGTGCGGCGATCCCGGCATGCAGTACGACACGACGATCAACCGCTGGCACACCTGCAAGGCCACCGACCGCATCTACGCCTCAAACCCGTGCTCGGAGTACATGTTTCTTGACGACACGGCTTGCAATCTGGCCTCTCTTAATCTCCTGAAATTCCTGGGGGCCAACGGCCAGTTCGACACCGACGGATTCCGCTCCGCTGTCGACGTGACGATCACGGCGCAGGAAATCCTGGTAGATAACGCGAGCTACCCGAGCGAGCGGATCGCGCGCAATTCGCACGACTATCGCCCCCTCGGCCTCGGGTACGCGAACCTGGGCGCACTGCTGATGTCGCTCGCGCTGCCCTACGATTCTGACGGCGGCCGCAACTACTGCGGCGTCATCACCGCGTTGATGACCGGGGAAGCCGCCGCCCAGTCCGCCCGCATCGCCGAGCGAATGGGACCCTTCGGCGGTTACCTGCGCAATCGCGAATCCATGCTCGATGTGATTCGCATGCACCGCGATTCTCTCCGGCCGATCAAGACAGAGAACGTCCAGCCGTCGCTGCTGCGGGCCGCCCAGGAATCCTGGGATCAGGCGCTCGAACTCGGTGAAAAATTCGGCTACAGGAACTCGCAGGTCTCCGTTCTCGCGCCCACCGGCACGATCGGCTTCATGATGGATTGCGACACGACCGGCATCGAGCCTGATCTCGCCCTTGTGAAGCAGAAGCGGCTGGTCGGCGGCGGGGTCATCAAGATCGTGAACAACACCGTGCCCCAGGCCCTGATGAGACTCGACTATCCACCCGAGCAGGTGGCGCAGATTGTCGATTCCATCGACAGAAACGGCACCATCGAAGGAGCCCCCGGACTGAAACCGGAGCACCTCAACGTGTTCGATTGCTCACTTGCTCCAGCCGGCGGGGGCCGCTCGATCTCGTGGCGCGGCCACCTCCGCATGATGGCCGCGGCTCAGCCGTTCCTTTCGGGCGCGATCAGCAAGACGATCAACATGCCGGAGGAATCGACGGCCGAAGACATCATGGAGGCTTATACGGAGTCCTGGAAATTTGGACTGAAGGCCGTGGCCATTTACCGGGACAATTCCAAGGGCTCGCAACCGCTTTCCGCGGCCGGCAAGAATCAGGACCAGAAGGTCATGCCCGCACGGTCCGAGTTGGCTCCCGTACCGGTCGCCGTCGAGGAAGTCCGGGCGGTCGCCCAGCAGCAGGATCTTTTCGCCCGCGGGGCAAACCGCCGCAAGCTGCCGAACGAGCGAACCTCGATCACGCACAAGTTCTCGATCGGCGGCCATGAGGGCTATCTGACCGTCGGGAAATACGAAGACGGCGCGCCGGGCGAAATTTTCATCAAAATGGCCAAGGAAGGCTCGACGCTTTCGGGCATTATGGACGCCTTCGCGCTGTCCGTGTCGATCGCGCTGCAGTACGGTGTGCCACTGCGAGCCCTCGTCGACAAATTCGTAAACTCGCGCTTCGAGCCGTCCGGCTACACCGGCAAACCCGAAATCCATTACGCGAAGTCGATCGTGGATTACATCGGGCGGTGGCTTGGCGGAAAGTTCATCTCACGGAATTATTTCGATAGCGAGGTGGCAGGCTCAGAGGCGAGCAGTGCTCCCTCGGTGGTCGCTTCGGCGCCCGCGGCTCTCGGGTCACCCGCTCAGCCGTCGAGCTCGAGGGTAGCCGATGCCGAAGCCACTTCCCGGGCCCGCGCCGCGGTTGACGACGCGCCATCCTGCTCCGAGTGCGGCATGCTGATGACACCGAACGGTAGCTGCTACAAGTGCTCAAACTGCGGCAGCACCTCGGGCTGCAGCTAGTATCGAAGACCGAGTGATTCGAGCAGGTATTTGAATCTGGCATCGGCTCAGCCGCAAGGGTGAGCCTTCGCCTACCGAGCGCTCGGTAGTGTCTCAGTTTGAACCTTCAAACCAACCAGGAAAAATCTCGGTGCTTTCTGTCAGGTCCGAGGGTCCCAAGCGTGCACGGAATTCTTTCCCCTCTGCCCTTATCCAATCAAAAATGAAGCCAATTGTTTCTCGCCCTTTTCGATCTTGTCGCTCAAGGGTGCGATAGCTAGACTCCCAACGTGATCGGCCAAACCAGCGGCCATTGCTCGCGTGACTCTCGGCGTCTTGTGAATCCTAGCAATGGGTAAAGCGCTCGATTCCCATCCGCATCGTCAGATTCTGACGTTCCATATAGCTGGTCGATAGGTGCTTCGGGTCGGGTCTCCCAGGATGGGCTTGGTTGCTGAGCGGAAGAATTCCAGAGGATGCGGGATAAAAGAGAAGCGGCCTAATCGGTTTTCTTCCGATGCGCGCGAGGCGCCAACTTAGCCATATCTTCGCGTTGCTCGGGGGTTAAGTGTTGCGCCCGGGCGTTGCCACGGTTTAAGCCACGAGCGCGGCCTTTGCGTTTTGCGACGCTCTTTGAGTCACTGGCGGTCTCCTCGGCGTCGCTCGTGGCAATATCCAAGTGCTCGAAGCCTGCCCCGAGGGCGCTGACAGCCAAACAACTGAGCGGCGTGGGGCAATAAAAAAGGGGCCCCACCGGGCCCCTGTTGCTCTACCCCAGTTACCGGTCTCGGCGCGTCGAAACCGGCCCACCCCGGGAAAAGAGACACCCGCAGCGTCGATCTGCACGCTCGATGCCACGCATAGATTTTTTCGATGGCCAGGCTCGAGCGTTGTCGGCAGGGGACTTAGCGAGCGTACGAATCGATCCGCATGGGGCCGAGCCGCCGACAGATCCAGTTTCTTAGAAAGCTGCCAGCGTTTTTCTATGTTCTTTGGAAGACACCCGAAATGCCGACATCTTGGGAAGTTCGCGCGCCTGTCGAGGCCTCGGGAGACACATCTCGGGATCGCCGGCACGAGGTCCTTGTTATCCTGGTGACGCGAGAGGCGCACGGGCGAAGCGGGTAGATTCGGCGACTACGAGCCAATCGATGAGCGGAGGGCGGAGGCGAGTGTCTCCGTCCAGCGACGCACATCCTCTTCGCTCTCAGCTTCGACCATGACACGCGCGAGTGGCTCGGTCCCGGAGTAGCGCAGCACGACCCGTCCGGAAAAGCCGAGCGTCTGTTCGGCTTCTTTGAGCAGCTGGGAGACTTCGGGGAGGGATTCAAGAGCCGGCTTTGAGCGCACGCGCACGTTCACGATTTTCTGTGGGAAGATCTTCAGATCGGCCACGAGCCCGTCGAGCGGCCCGGCAATCGAGACCAGAGACGCGATTTTCACCGCCGTCAGCATGCCGTCACCGGTCGTGGCATCATCGAGAAACAGAACATGCCCGGATGGCTCGCCGCCGAGGTTGGCCGCGATGCGCTGCATCTCCTCGAGGACGTATCGGTCGCCGACGGCCGTGCGTGCGAGCTTGAGCCCGGATTTTGCGAGAGCGTGTTCCAGGCCGAGGTTCGTCATCGTCGTGCCGACGATGACATCTCCCCTCAGCCTGCCGCTTGATTTCATATGATGCCCCGCTGCGAGCAGCACGCCATCGCCGTCAACCAGTTTCCCTGAGGCGCTCGCGAAGACGGCACGGTCGGCGTCGCCATCAAAGGCCACGCCCAGATCCAAGCCGGCTTCGACGACGCGTTCCTGCAAGCCCTGTGGGTAGAGCGAGCCGCAGGCCGAGTTGATATTCCGTCCGTTCGGTCGGTCGTTCATCGCGATGACCGTCGTTCCGAGCGAGCGAAAAAGCTCGGGCGCAAGCTTGCTTGCTGCTCCATTCGCGCAGTCAAGAACGATTTTCATCTCACCGAGCTTCGCGCCCTCGAAGACGGCGCCGCGGAGCCCTGCCAGGTAGTCTTCGTAGAGGCCCTGATCGCCGTCCAGCGGCATCGCACTCGCGGCCGGAGTTCGACCGTTCCCCGACAGAATCAACCCCTCGAGATCGGCCTCGACCGCGTCTGGGAATTTCATTCCCGAGGAAGAGATCAGCTTCACCCCGTTGTCGTGATAGGGATTGTGCGAGGCCGAGATGACCACGCCCGCCGCGAACCCTTCGCGGGTGACGAGCCAGGCGACTCCGGGCGTGGTCAGCACGCCGGCGGAAACAGGCTCGGCGCCGGCCGCACGAAGTCCGTACGCAATCTGCTCGGCGATGTGCGGGCCGGATTCGCGGGTGTCGCGCCCGATCAATACGCGCGGCCGTTCCCCGTGCGAGCCGAGGTAACCGCCAAGGGCCAGGCCGACGCGGTTGAGGGTTCGGTCATCGAGCGGATATTCGCCCGGAATTCCGCGAATTCCGTCAGTGCCGAAAAGCTCTTTGGCCATGCGAGTCAGGTCCCCTACAGGCTAGGCAAGCAAGCGATTCTACCACCCCCTCGCTCGGGCGCGACCCTGTGCCTCGCGGCCATTCACCCGAAGCGTAACCAAGTTCGCGATCGGCCTCTCGCCGGGTGCCGGCCGCCCGCTCGGCCTTAGCACGGGCCGGCGACGAGCCCATCCCGAGTTGGCAACGGCTGTGCTATGGTACGCAAATGCCGGTTGAAGAACCCAGGATCATCACCCCCAGCTCCGCGAGCGGTCGGATCATTGCCGCCGGCATTGTGATCGCCTTCTGCTACTTTGCGTCGACGGTGCTCGTGACTCTGCTGGTCGCTGTGCTGATGGCCTATTTTCTGGATCCCGTGGTCACCTGGCTGGAGCGCTGGCGCATCCCGCGGGCGCTCGGTTCATTGCTCGTCCTCCTGCTGACGCTGGCCCTGCTGGCCGTGGTGGCGTACTCGTTGATCGAACGGCTCGATCAATTCGGCCGCGACTGGCCGAAGTACCGTGCGACGCTCCGCTCGGCGACCGGCGAAGTCGATAAGCGGCTGAAAGAGCTCGAGGCGCATGTCTCGGAGATTTCGCCGTCGAAGCTTCCCGGTCAGCAGATCGTGACCTACGCCGATTCCCACCCGGTGCGGACCGCCTTGCTCGGAAGGCTGAGTTCGTTGTACGCGTTCGTGCTGGCCTCAACGTTTGTGCCGTTCCTCGTATTTTTTATGCTGGCCGCGAAGCGCCAGGTCTGGCACGCAACCATGCAACTGTTCCCGCCGACCGAGCGCACGCAGGTGAAGGAGACACTCGCCGATGTGACCCAGGTACTGCGCAGTTATGTGATCGGGACGGCGCTCGTCGAACTGATCCTGGTCGTGGCGAGCTGGCTGTTTTTCATGGCGCTCGGACTCGACTTTCCATTCTTGACGGCGCTGGTCTCCGGCCTTTTCAACCTGATCCCCTACCTCGGGGCGGTGATATCGTGGATCCCGCCGGTGCTGGTAGGGCTCAACAAGTTCCATACCGTCGGCCCTTTCATAGGCATCTTCGCGGTGCTCACTTTCTTTCACATCATCGCCGCGAACCTTCTGATTCCGGCGCTGGTCGGTTGGCGGGTACGGTTGAACGCGCTCGCGCTGACGACGTCCCTGTTGTTCTGGGGATGGCTCTGGGGCGCGATGGGTTTCTTCCTCGCGATTCCGATCACCGCTGTCATCAAAGTGATCTGCGACCACGTGGAAGGCTTGCGGCCGATCGGCCGCTGGCTCAGCGCGTAGTCGCGATCGGTCGAGCGAGATTGTGGAGACGCGCGACCGCGTCGTTGAGCGGATTCGCGTCGCGCCTCTGCTGAAACAGTCGGATGGCCGCGATTCCCGCAGCCCGTGCCCCGATGCATTCCGATGCGTTCGCCTCGTCGACGCCGCCAATGGCAACGACGGGGATGCGCGTGGCGCGGCAGACCTCCTCCAGGAGTGCGATTCCTTGCGGCGGCCCGAACGATCGTTTCGACGGCGTGTCGAATATCGGCCCGAAGAAAAGATAACTCGCGCCGGCGCTCTCGGCCGCGCGCGCCTCCCCGATCGAGTGGCAGGATACTCCAACCAGGAAATCAGCGGGCGCGTTTCCGCCCCTGCACCAGCGAACCACTTCGGCCGGGGGCGCCGCTCCGCCACCTAGATGCACGCCTTGGGCGCGAGCTGCGAGCGCAACATCGAGACGCTCGTTCATCACGACGCGCGCTTTCGCGCCCGGAGCCAGATCGTTTGCACTCTCGACGACTTTGCGCGCCAATTCCAAGAGCTCGCGCCCGGTCAGGTCTTTTTCCCGAATCTGAACCCAGTCGACACCTGCCGTTACGGCCGCGCGAACTCGCTCGAGCATCCTTTCGATCGAATCACCCCCGGCGAATGCCTTCCGGTCGGTCACGTAGCACAGGACCGGTCGATCGACGCCGTTCGAGCTGCGTTCGGCTGATTCCTCTCCTCCCATCAATCCCTCGCTTCGACGCCCGGGGTGTCTTCAGGTGCGGTTCACGACGGTCGGCGTCGGGCGACGAAAGGCTTCGAGTGACAGGAAAACGTCCATGAAGCCCAACCCGGATATGGCCCCGCGCAGAAACGGATTTTTGAGCACGAATCCAAGCGCCGGATACTGGTAAAGAAAGAAGTTCACTTCCCAGATGTTCGACCAGGGCACGAGTATCAACGCCAGTCCGAGTTCGAGCCAGAACAGCAGCACCACGGCGCGGAGAACGCGGCTCATCATCGTCCTAGGATTATCGGAGATTATCCGGGGAGTCGCAACTCGAGGTCCATTCGGACGGTCCCCGGACCTTTTGTTCCGCTCACAGGGCGGATTGGCCGGCAACGCGGAGGCGGCACGGAAAATCTACGACGGCGCCGAGTGGTGCTGTAGGGTGGCGATGCGGTCGGCCACATCGCGGTAATCGATATTCATCGCATAGACCTGGCGGAAGCTTTCGAGTGCCGCATCGGATTCTCCGGCCGTCTCGAGCGAGACTCCGAGGTCATAGCGCAACGCCAGGATCGTCTCCGGATCAAGACCGGGCACTTCCAGTGCGCGCTGATACCACAGAGAGGCGATCTTCGGCTCACCTTTATCGAGGAAGGTAACCGCCAAAAGCGTCGAGCAATTCATGGCGTAGCGGAACGGCTTTCCGGTCTGTACGGCCTTCGCCACCTTCTGAAATTCTCCGATCGCTTCGTCGAGCAGACCCATCTCGCGATAGGCGATTCCGAGACTGTAGTGCGTCTCGAGGTCTTCGTCTTCCTCGTTGAGCTCGCCGAGCTCGGCGCGGAATTCCGCGAAGACATCGGCCAGCTCGTTGAGGGTCTCGGCCGCCGGAGGGGCGAGCGCGGGTTCCGGCAACCGGGCGGCGAGCGGTTCTGGCACGGCCGTATCTTGAGCGGGTTCGGCTACGAGAGGCTCCAGGTCTTCGATTTCCGCTGCAAGCTCGCTCAGGAAATCGTCCGTGGTCGCGCTCTCGGCTTGGGCCTCTGGTTCGGCCGCGACGGGCGTCAATTCGAGTTCGAAGGCGTCATCTCCTGGTTCTGAAGCCGCCTCCCGAGCGCTCGCCGGCTCCTCGGCCGACGCCTCGATCGACTGAAACGCCGCGTCGAGAGCCGGTTCAATCGGCGGTTCAGCAGCCACCGCCTCTATCTCAAAGACCTCGGGCTCCGCCACAAGCTCGATCTCGGCTCGGGCGGCCTCGACTTCCCCGGAAGCCGACTCCTCTTGGTAGGGCGCCGGGGCCTCCTCGGTCTGCGATTGTGGAGGTTCGGAGACCTCCTGAGCGATGGCCTCCCATTCATCGGAGAGGTCGACCTCCTCGCCGGTCGTGGTCGGCTGGGGCGCGCGGTCGGGCGGCGAATTCAAGTCATCGCCGACCAATAGCTCCGGCTCGGGTCGAGAAGGCGCAATTTCGAATTCCGGTTGATCGATGGGCGCCTGAGGGGAGGTGATCGCGGCCAGCGGCTCGGCGGACGGGATCGGAGCGGCCGAGGGATCCTCCGGAGGAGCCGGGAGCAACTCGTCGGAACGGAGCTCGACGACCGTCTCGAATCTTTGCCGGAGTTCAGCTGCACGATCGGCCTTCAGGTCGTCGCCGCGTTCGCGGTGAATCCGCTCGAGCTGGGCGGCTAGTTCGGCGGTGCGGCGGTCATCGCCGGCGCCGAGAGAAACGTCGAGTAGGCGATCGAGCGTGGGGGTGTGGCGCGGCGCGCGTTCCAAGATTCGTTCGAGAAGATGCGTGGCCTTGTTCATCAACCCGTAGCTCGAGAAGAGGTCGACGTCGGTCAGCGCCTGGGCGACGAAGCGGTCGGTCTCCCCGTCAAGAGGGTCTTCCACGATCGGCCGAGAGGCGGGCGCGGGAGCCGCTGCTTCGGCGACCGATGTTTCAACCGCCGCTCCCCCGACTTCGGGCTCCGCTTTCAGGATCCCCGTACTTTGACGAAGACCCTCAAGTCTTGCGACCAGCCGCTCGTCATCCTTATTCCGCTCGACCAGTTCCTCGAGCAGGACGATGGCCCGCGGCTCGTTTCCGGCAGCGATATGGATGTCGACGAGCTGCCCGAGAGCGGTTGTCAAATGGAACGGATCGCTCGTGTGCCGGCAGAACTCGGCCAGCATTTCGAGCGGCTCGGCTTGCCCAGGAAGGCGCTCGGCCGCGCCCGAGAGCGATTTCAGGAATTTGTCCTGCTGGCCCTCATCGATCATCGGGTCGCGCAATTCCCGGAGCAGTGGCAGGGCCTCCGCGGGGTGCCCGCTCTCGGTCAACGTTTCAGCCACCCTGTGCAGCAGCCCAAAATGAGCATTTCCACGTACCAGTTGATTGCGGGCGCGGTCTGCGGCCTTCTCATTGTGCCCCGTCCGCAGCTCGAGATCCACGAGCAGGTTCGTCGCCTCGCCTCCGGCGTCGGCATCCGGATGGCTCTCGAGGATCACGATGGCCTCCTCGTCCTTTCCGGTCATTCCGAGAATTCTTGCTTTCAGCAACAGGGCGGCCGCATGCCTTGAATCTACCCCGAGCGCTCGTTCGATCAGTTCCTGCGCCTCGTCGACGGTGCCGCGCTCGAACAGGCGCTGCGCGTAAGCGAGAAAGGTTTGGGCCGCCTCCTTTTTCTGGCCCAAGACATTGTAGAGCTCGGCCAAACGCATTTGGACGCGCGGATTTTCCGGTTCGACCTCGAGCAGGTGGCGCAATACTTCGACCGCCTTCGGCGCACGGTTGGCCTTCAGATGCGCCTCGGCGATTTGCAGAAACAGAGGGCGGGCCTCGCTCAACACTCCCTGCTGGACGTACAGTTCAGCCAGCCGTTCGAGAGGAGCGAGTTCGGCGGGCCCCAGTTTGGCGATCTTCTTGTAGATCGCGATCGCTTTGCTGTTGAAGCCGTCGTGCAGGTACACCTGCGCCAGCCGTTCGAAATATTCGATGGCCTGCGGCATGTCCCCCTGACGGGCGAAAAGATCGCCCACGGTCATCAGCGTTGCTTGATCCTTCGGGTCATTGCGGAGGATTTGTTGGTATTCGGCAATCGCCTGGGTGATCTTGCCCTGGCTTAGAAGTTTCAGCGCAATCTCGAGCGCTTTGCTTTTATTGAACGCCATAGGCTCGCTTCGTTGCCTCTCCCCCCTGCCCGGGGGCCATCATTCGTGGCTCAGTCGTGAGGTTAGCATGCGCGAAAAACAGGGGCAACGAAGCGAAAGTGGAAGGTTGAGCAAGGGGATAACAGGGCCCACTGGCCGTCGGGAGAACGTTTGCGGACCCAGGGCGTGGGCGGTATCGGCGGGGAGCCCGCTCGTCACCGGTCAGGATGAAATCGGATGGAGGCTAGACGGTGAGATCTGTCGCGAGTCCAAGCGGCAGCGGACTCTGAGTCGCGCCTGTCGACCAGCAGCGCGCTTCGCGCACCGGCGCGTAGGAGAAGCGGTGTAGCGGCGAAGGTCCGTGGCGTCGCAGTGCTTCGAGATGCTCCGGCGTGCCGTAGCCTTTGTTCTGCCCCAGGCCGTACTGAGGGTAGATCCGATCGAACTCCTCCATCCGCCGATCCCGCTCGACCTTCGCCAGGATGGAGGCTGCGGCAATCGAAACCGAACGCGCATCACCGTGGATGAGCGCCCTCTGCTCGATCGGGAGGTCGAGCTCCAAAGCGTCGAGCAGAAGATAATCGGGGAAAGGATCGAGCTGCGAGATGGCGGCGACCATCGCCTGGCGGCTGGCCTGATAAATATTCCACGCGTCGATTCGGCTGGCGTCAATTTCCGCCACCGCCCAGCCGAGAGCGTGCTTGCGAATCCGTTCGGCCAGCTCCTCCCGCCTTTCCGGAGGCAATTTCTTCGAATCATCCAGGCCGACGATCCGGCGTTTAGGATTCAGCACGACCGCCGCCGCCAGGACTGGACCGAACAGCGAGCCGCGTCCCGCTTCATCGAGTCCTGCGACGCGCAGCCACCCGCGTTGCCGCGCATCCCGCTCGTACCGTGCGGAGCAGAGCCGTCCCATCGGCCGGGAGTTTAGCACAGCGTTCCCGTCCGGGACTCTCAATCATTGGGTTGTGATTCCGACTCGCAAGGGCAAAGCAAGGATTCGGGTCGAGAAAGGGGATCGAATACGGGAGCTCGGCGGGGAGCTTGGCTATTTTGTCGGACCGGTCGCGACGGGTGACTCGAACCTCTCGACGCGCTTGATGCGCGCGGCCTTGCCCTTGCGTGCGCGAAGGTAATTGAGCTTGGCGCGGCGAACGCGGCCCTGGCGAACCACCTCGATCGAGCCAATCATCGGCGAATGGACCGGGAAGATGCGCTCGACGCCAATCCCGAAGCTGACGCGCCGTACCGTGAAACTCTCACCGAGCAACTGGCCACGGCGGCTCATCACCACGCCCTCGAACGACTGGAGCCGCTCCTTGTCGCCTTCACCTTCCTTCAACCGCACGTGCACGCGCACCGTATCACCGGGACCGAATGCGGGGAGATCCTTGCGAACTTGAGACTGCTCTAGCGTACGAAGAATCGGCTTCATGGTTCGTATTCCCGGCAGACCCGCTCAGGTGGGGCCAGCACACAACGCGCAGTCCAAAATTATAACCAAGTCCGGCCGCCCTGCCTAGATGAATCTCGAGAGCGGTTCTAGCCCGGGCGTAATCGAGCTCACGCGGCTCATCTCGGAATCGATCCCTGATCTGATCCTTCAAGGAAGAGCCGCAAGGCTCGCTCGAGAGCCGTCACACGGCCACTATGGTTCTCGGGGCGCGGCGCCCAGGTCTTCTGAGCCGACCCGAGAAGCAACCAGCAAGTCCGGCCGATTGCGGAGCGTTTTCTCGAGAGCCTTCTTGCGCCGCCAGCGGCGAATCTCGTCGTGATTTCCGCCAAGGAGCACCTCCGGAACATCCCAGCCGCGAAAGGACGGAGGCCGGGTGTAGTGGGGGCAGTCGAGAATGCCGCGACCGGCGGTGACTGAGGACCCGTCATGGATGAGTTCGGAATCGAGAGCCGGGCTCGGAAGACGCACGGCACACCGTGTCGGTTCGGTTCGGCCGGCCGACGCGCTGAATGACTCGTTGACGGCAGAGTCTTCATTGCCGAGAGCGCCAGGAACGAGCCGTGTCAAGGCTTCGACGATCATGGCTGCGGGAAGTTCGCCGCCCGAAAGAACGAAATCACCAATCGAAATTTCATCCGTTGCCAGATGCTCGGCGACACGCTCGTCCACGCCCTCGTAGCGCCCGCACAGAAGTACGATCCGCCCGAGTTTGGCGAACCGCCTCGCCTCTTGCTGGCGGAAGAGCTTTCCGGCAGCCGAAAGCAGCACGATCGCCGTTTCCTCGGACCCGACAGAACCAACCAGCGATTCGACCGCCGCCCAAAGCGGCTCGAGTTTCATGACCATGCCCTCTCCGCCGCCAAAAGGGCGGTCGTCGACGGTGCGATGGCGGTCGTGCGTGAAAGCGCGCAAGTCATGGACGTGCGTGGCAATCAAGCCGCCCTCGCGCGCCCGCCGCACGATACCGTAATCGAGAGGGCCGGTGAAAAAGTCCGGGAAAATCGTGACGATGTCGAAGCGCATTCTTGCCCATCCTGCTGCAGTGCGGTGATTCCGACTATGGTCGCTCGTCGCTATTCAATTCGCGCAGGCCTTCAGGGAGAACCGCTTCGATCGAACGCCGCGCGATGTCAATCCGTACGCAGATATCCTGTGCCAGAGGAATCAGCAGTTCGCCCTCGGGAGAAGCTAGGACAAGTATCGGCGTCCCGGCGACCCGCTCGCCGGTGAAATCGACGTCGCTCACGCGTCCGATCGTTTCGCCGTTCTTCTCCCGCACTTCGCAGCCGATGAGGTCGGTGACGTAGTAACTCGCCGCGGGAAGCGCCATGCGGTCCCCCAGGGGGATCTGGACTTCAAGACCTACGAGCTTCGCTGCATCGGAGATCGAATCCGAGCCTTCGAAGTGGAAAATCGCCTGGCCGCCGCGGCTCTGACTGAGCCAGCAGGAGCGGACCGTAACCTGCCGCGCCCGAGACCGGCCGTCCCACAATCGAACCGAAGCGAGGCGGGTGAGCCGTTCGGGGAAATCGGTGAGAATCTCGGCCGCTAACTCTCCGCGCCGTCCATGCGGGCGGACCAGGCGAGCCACGGTGACGTCGGTTGATGCGTGCGTGGTCACTCTACTCGAGGATTTCCAGCGTGAAGCGCTTTTTCAGCTTCATTCCGGCAGCGCCCAGCAGCGTGCGTATGGATTTCGCCGTCCGCCCCTGCCGTCCGATCACCTTGCCTAGATCTTCAGGATGAACGCGCAGTTCGAGCACGGTCACCTGTTCACCTTCCACGGAGTTGACCTGAACCTGTTCGGGATGATCCACGAGCGCCTTGGCTATCGATTCGACCAGATCCTTCATGAGGGCTCCTCCACAGCGCGCCGTGCCCGGCCGGGAGACTCGCTCGAGCGTGTACCAGAGGTATCTATGTAAGGCGTACTATGGGATGAGACGCTTCAGGCAGGCTGGGGGTTGCGCAGAAGGCTGCGAACGGTATCGCTCGGCTGTGCGCCCTTGCTCAGCCAGTAGCGTACCCGCTCACTGTCAATCCGTACGGCCGAGGGCTTCTTGAGAGGGTCATAGGTGCCCACGATCTCGACAAAACGGCCGTTGCGCGGGCGGGTCTTCTCGGTGACTACCACACGATAGAATGGGTGCTTCTTCTTGCCAATCCGCGCCAGCCGAATCGTTAACACTCGAAGTTCCTCCTCAACCGAACCCTCCGCATTATAACGGACCCGGCCCGATTCACCAATCGCTAACTCGTGAACCTCGGCCAGCTGTCCCTGCCCGCGGCCGCCGGCCGCGGCGGCCGGCGCTTCTAAAAGTTCCGCATTTCGACTGCCGTCGCCAGCCGAAGCTGCGGGCCGCTCCCTATTTCAATCCGGCGAGCCTGCCAATGCCGCGCTTTTTCATCTTGGCGATCGTGCCGTACTGCTTGAGCATGCGGCGCATGTCGGAGTACTGCCTGAGCACTTGATTCACTTCCTGGACCGAGGTGCCGCTGCCGCGGGCGATGCGCTTTCGGCGCTTGCCGTCGATCAGGTTGTGATCGGCGCGTTCGCGAGCGGTCATCGAGTTGATGATCGCCTCGACTGACTTCAGTTGACTCTCATCCAGATGGGCATCCTTGGGAATATTGGCGAACGGGCCGATCTTCGGCAACATGCCCATCAACTGCTCAAGAGAGCCCATCTTGCGGATCTGGCGCAACTGATCGCGAAAGTCCTCGAGCGAGAAATCATCCTCGCGCAACTTTCGCTCGAGTTCGTGGGCCTTCTTCGCGTCGATCGTCTTCTCGGCTTTTTCGATCAAGCCGAGGACGTCACCCATGCCAAGAATGCGGGAGACGATTCGGTCGGGATAGAAAGGCTCAAGCGCGTCGTATTTCTCGCCAACACCCACGAATTTCACCGGCGCGCCCGTCACCTTGCCTATTGAAAGCACAGCGCCGCCACGCGCATCGCCGTCAAGCTTCGTGAGGATCACGCCCGTGACACCCAGACGCCTGTGAAATTCTCCGGCCGAGCGAACCGCGTCCTGTCCGATCATCGCATCGGCGACGAAGAGGATTTCCGAAGGATTGAGTTCGCGCTTCAGTTCCGAGAGTTCGTTCATGAGATCGTCATCGATGTGCAGCCGCCCGGCCGTGTCTACGACGATGACGTCGCAGGCGGAGAGCTTGGCCTCGCGCGTCGCGCCGCGCACGATCTCAAGGGGCCTGTCGGTGCCCGTGCCGGGCCAAAGGGGCGTGCCCGTGGCCTTGGCCACCTGCGCGAGTTGCTCGCGTGCCGCAGGTCGGTAGACATCGGTTGAAACGACAATCGGCCTGTGGCCATGCTCGGCGAGCCATTTCCCGAGCTTGCCCGCCGAGGTCGTTTTGCCCGAGCCTTGCAGGCCGACGATCAGCCATACCGAGGGTGGCCGCGAAGAGAATTGAGGGCGAGCTTCGCGCCCGAGCAGCTCGCCGAGCTCGTCGCGAACGAGTTTCACCACTTGCTGGTCGGGCGAAAGCTGGAGCAGGACCTCCGAGCCCAGGGCCTTCTGGCGGACGTGGGCGATAAATTCGTCCGCGATGCCGAGATTCACGTCCGCGTCGAGCAGCGACTCGCGAATTTCGGCGAGCCCCGCGTCCAGATGCGCTTCGCTCAGCTTCCCCTGACCGCGGAGGTTTTTGAACGCGCGCTGGAGCTTTTCTGTGAGTGTTTCAAACATGGTCTGGGGCGTGCCTAGGCGGTGAATCCGGCACCGCGCATGCTCATTCTAGGCGAGGCTAGCGGGGGCGGTCAAACACGCGTACCGACCGACCCGGCGCGGCTGCCGGAATGCGCCGATCGCCTGCGAATCCCGCTCAGTTCGCTCGCACAGCGGCGGAGAGAACTCCGCATCATTGGCCTGGATTGATCGATTGAACCGGGGACGCGACTGTTCCTGCCAGAGCGTCGACACCCGGCCCAGTCTTGGCTAGCTTTGACCGGCTGCCTTGCTGAACGTCGCCTGCTGCCGACGGCTCATCTCCTCGGCGGTGACATCCTCGATGTGTGTCGCGATACCCCATAGCTGCCCGAAGGGGTCGATGAGCTTGCCATAGCGGTCCCCCCAGAACATGTTCTCAAGCGGCATCTCCACTTTGGCGCCGTTCGCGATAGCGCTTTCGAAAACCGTGTCGGCGTCCTTGACGTACAAATGAAGGTACAGCGGGCGGGCCGCCGGTGGCTCATCGACGCTGGCCGCGGTGTCACCGATCGTGTCGTTCAGGAATATCATCGAGTCGCCGATCTTCAACTCCGCGTGCATGATCTTTCCATCGGGGCCCGGCACGCGAACCAGCTCGGCGGCTTTGAAAACCTTCTTGTAGAAATCTATGGCGCGGTCTGCGTTGTGACAATTCAGATTCGGCGTGATCGAGCGATATCCTTTGGGAATTGGCTTAACCGATTTTTGCATCATGACCTCCTGTTTCTGGGAGGCTGGGTTGTTTGCGGCCCCCGAGAGGGGCCGAGGAAATCGGCTGGGTAATTCAAATTTTGCGACGATAGTCTTTCCCATGTCAATGGCCTTAGGGTGGTGCAGGTGGCGCCCTGGTCGCTCAGGACACTCCCACGGTAGCGTTCCTTCTAAATATGTGTAGCTTGAGGCAGCGGCGGGCGTAGTTTTCAGTAGTTTTCACCTCGATTTGCGAGGAGCAGAGCTCCGAGCTACCATAGCCACTGGGCCTCCGAGGCGTCTTTTCCGAGGGCAGAGTGTGCGCGGCCCCGAACAGGACGACCGTCTTCCGGCACACGCGGAATCTGATCGAAGAGAAGGTTTCCCCTCGAAGGGTTGGCAGATGCGACCGGAAACGCTACCGCGGGCCGGACGGGAGGAAGGGTTAACCCTGCTTGGGTCGATAGC
>DATMRE010000029.1:0-21026 GCA_035566475.1 Verrucomicrobiia bacterium | reverse complement strand
GTGAGCGCCTCGAGCGGAGTGCCGCGGGATGCGTAGAGCCGTTTATCGGCGACTTCCATCAGCTGGCTCTTTTGATCGCCGTCCTGGGGGTGGACCGCAACTCCAAAATCGAGCGTCACGAGGGTGTCGAGCTTGAGCGGGCGGACCTCGGCTTCGTAACGGGTGCGGAGGCGACGGCACAGAGTGATGGCCGGTTCCGGTTCGGTCTGCGGCAAAAGTAGCGCGAACTCGTCTCCGCCGATCCGGAACGCAAAGTCGGAGGCGCGCAGCGTCTTGCGCAACGTGGTCGCGGCAAGCTGCAAGACCTGATCGCCGTGCAAATGGCCGTGGCGGTCATTGACCTTCTTGAGCCCCTGCAGGTCGAGGATCGCGATCGCAAGGTGCTGGCCGTAGCGCTTGGCCCGGTTCAATTCCTTCTCGCAGGATTCATCGAAGAAGCGGCGATTGTAGAGGCCCGTTAGAGCATCGGTGGCCGCATTGATCTGGAGCTTCTTGAATTCTTCGTACTCGACCAGTATCGGAATGCGGGAAAAGTTTGCTGAGGCGAGAACGTCCACGATCACGGCCTTGACCGAGACTGTTTTCCCAAGATGATCGGAGAGCTCGCGGCGGCGCCGGAGGATTCGTTCCCAATACTCCTTGCTCTGGGTTTCCGGGAGGTCGATCTGCGCAATGGTGCGGAAGAACTGCCGAAGCAATCGTCCTCGGACAGACCTGTCGAGGCCTTCGAGCGTCTCAACCAAGAGATCGAGGAAGGAATCTTCAGCCGACGGCTGAAGCTCCCTCGCTTCGCCGGGCTGGGGCATCATCTCGAAGGCTTCGCCGGGCAGGGGCATCATCTGTTCCCGATGCTTCCGAAAAATCTAAGCTGCCCTGGAGCTAGCAAATTCCGTCGAAAAAAAGTAGAACCCCTCGCACCAGATCGCCCGACCCCGGCAATCGAGCCTCGGCCCCGGATGGCGTGTAAGTTGCTGCAAAGATTAAAATTATTGAAATCTCGAGGACGCGTCAATGCAAAAGTTATCATGGCCAGCGGGACGATAGGAAAACGTTCTCCACTCGGCGCTCCGATCGCCCTGACCGAGCAGAGAGGAGAAGAGAAAATATTAGCCAATTGGCTTCAGAAACTCAACGCCCACCAGATGCACATCCCCGGCCTCCTGCTGTCGCTTCACTCTGGCAAGGATCGGAGGCATGCCGGCCGGAACCAGAGCGGAGGAGGTAATCGAGGGAGCTGGAATCGTCAGCGTAACCACCTCACCGATCGCCAGAGACCGGGGACAGGTAATGAACGCTCCTAGTGCGCTGACGTCTAACGTCTTAGCAAGTTCCAGAAACTGCTTGCCGTGAGCATCCTTGCCACGGATAAAGAGCGGCACCTGTAGATGGATCCGCTGAAAGCTCCGGTGCTCATCATAGAGCGGCGTGGCGGCCGCGCTCTGGCCTGCAGTGTCTTCTCTGGCTACCATGCCGTACTCCGGTTTTAGTACTAAATTGAGCGCAATTATAGGGCAAGTCCGGCAAGCGAAATGGACCGAAATTAACCTTCTTATAGTCAATCAGTTATGTCATCATTGAGAGACTGTGCCATAGGATCGGCAGTTTGGGTGTGCAAACATGAGCAATAGATTTCCAGAATTGTGCAATTCTAGGACTCATTTACCATTGACACCCTGGCGCGTGCTTTGCGAGCATACCTTTAATTCCTGCGTGTCCGATTCGATGGCCGCGGCTCTGTTGGATGTGTCTTCGCGCAAGAGCCGAAAGGTCCTCGGAGGGCTAATTGTCGAACACAGTCACAGCTGACCAGCAGGCGAACAACCAGGCGGCCTTTCAACTTGTTGGAGGTGTGCTCAACGCCTTGGACCGCCCCCTGCTGGTTGCCGATCGCCAGGGGCGGCTGCTGTTTGCAAACATCCAGGCCCGTGATTCACTGAACTCTGAAGGATTGGTGGCGAAGCCGGGGCTCAATCTGTTCCAGGATGTCCTGCACGCGGACTGCGCGGAGATTCTGAGCAAGCTCGAAGGAGGAGAACAAGAAATCAAGCTGCCGCTTGAATCTTCGGCGGGAAAGAGCGGCGCGCGCATCCGCTGGCTGCCCGAACCGGACTGGCTGGTCGTTTATATCGAGCCCTCGCCCGAAGCCCCGGCCGACGAGGTGGACATGCGTCAGACGGTGCAGGATCTGATGCAGGAGCGCGAAATCACCTACCGGAATCTTCTGGCCGCTTACCTGCGGCTTCAGGAAGTGAACCGGCAAAAGACGGTGTTCCTGGCCTCGGCGGCGCACGAGCTCAAGACGCCCCTCGCCGTGATGAAAGGATACTACGACCTCTTGCTCTCCGGTTCGCTCGGAAAGATCAGTGAACACCAGCGCGAAATTCTGCAGGAATCGAAGGAAAGCTGTGATCGCCTGGTTCGCCTGGTCTCCATGTTCTTGAACTATTCCGCGCTCGAGAGCGGGAAACTCGTGCTGCAGTTGCGCGAAAACGATCTTCGCGACTGCATCAAGGATCTCACGTGCCGCTGGCAGGATGCATTTCAGCGGGCCATGGTGCGGCTGGATATCCAGGTGCATCCGGATCTGCCGCTCTTCAAGTTCGATTATCAGAAAGTGCAGCAATGCATGGCGAATTTGATGGATAACGCGCTCAAGCACACGCCCGTGAACGGCTGCGTTACGCTGCTGGCCCAACCTTACTTCTGGGAGCGCCGCACATCCGAATCCGCCGCCTTGAAGAATCGGCGTCGCCAGGATGGCCAGCGCCCGAACAGCGTGTTGATTTCCGTCTCCGATACGGGCAGCGGCATCGCCCCTGAATTTCATCAGGAAATCTTCGAGGAGTTCGTGCGCGTGGACCCCTCCTCTTCGGGTATGGGTCTGGGCCTCGCGATCACCAAGCGGCTGATCCAAGCGCATCGGGGCAAGGTTTGGGTGGATAGCGAAATGGGTCACGGGAGTTCTTTTTCGTTTCTGCTGCCCATCCTTATGGAGTAAATAGTAGCGGAGGAGGCTTCGCTCGAGAGGAAGACGATGGCTGACAAAGAAAAAATCCTGGTGGTGGATGACGAACCGAGTATCCGCAGGTATCTGCAAACGCTTCTCGAGGTGGACGGTTTCCAGGTCGAAACCGTAGCGAGCGGGAAGGAAGCGCTCGAGCGGCTGGGCAAGGGAGACCGCCCCGAGTTCATCGTTCTCGATGTGCTGATGCCTGAGATGGACGGGCTCGAGACCTTGCGACAATTGATGCAGATGGACCGCACGCTCAACGTCATCATGCTTTCCTGCTCGAACGAAGTCACCACAGTCGTCGAAGCCATCCGTATCGGCGCGCTCGATTACCTGACCAAGCCCTTCGAAAAACCGGAACTCGATGCGGCCTTCCTGAAGTGCCGCCAGAAACAGCAGCTTCGCGCCGAGAACAGGGCACTGCGCGAATATTGCGAGGCGCTCACCGAGGACATCTCCTTTCTGGCCGCCAGTCCGCAAATGCTGAAAATTCGGCAGCAGATTTTACAGATTGCTCCGGTCGACGTGCCGGTATTCATCAGCGGAGAAAGCGGCGTGGGAAAGGAAGTGGTGGCACGCATGATTCATCTCCGCTCGACGCGGCGCCAGCAGCCGTTCGTCAAGGTGAATTGCGCCGCGCTGCCCGGCGAATTGCTCGAATCCGAGCTGTTTGGTTACGAGCAGGGTGCCTTCACCGGCGCAGTGCGCGGCAAGCCGGGCAAGTTTGAGCTGGCCAATAAGGGCACGATCTTCCTCGATGAAATCGCGGAGATGAGCCCTCACCTACAGGCGAAGCTTCTGCACGTTCTGCAGGACGGGCAGTACTCGCGACTGGGAGCGCGTGCGGTGGTGAATGTGGACGTGCGCGTCCTCGCCGCCACCAATATGGAAGTCAAAGAGGCGATGCGGTCCGGCCGTTTCCGCGAAGATCTCTACTATCGGTTGAACGTGCTCTCGATCCATATCCCCCCGCTGCGCGAGCGCACCGCCGAGATCCCGCTCCTTTTCCGCCACTTCCTGGTCAAGTACACCGAGAAGTACCAGAAGGCAGCGCCCGATCCATCAAAGCACCTGCTCGAAGCGGCGCTGCGCTATCCATGGCCCGGCAACCTGCGAGAGCTTGAGAACTTCGTCAAGCGCTATGTCATTCTGGAGGACGATGAAGGCAGCTTCCGCGAGCTACTGGAAATGACCGGCCAGCATCAGCGGGTAGCTCCACGCGAGGAAGTTCCTGCTCCGCGCGAACAGGGGCTGAAGGCGCTCGTACGCGGCTTGAAGGACGAAGCGGAGATGGAGGCGATCGCCGACGCGCTAGAGAAAACCAACTGGTGCCGCAAGGACGCCGCCCAAATGCTGGGCATCAGCTACAAGGCCCTGCTTTACAAGATGCGGCAGTTCAACCTCGATTCCGGACGCGGCGCGCGGTCCGCGGCTGCGAAAGCGGCCGCAGCGGCAAGAGGGGCATCGAAGGAAGCCGCGAAGGAAGCCGCGAAGGAAACCGCAAACGAGCATGCCCCAGCCGCTCCTGCCATCCGCGGTTCCTAGGCGGGCCGGGCGCCCGGCCGTCTGTAACTCGTCGGGCCTGATTTGTGGGGCTGGCTTGCCCGTCCCAGGGGAGGACTCGCGAGTCTTTTGCCCTCCCCTGGCCCTATGATCGTCGAAACAGTTGCATGTCTCGAGCACATTGGGCTAAATAGCGCGACCATCTGTCGAACGAGTAGTTCGGTCTTCGGTTCCGATGCTGCTATTATGTACAAATCGTCTGGCCGAGAGTTTGGGTGTCCGTCCTCGCGACCAGAGTTGGCGGAGTAGCGGTTCTTGCTGGTACCAAAGGGCTAGTTCATCGCTTGGGCGACAGAGCGGACGCGCACCCTCTCTTCTGCGGGCGGCGAGTGTGATCGACGGCGATGGGCTCGGAACCTTTGGAATGGGGATTGCTGATTTTTCTCGGGGGTTACCGCCGTGAGCTTCAATCGAGTTCGCCGGGAGCAGCGCTAATGAGCGAGCGTCGCATGGCTCGCCGGTACGATTTATCCTTACCCGTGAGCGTCCGCTTGCCGGTCAGTCGTGAACCGGGAGCGCACACCGGCCAAACACGAGACATCTCCACGCGTGGCGTTTACTTCACCATGAGCAAAGATCTTCCTCCCGGCACCGAAGTCGACTTTACTCTCACGCTTCCGGCAGAAATCACCCGCGGTACCGAAGTTTTCGTCCGAGCACACGGACGCGTGGTTCGTGTCGACAAGCAGCGCGACGAGGAGTACGAGACGATCGGAATCGCAGCAGTGATCGAGCGGTACGACATCATTCGCGGCGAAGGCGCCCAGATCTAGGGCCTGGTCGTCGACAGGTGACGGCTTGGCGCTCGTCGAGTGTGGGAAACCCCCTTCCCGATTGTAGGAATTCTTTTCTGATCGATCAAAACACCCTCCCGATCCCTCATTCTTGATACCGAAGTCTCATCCTTGGACCCATCTAACCAATAGATATTGAAGGGGATAGTAATATTCCATGGCCTCGAGAGGCAGGTCGAGGGCGGTCTGTGCAGGCCGGCGTTTGGCGGGTCATGTGCAACACATCCTGGCAGAGGATCGGACTCCAAGTTCTTGACCCCTAACCCTATATGGCTTCTGCTGCTGAACTGACGCCCGCACCGCAGAAACACCAAGCCGAGCTGCCGCCCGATCACATCTACTTTGGTCCATCAGAGGCGATGCAGGTGGTGCGGCAGCGTGTCGACCGAGCGGCTGGCTTGAACGTGCCCATCCTGATTCTCGGCGAAAGCGGTACCGGTAAGGAAATCCTGGCACATGTGATTCACAACCGCTCACCCTGGCGCGACGGTCCTTTTGTGAAGGTCAATTGCCCTGCGATCCCAGGCCCGCTGCTTGAGAGTGAGCTATTCGGGTTTCAGAAGGGCGCCTTCACCGGCGCCAATGCAGCCAAGCCCGGTCGGATGGAGATGGCCCAGGGCGGCACTCTTTTTATGGACGAGATTGGCGAGCTCGACGCGAGCTTGCAGGCGAAATTGCTCCACGTTCTTCAGGACGGCAATTTCACGCGCATCGGAGATCACGAAGAGAAACGCATGGATGCACGCGTCATCTGCGCGACGAATCGCCGGCTGCAGCGAGAGATCGAGTCCGGCAGTTTTCGCTCCGACCTTTTCTATCGTATCAATGTAATCACTATTACGCTCCCTCCTCTGCGCGAGCGTCGAGAGGATATTCCCTACCTGGTTGAGTACCTCCGCGAACAGTACAATCGCCGTTTCCAGCGCGAGGTTCCCTCGCCCTCCAAAGAGACGTTCCATTTGTTGCAGCAGCGGGAATGGCCCGGCAACATCCGCGAACTGGAAAACTGCATGGCGCGCTACGTCATACTCGGCTCGGAGGAAGCCTTTTACGCCGATCGAGTTGAAAAGAAACCCTTCCATCTCACCTATGAAACGACTCCTGAGGGCAACATCCCTCTGAAGCACATCGCTCAGCAGGTGACGCGCAAGATGGAGCGCGAACTCATCCTCAAGGTGCTCCAGGCCAACCATTGGAACCGACGAAAAACCGCCGAGGTGTTGAAAATCAGCTATCGGGCCTTGCTTTACAAGGTCCGTCAAGCGGGGCTTCCCGCCAAGCGCCCGCGGCGGAAGCCCGAGGCGCAAGCCGAATTCTTCGAAGGACCTTCACCGACCGATTGATTTTTCTCTTATCGCGCTCTCGATTAAGACTCTGCCGCGCGATAGTGACTCACTCGCCTCCCGGTCGAGGCGGGAAACACCGGAACCTCCGACGTTCTCTCGATGGCCGTCCGAGAGGTGCTTGCGGACGCAAGCAGGCGGAATGATGCCGTACACCCTTGTCTGGTTTGAAATCGTCTGATCAGTGCAGCTTGATCCGCTCCACTATTTCCGCTAGCCTAACTCACAATGCCTAAAAGAGCTGGAAAGTCGAGTCTCAAGGTCTGCCTTCTCTCGCCGCATCCGATGGTTTTGGATCAGTTCGGTCGCTTGCTCGCGAATTCAGGCTTCCAGCTCTGCTCGAAGCAGCTCGAGTCCATGCTGGCGCACGATCTGCGTAATTTCGAGGTGCCTCGCGCTTCGGTGTACGTGATCGATGCCCATGCAGCGCGCCAGGCTACCGGAGCGCTGCTAGGCAATATCCTCGACCGCTACAAGGATGCGCGGCTGCTGGTCGTCGGTGACAATCTGAAGGAAGCCGAATGTTTTGCGCTTCTGCGGCAGGGAGTGAAAGGGATCCTGAGCTACGGGGAGTCGCTGGAACAGCTTCCCCGCGCTCTGCCGATGATAGCGGAAGGGGGATTCTGGGTCCAGCGCAACGTTCTTTCAAGTTTCGTGGACACGATTCTGAGCAGCTCCCAGGGGCGCCGGCTGCGTACGAATTCTCCCAGCCAGCTCAGCCGTCGCGAGCAAGAAGTATTGAACGGCCTGCTCGAAAATTTGGCCAACAAAGAGCTCGCCGACCGTCTGCATATCTCCGTGCGCACCGTGAAATTCCATGTTTCGAACCTGCTGGCCAAGTTCGGCGTAGGCCGCAGGGCCGACCTGATTTTGTTGTGTTACCAGAACCGCAGCGCGGCAGCATAACCGGGCCCGCTCCCTCCCACCCGAGCTTGTTTCCTTGGATCGCCTGCGGGACTTCGCTGTTATACTCGCCGCTTGATGCCGAGCGGCCCCGCAAGTCACATGGCGACTTTTTCTATCCAAAATTTCGGCTGCCGCGCAACCGAAGCAGACGCCGCCGCGCTTCGCCACCTGTTGCTCGGCAATGGGCTGACGCTCGCCGACGAGCACAGCTCGGCGGATATCGTCGTGCTGAACACCTGCACGGTCACGGCCGAAGCCGATTCGCAGGCTCGGGAAGCGGTGCGAAAAATTCACCGTGCGAACCCCGCGGCACGCGTCGTCGTCACCGGCTGCTACGCGCAGCGCGCGCCGGAGGAACTGGCCTCCCTCGAAGGGGTTTGCTGGGTCATCGGGAACTCACATCAAGCGGACATCCCTGCCGTCGTTCGGGAGCTCGTGTGGGCGGCCGCCCAGGCCCCTCGGGCCACTGCTGCCGCGGCCAGGGACTTCGTTCCGGTGACGCTGCTCTCGGACCCGCACCCGAGCGCCATCGCGCTCCCCAGCGGCCCGGCCAACATTCTTACCGGCGACATCTTGGCACAGAGAACCGTGCAGGTTGCCTCCGCGACGCTCGTGGCCGGCGACCGCACGCGCCCCATCCTGAAGATTCAGGACGGCTGCAACCATCGGTGCTCCTATTGCGTGATCCCCCTCGTGCGCGGCCGCAGCCGCAGTTTGCCGCCGGATCTTGTCATCGAACAAGCGCGGCGCCTTGTGGCGGCGGGGGTCAAGGAGATCGTCCTGAGCGGCATCAACCTTGGCAGTTACGGCCGCGATCTCGAGCCTCGCGTGGCACTGCTTCGCCTCGTCGAACGAATCCTGGCCGAAACGGAGATTGAGCAACTCCGCTTCAGCTCGATTGAGCCGCAGGACATCACCGAGGATCTCGTCTCGATCGCCGCTCGCTCCACTCGCCTGGCGACTCATTTTCACGTACCGCTGCAATCAGGCTCGGACCGCGTTCTGCGCGCAATGCATCGCTGGTACCGCGCCGAGCAGTACGCGGAGCGGATCGGACGGATCCGCCGGTTGCTGCCCAATGCGGCAATCGGCGCGGACGTGCTGGTAGGGTTCCCGGCCGAGGCTGACGAGGATTTCGAGGCCACCGCGGAGTTCATCGAGCGGCTGCCGTTTACCTACCTCCACGTGTTCCGTTTTTCCGAGCGGCCTCGGACGGAAGCGGCCAACCTCAGCTCGGCCGTGCCGTGGCCCGTGATCCGCGAGCGCGCCCGGTCGCTGCGTGCGCTCGCCGAGCGGAAATCCGCAGCATTCCGCGCCTTGCAAGCGGGAAGCAGCTTGCGCGCGCTGACTCTAGCTCGGGGGGGAGAGAACTGGACCGAAGGCTTGACCGGAAATTATCTGAAAGTGCGCATTCGAGGCCGCTGGCCCGCGAACCGGTGGCACCAGGTTCGTCTGGCCGACGACCCGGGGACCCTCGTCGATCCCCTCTAGACTCGGATCCCAATCGCGACATTCCGGCGGGAATGATTGCCGGAGCTGATCCTAGTTCTCGAAGACCACTTGGGCGAGAGCCAGGTTGCCGCTGTGGGTGATGGAAAGAGAAATGGTCTTGACGCCGAGGCGGACGGCAACTTCACGCGCGACACCCGCGAGCTCGAGCCCGGGCTTTCCGCCTGGCGCGTTCGCCACTTCGATATCGCGCCAACGTACCCCGTGCCGCCACCCCGTGCCGAGCGCCTTCATGGCTGCTTCTTTGGCGGCAAATCGCGCGGCGTAACGCTCGAATTTGTTTTTGTGGCGTTCGCAATACGCGACTTCCCGGGGCGTGTAGAGCCGTTCAAGAATTGGCACTCCGTGGCGCGCTATCGCCGCTCGGATGCGGTCGATTTCCGCAATGTCGAGTCCCAGTCCGACGATCACTCGACCCTCCCGGCTGCCGCCGCGCAAACTGCGAAGCATTCGAAACCCCGACGGGGCAGCTGCTGCGCGGCCGCGCGATTATACCTATAATTGCGATGCGCCGCGATTTGGTCGGGCGACCGAGGAGGCAGATGGCCGCGTCCGTCGCAGGGAGCAAATCCGTAGAACGAAAGCGTGCCGCCAAGCGAAGACCGCGCGTCCGAGTGATATCGGAATGGCCGTTGCGTCGCGCGGGCAGCTTGCGGGTGCTCGAAACACCTCGCCTCGCACAGCTCGGCTGGCTCACCCACGGGTTCAGCACGCGGTCGGGCGGCACGAGCGAACTCGAAACAGATCGTGGCCTCGATGGGCCGGGGGGGCAAACTCTCAATCTCGGATTCACGGACTGGGACTTGCGTGAACGCGTGGGCGAAAACCGCAGAAGATTCTTCTCCGCTATCGGCGCAGGCAAGATGCGAGTCGTCACCCTGCGGCAGATTCATTCCGATATCGTTCGCCTCGTGGATTCGCTTGAGCAGGCGCCGGCCGGACAAGAACTGAAGGGCGATGCTCTCGTTACGCGCGAGCGCGGCGTGTTGCTCGTTGTCGAGACAGCGGATTGCATTCCGATCTTGCTCGCCGACACGAAGCGCCGCGCGATCGCTGCGGTTCATTCGGGCTGGCGGGGCACTGTTCGCCGCATCGCGGAAAAGACTCTCGGGCGGATGCAGATGGAATTCGGCACCCAGCCCAAAGACGTAATCGCCTCGCTCGGGCCGGGCATCGAGCGATGCTGTTACGAAGTCGGCTCCGACGTAGCAAGGGAATTTCACGCCCAATTCTCCGACGCAGGCGAGTGGTTTGACGGGCCCTTCGACTCGCTTCTAGCGGGAGACAATGATCCGAGTTGGCTACCCTGGCTTACGATGATGCCGCCGGGGCACCAACCTCCCGCTCCCCGCGTCCGACTCAGTCTCGCCGCCGCAAATCGCGCGATTCTCACCCGGGCGGGCGTCGCTCCAGAAAGAATTTCTTCGTCTCGATTGTGCACCGCCTGCCGGACGGATCTTTTCTTCAGTTATCGCCGCGAAGGCACGACGGGCCGCCTCATGGGAGCAATTGGGATCCGGCCCCTCTGACACCGATCGGTTCCGAGCCTCCCGGCCTCGAGGCCTGAGTTCGGTGTTCGGTGGGCCTCGGCGGCCGAGGGATCGCCCGACCCGAGCGAAGAGCTGGGGAGGATTCCGCCGAGCGGCGAGACACCCGGGCGCGAGCCTCGAGGGACCCGGTACGCGAGCTTCCGGCGCTAGCTCGAGAGGGACACTCTCGCAAGAGGGGATGAAACCGCCATCGATCGAAGCAGCGCGAGCTGCCCGCACGCAGCCATCACGTCCTGCCCGCGGGAAGAGCGGACGAAGACAGCCATGCCTTTGTCCGCGAGTATCTTCCTGAACTCTTCGATGCGCGCCGGGGCCGGTTTTTCGTACGGAAGCTCGCCCGGATTCCATGGAATCAGATTCACCTTGGCGCGCAGGTTCGCGAGCAGCCTCACGACGCGACGTGCATCGTCGGGCGAGTCGTTCAATCCACCGAGGAGTACGTACTCAAATGTCAGCCGCTCCCAGGGCCGCAGGGGATAGCGTGCGCAGGCATCGAGAAGGCTTTCAATCCGGTATTTGCGGTTGATCGGCATGATCCGGTCGCGCTGCTCGTCGGAAGAGGCATTGAGCGAAATCGCAATCTTGGGACGAGTGTTCTCCTGCGCGAGCCTCTCGATGCCGGGGACAATGCCGCTTGTTGAGAGCGTGGCGTGTTTGGGTGAGATCGACAGGCCCTTCGGATCGAGCAGGATGCGCACGGCCCCGATGACGGCGTCGTAGTTCAGCAGCGGTTCACCCTGGCCCATCAGCACGATATTCGTCCGCGGCTTGAGCGTCGCGCGATTATCTTCGAGCGCGACGAGCACTTCTCCAAGAATTTCTCCCGACGTCAGATTGCGGATCAGCCCGAGCGTAGCCGTCAGGCAAAAATGGCAATCCACGGCGCAGCCTGCCTGGCTCGACACGCAGATTGTTTGGCGATTCTCCTCCGGCATGAAGACAGTCTCGATCGTGGCAGGCTTTGCCTGGTTGCCGGGGGTCGGGGAATCGGAGGCCGGAAGCTCCAGCAGGTAGCGCACCGTGCCGTCGGAGGAGCGGTACTGCCCGACGATCTGCGGCAGCGCGACCACGGCTTGGCGCGCGAGACGCTCGCGCAGCGGCGCGGGCAAATTCGACATGGCGGCCAGATCGAATCGCCGCTCCGCATAGAGCGCATGATAAATCTGATCACCGCGATAAGCGGGCTCGCCGAGCGCGCGCACGAATTCGCGCAGCTCGTCGGGCGATTTCCCGAGCAGATTCACGGCGTGATTGGATGGGTGCCAGGGCATCCGGTGCTGATCATAGCACGCTCGCCGGCCGCGATTCCGGAGAGCCGCCGCGAGGGCTCGGAGAGGGAATGATGAAATGCTCGCCGTGCTTTTCTCAACCCAGAAGGGGAGGCGTGAGAATCCGAGGACCAGCCGGGCAACTCCCGGCGAGGCCCCGGCGGGATCCACGATTCCGAGCGGTCAACCCCGACAGGGTCCGATCGAGGACGGTATGCCAAACCAAGGACTCGCGCGAACACGGAGGGCTCCTCCCATGAACGTCGGGAGTGAAGCGGCCGCGAGGAGTGAACAGCCCCGCGCAGAGCGAATGACATTTGCTGGTGCAACGTGCCAAAATAGACCTGAATATGTCCAACACAGGGTACAGAGTGCAACAAGAAATTCTTCCGAACGGGCTCGTCGTGATCACCGAACCAATGGAGCACGTTCATTCGGTTTCGGTGGGAATCTGGCTGCGATCCGGATCGCGGCGCGAGCCCGCTGAGCTGAACGGCATTTCCCATTTTATCGAGCACATGGTATTCAAGGGCACCGCTCGCCGCACGGCCGAAGACATTGCCCGCGAAGTCGATCGCGTCGGCGGAATGCTCGACGCGTTCACGGCTAAGGAGATGGTCTGTTTTAATACCCGTGTCCTCGACGAGCATCTTCCGAAAGCCTTCGACGTGCTTGCCGACATGGTCCTCGAACCGAAATTCGCCGACGAAGATATCGTCCGCGAGAAATCAGTAGTCCTCGAAGAAATCCGGATGACGCAGGACAATCCGGAAGATCTTGTCCACGAACTCTTCACGCAGAACTTCTGGAACCCGCATGCCCTGGCCAAACCGATTCTGGGCACGCCGGAGACAGTTTCGGCCCTCACGCGCGAGACATTGCAGTCATGGTTTCGTCACTGCTATGCGCCGAATAATCTGGTCATCACGGCGGCCGGCCACCTAACCCACGCCGAGCTTGTCGACCTGGTCGCCGAACGGTTCTTGAAACTTGGGGCGACCGAAAATGGGTTCGCTGACACCAAGCCGCAGCCCGCGCAGCACATCACCCTGCGGACGAAGCACGAACTCGAGCAAGTGCACATCTGCATCGGCGTCCCGGCGCTTCCCTTGACCGATCACCGCCGTTTCGCCGTATCCGTGCTCAACAACATCCTCGGCGGCGGCATGTCCTCGCGGCTGTTTCAAAATATCCGCGAGCGGCTGGGATTGGCCTACGCGATTTTCAGCGAGCTGAACTCTTATCGCGACGCCGGAATGCTTTCCGTGTATGCGGGAACGTCGCTGGAGACCGCCGAACAGCTCGTCGATTGCGTCCTCCGGGAATTCCGCCGAGTTAAGGACGAGCCTCTCGACGAAGAAGAGCTCCGCCGCGCGAAGGATCATCTGAAGGGTGCGACGCTGCTGGCGCTCGAGGGCTCCGGGCAACGGATGCACAGCCTCGCCCGGTATCACATCTATTTCGATCGTTACTTCACGCCGCAGGAGCTGATCGTCATGCTCGAAAGTGTCACCGCAGAACAAGTCCAGCAGATCGCGCAGGAATTCTTTCAGCCCGGCCGCCTGGCCGCGTCTGTCGTCGGCGACCTGGACGGTTTCAAGCTGACCGCCGAACAGCTTGCCTTCTGATCGCCGCTGTCTGGCGCTGTCCGTCGTCTCCGCTCGGGGAATGATTCGGCGGGCTCTCACCACCTCTCATCACACGCGATATTGACGGGAGCGCGGCAGTTTGACATGATCCTTCGCGACAGTCAGGACGAGGGGTGACGCAGGCGGTCGCGTACGGAGACAACGCATCTCGTTCCGGATATCCATTCTGGCCTCCGGCAGCACGGGCAATTGCACGTTGCTCGAGACGGGGTGCACGACTCTTCTGATCGACGCGGGCCTCGGCCGCAAGGAGCTGCTGCGGCGGTTCGAAGGGCTCGGCCGGCGGTGGCCGGCGCGCGTCGACGGCATCCTCATCACCCACGAGCACGCCGACCATTCGAGCGCCATGGCACAGCTGGCGCGACACTGTAGATGTCCCGCATATCTGACCGAGTTGACCCATCGTGAATTCCTGAAGATCTACGTCGAGCACCCGGCGAAAAAAATGGAACGGGTCGAGCACATTCGCGCGGGGGAGCGTTTCCAGATCGGCGACATTGAAATTAGCCCATTCACGATTCCGCACGATGCGGCCGATCCCGTCGGCTATACCTTGCAGGCGAACGGGACCAAAGTCGCCATCGTCACCGACCTGGGTTATTTGCCTGAACTCGTGAAGCACCATCTCCGGGAAGCCGACTTCCTAATTCTCGAATCGAATCATGACCTCGAGATGCTCAAGGTCGGGCCGTACCCCTGGTATATCAAGCAGCGGGTGATGAGCCGCACGGGGCATCTTTCGAACATGGTTGTCAGCGAATTTCTGGCCGACTGTGAAGTCTTCGACGGACGCGCCCGCCACCTGGTCCTCGCGCATCTCTCCGAGCAGAACAATACGCCTGACCTCGCGCGAATCTCCGCCGAGGAAGCGCTCGGCAGACGGTCGGTCACCTTCGCCTTCCGCGGCACCTTGCACATCGCCTCGCAGCGCACTCCCCTCGGCCCGTTTGACCTTTAGCGTTCCCGACAGCTGAGAAAAGCAGGACGATTCGGGTATCATGCAACAGGGAGTATCTCCGCCGTCCGCCAAGAATTCATCGGCCCGCTGGCCGCCTGTGAGGGCGAACGTGCCGATATTGCGCCAGGCGAGCAAGGCCAAGGGAGTCAAGCGTGATTCGACGCTATACGCGCCAGGAAATGGGTCGTGTCTGGGGTGATGAAAATCGATTCGAGAAATGGCTCGAAGTCGAGCTGGCCGCAACAGAAACGCTCGCGGAGGCGGGAATTGTGCCGCGCGATGCAGCCGCGAAATTGCGCGAGCGGGCGCGCGTGAACGTCGCTCGCATCAACGATATTGAAGCGCGCGTTCGGCACGACGTGATCGCCTTCACCATTGCGGTCGGGGAATCGGTCGACGACCTCGAGGCGGCGCGCTGGTTGCATTACGGCTTGACCTCGAACGATGTCGTCGATACGGCGCAGGCACTCGTGGTGCGTGAAGCCTCGCGGTTGATTGAAACCGGCGTCGAGCATTTGGGGGAGGTGCTCGAGCGGCGGGCGTGGGAATTCAAAGATACACCCGAAATTGGTCGCACGCACGGGATTCACGCCGAGCCGATCACCTTCGGGCTGAAGGTGGCGAACTGGTACGCCGAAAATCGCCGCGACGCCGCGCGGTTCGAGATTGCGGCCGAGCAAATGGCCGTCGGAAAGATTTCCGGCGCGGTCGGCACGTGCACGCATCTGGGCCCCGAAATCGAGCAGAAGATCTGCCACCGCCTGGGGCTCGCAACAGCGCCGATCACGTCCCAGGTGATCGAGCGCGACCGCCACGCGCAATATCTCGGGACGCTCGCGATTCTCGCGGCATCTCTTGAACGCATTGCGCAGGAAATTCGCCATCTGCAGCGCACTGAGGTCCGCGAAGTCGAGGAGCCGTTTGGCGGCGAGCAGCGCGGCAGCTCGGCAATGCCGCACAAGCGCAATCCCGTTTCGAGCGAACAAATCTGCGGACTGGCGCGCCTGGTGCGGGCGAATTCGCTCGCGGCGCTCGAAAATATTGCGCTGTGGCACGAGCGCGACATCTCGCACAGCTCGGTCGAGCGCGTCATCCTGCCTGATTCGACGATTCTGGTGGACTATATGCTCGACCGCACGACCGAAATCGTCGCGAATATGAAGGTTTCTCCCATGCGAATGGGCCGGAATCTTGATGCGACCCACGGCCTTGTTTTCTCGGGACAGCTGCTGCAGGATCTGGTCGAGCACGGCGCGCCGAGGGAAGACGCCTACAAATGGGTGCAGGGGCATGCCATGGCCGCGTGGGAATCGGACACAAGCTTCAAGGACCGCGTCGCGACTGACGCGAACATCCGCAAATTCCTCGACGAGCAAGCCCTCGCGCATACGTTTGATCTGCGTCGGCAATTGCGCGCAGTCGACATGATTTTCTCACGTGTTTTTGGCACAAAACCCTCCGCCACGGAGTAGGCTCGTGCGAGATTCGCCGGCCCGCGGCCGAACTCCTACCCCGCGGGGCTGGCATGATGAGGGGCAGAGCACAGGACTCGTTCGAGCGGTGCTCGGCAGTTGAGTTCGGCTCGTTCGGGATACAGGCGCTATCGGATGACGAAGTGGCAGCACGCACTCGTTCGGGCTTGGGGGAGTGCAAACCAGAGCGCAAAAACCGGACCTTCACTGGATGCGCTGGATGTAGCGTCCCTCGGAGGTGTCGACTTTCACCTTGTCGCCCTCGCCGACGAACGGGGGGACGTTGATGATCAGACCGGTTTCGAGCTTCGCTGGCTTCATTACGGCGCTGGCGGTTGCTTTTTGGATGGTCTGCTCGGTTTCGACGACCGTGAGGTCGACGGTGTCGGGCAGGAGGACGCCAATCGGCTTGTCGTCGAAATACTCGATCTTTACGGGCAGGTTGGGGATTAGATAGTCCTTCGTGTCGCCGACGATGTCGTTCTGCAGCGCGAGCTGTTCGTAGTTCTGGGTGTTCATGAAGTGGTGTCCATCGCCGTCGGTGTACAAGTACTCAAATTCGATTTCATCCACGACAACTTTTTCGACGAATTCCTCGGCGCGAAAACGGTAGTCCATCATCGCGCCATTGCGGAGATTGCGCATCTTGGTCTGCATCGACCCGCGCTTGTTTCCCGGCGTGCGATGGTCGACGCTGTAGATGACATGAAGGTCGCCCTCGTGTTTGATGATCATGCCCGGACGCAGTTGTGTAGCCTTCAACATGAGTGTGCTCCTGAATTTGCTCTGGAGTTCCCGCCCTTCGCTCCCTTCGCATGATCCGCTCAGGGCAGATTTCGCTTCGCTCCGTGCGAGCGAGCAAGCAGGAGAGCTTCAACCGCCGTCGCGAACGATCTGCTTCGACCGCTCTGCGCAGGTATCACTCTGGATTATAGCGGCCCGCGTTGCACGCGGTCAAACCGACCGAACCAGCGCGGTGCCTCAGTTCAGAATCGTTGAGGCCGGGACGCCGGTGTATAGAGCGATTGCCACTATGATCTGTTTCCACGCGATCGGGCGCAAAGGGAGCAAAACGGCATGTCCAGTCACGCGGGGAATTCGGCGCACACGGTCAAGACAATGCGAGCAATGGTGCCGGCCAAGGATTTTGAAATCAGCCAGCGGTTCTATCGAGATCGCGGCCTTCAACCATAACCGCTCAGCGAGGGACTCGTCGAGATGCACCTCGACGCATACTCCTTCCTACGGCAGGACGACTAGGTCGGGCAGCGGGCCGATAATTTCGCGATGTACGTGCGCGCGATTCGTCGGGCGGAATCTTCGAACCACCCCGTGTCGGAGGCAATGCGAATGCTCTCTCAGTCCGTCTCTCAAAATGAGCATGGCAGGCGAACGGTACCGGGCCCGGGCCTACTGCCCGTCGTCGAACGATAGCCACGTGGTGGAATGGAGTGGCTTCGCGTGGCGTGGGGTCAGCGTGGTCAGCGTGGGGTCCGGTTGACTTGAAATTGGAACTGTCGGTAATATCGGACCCTCTAATCGCATAATCGCAGCAGTTGGAGGACCTGAACATGCCGCACAACTCTTTCGCCCTTGCCGCGGGTGCAGTCGCTTTGTCGCTTGCCGCAGCTGCATCGCCGGCACTCCCTCAGGGGCAAGGCCTCCTCTCCCAGAAGGCGATTTCTCTCGACATGGCGCAATCCATGGTCCAAGGGGCACTCGAGAAGTGCCGTGCCGACAACTATCACGTGAGTGTACACGTGATCGATGTGGACGGTCAGGTCAAGGCATCCGCACGCGATGACGGAAGCAGCGAGGTGAACTACAACGTGAGCCGCCGCAAGGCATACACGGCACTCACCTACAAGAGGCCTTCCGCTGATATGGAAAAGGCTTGGGCCACGATGTCTCCCGCGCGCATCATTGAAGGGACTTTTGGCGTGGCAGGTGGTCTGCCGGTGAAGGTTGGCAAGGACACGATCGGGGCAATCGGTGTGGGCGGAGCCCCGGGCGGCGACAAGGACGAGGCATGTGCGGCTGCCGGCCTCGCCAAGGTTGCCGAGAAGCTCAAGTAGGGTCTTCTCGCGCGGGCCCGCCCCCAACTGCAGCATAGCGCGGTCATTACAGGATTTACGCGATGATGCAGATCATCTCGAGAATGCCAAGACCGAGTCTCGTGTCGCCGCTTATCCGAACTTGCGACTTGGCCGACTCGCGATCGATGCCCTTCGTGAAGACGCGCCAGGCAATTTCCTCCGGTATGGTCGTCTCCGAAGCTTTTTCTCCGAGCGGTTCCGCGCTTAACTTCCAGGATTCTCCGTCACGATAGAGATACCAGCTGCCTCCACATTCGCCAGAAACGATGAAATGCAGCAAGGACCCGGGCTCGCCAGACACGGAGCGATAGGTGAACGGCAGCGCGCGCATAAAGCAATCAAGGACGGGATAGTAAAGCTCACGTGTCATGATTCCAGGCCTGTCGATCCCGAACTCCTCGATCGCCAGCCGGATTTGTTGCTGGTGGTGCCAGCGTTCGGTGTACTCGCGGGCCGTGTGGAACCAATTGACGGACCTGTCCTCGCCGGCCCAACTCACAGGGAACGGAGCGATCGCGAATGGGTCCAAGGATTCGTGGTACGCGCAGGACTGCCGGGAGGCGAGTTCCAGCAGTGAAATGAGGACGTCCGGGCTCAACCGGCGATAAACGCCGACGCCCTCCCGGTTTAAGCGATTGATGAAGGTCCCAAGCTCCGCAGGGGAGCTTCGATCCGCAGTCTCAGCGACGTACTGATCGCGGCAGATCGAAAGCCCACGAAGCTGGGTATCAAGAAGATGAGCGGCGACGTCCTTCACCCTCCAGTTGGTGGCAACGGTCTGCTTTTCCCAATCATTCCGATGGAGTGAGCGAAGCAGTCCGACCAGTCTATCCTCGAGCTTCGCGAAAAGATGCGCGGTGAGGATGGGCTTCAGAGCCATCGGTCGCTCGGTCATTCCGACATCTTATTCTCGGACTGGACTGCTCGCAAATCCGAGCGGTGGCATCGACGAGGACGTGAAGCCAATCGTGCGAGCCGCCTTACGGGTAATTCTTGCCCGCGTGAAACCGGCTAGCGTTTGGTACAATGGCCCATTTCCGATCACTCGATCCTGACGAGTGGGCCCGCGGGCCCTTTCTCGAGGCGGTGCTACACGACCACAGCCGACTTGTAATCGGCGAGGCCCCGACGTTTCTCGAGACGGGCGGCAGAGTCAGTGAGATCTGAAATAAGGTGACCGAACCGGTGACGCAATCCCGTGGTTCAAAGTCCGGCTCGAGGAGCGGCGCGCGACCAAAGCGACGGCCGCAGCCCGGCAAGAAATGGAAGGTCGGGCTGATCGGCTTCGGGACGGTCGGACGATCCGTTGCGAAGCTGCTGACCCGGGACACGCATGGTCGTTTGGTCTTGACACACATTTGCAATCGCAATATTGAATCCAAGAGAGTGGCGGGATTGCCAGCTCACATCAAGTGGACCGACAGCGCTGATGAGCTGCTTTCATCCGACGTGGACATCCTTGTCGAATTGATCGGAGGACTCGAACCTGCAGGCGAATGGATCCGCAGGGCACTGCGCGCCGGCAAATCGGTGGTTACGGCGAACAAGCTGCTGATCTCCGAGTGCGGTCCGGAGTTGGTGAAGCTCGCGCGGAAGATGGGCCAGCGAATCGAGTTCGGAGCGTCGGTGGGAGGTGGAATACCAGCCATTATCGGAATCCAGGAGGGTTTGGCCGGGGATCGGCTGTACAAGATTTCGGGTATTCTGAACGGCACCTGTAACTACATCCTTACGAAGATGGAAGCGAACGGAACCAGTTTTGCCGTGGCTCTGAAGGAAGCGCAGGAGCTTGGCTATGCCGAGGCCGACCCGACGAGCGACGTCGAAGGATTCGATTCGCGGGCCAAACTCGTAATTCTGACGCAGGCCGGGTTGCGCATGCAGGTGCGGAGCGACCAGATTGCGTGTCGACCGATTTCTTCGATCGAGGCTGTCGACTTTGTTTACGCGCGGGAGTTGAATTGCACGATTCGGCAAATATCCTCTGCTCAAAGGGACAACGGCGACGGTACGCGGCTGGTTGCGGCGGTGCAGCCTGCGCTGATCCCGCTCGCTTCCTTGATCGCTCATGTACAAGGGAGCGAAAACCTCGTTACCGCCACGGGTGAATTTGCGGGACGGATGGTGTTCTCGGGATTTGGAGCCGGGGGCGATCCCACGGCCGTGGCAGTTGTTTCAGATCTGCACTCGATTGCCCGGAGTGCCGGCCCACCGGCTGCGGTTCTTCGAGCAATCGCGGATATCCCGGCGTCGGTCAGCGGAGAGTTCACGGTACCGCACTATGTCCGCTTCGTCGTCAACGATCGGCCCGGCATTATCGCCGAACTTGCGACGGTGCTGTCGAGATATGGGATCAGCATCAACGCGGTACTCCAGAAACCGGGTTTCCCACAATCCTCTCTGTCGTTTGTCATGACCCTTGAGCCTTGTGACAGCTCTGTGCTGAATCGCGGGCTCGAGGAGATCGCTCGGCTGGATTTCCACGTGCGGAAGCCGCTCTGTCTGCCGATTTTTCTGGAATGAAAGCACCTCCGCGCGGTCAATTTCCTCGACGGTGCGGCGCAGGCGCGCCGTAGGAGTTCGTTTCGCCAGGCGAGACATCGTTTTCAATGCGTCCGCCCATAGTTTCTTCCGCAATCGAACTTCCCGGCTCGACTTTTGGCGAACGTCTGAACGGGTTGAAAAACCGCCTTTTCTCGAACGTCCGTTTCAATGCCACGGCGGCTAAAACCCTGGGACACCGCTGGACGCCGGGCGGGCTTCGGCCCTGGTCTCGACGCGGACGCTGCTGAAGTGCACCTGCCCGAGGTAGGTCTGTGCGAGCGACATCAGGCCGGTGTATAGATAGCCCCAGACGAAGAGGAGAAGAAAGGGAATCGTCGCGTAATTCTCGTTTTGAAGGGCGTAA
>DATMRE010000028.1:0-7887 GCA_035566475.1 Verrucomicrobiia bacterium | reverse complement strand
CTCGCGCAGGTCCGAACTGACGATTTAGCCGCGCATCCGCTGGCAGCGCTGCGGCAGAGGTTTCAGAACAGCGATTGGGAGTCGATTGATGAGGTTTACTACGGCTGTGTGAATCAGGCTGGCGAAGACAATCGCAACGTAGCGCGGATGGCCGCACTCCTCGCCGGTATCCCGCGCATCGTGCCGGCGGCAACGGTGAACCGGTTGTGTGGGTCCGGAATGGAGGCAGTCTCGGTCGCGGCGAGAGCCGTCGCCGCTGGCGAAATCTCACTGGCCATCGCCGGCGGCGTCGAGAGCATGAGCCGCTCCCCCTGGGTAATACCGAAGGCGGCCTCCGCGTTCTCGCGAGACGCGGAAATCTATGACACGACGATTGGGTGGCGTTTCGTCAATCCGGTGATGAAGAAGATGTACGGCATTGATTCAATGCCCGAGACCGCCGAGAACGTTGCGGAGACATATCAGGTCGACCGGGAGTCGCAGGATAAATTCGCCTACTGCTCGCAGCGGAAGGCAGCATGCGCGCAAAAGGCTGGCATCTTCGCCGAGGAAGTCGTGCCGGTGCATGTCCCGGGGCCCAAAGGAACACTGAAGCTGGTCGCCGAGGACGAGCACATACGGCCCGATACCACAATCGAGAAACTGGCGATGTTGCCAACGCCGTTCCGCGAACCCGGGACGGTCACCGCGGGGAACTCATCGGGGATAAACGATGGCGCCTGTGCCCTCTTCGTAGCTTCTGAGGATGCGGCATCCCGGTTCGGGCTGATCCCGCAAGCACGAGTTGTAGCCACGGCCACGGCTGGCGTGGAACCGAAGTTGATGGGCGTTGGCCCGATCCTCGCCATACAAAAACTCTTGGCTCGGCTGAAGTTGTCGATCGCGGACATCAGCATCCTGGAACTAAATGAAGCCTTCGCTGCTCAGGCGCTGGCCGTTACACGCTCGATTGGCCTCCCCGATGACAGCGAAAAGGTGAACCCCAACGGGGGCGCCATTGCGCTTGGGCACCCGCTCGGTATGAGCGGCGCGCGGCTCATATTGACGGCGAGCCGGCAACTCGTACGCACCAAGGCCCGCTACGCAATCGCCTCCATGTGCATCGGAGTGGGACAGGGCATTGCGATGCTGCTCGAGCGCGCCTGAAGGTTCATGGGCAGCTTCTGCGACATTCGCTCATGGCGCCTCGCGAGGGTCGGCGGCTCGATGAAAGAAAGCAGTGCGATTGGGCTCGCCGAAGGCGCGGCCGCTCTCAAGCGAAAGCGACGGCTCCCGGCCTCGATTGACGAGGCTCAGTGTATCGGTGCCCGATCCATCGAAACCGAGCGAATCAGCTAAGAACCGCTCGCGGTCAACCACTCTTTGCAGAAATCCACCACCCGCGCCTCCGACCAGAATCGCTTTTGGCCGCCGTCCTGCGAAATGAAGGCGCAATGTCCGCCATATTGCGGAGCAACGAAGGTGATGTGTGAATTCTCACCGATCGCCACTGTCTCGAACGAAGTAAAGGGCACGACTGGATCATCCTGCGCCGTCAGAATGAGCGTAGGTCGGCGAATCCCGGCCAGAAGTTGACTCGCGCTCGATCGCGCGTAGTAGTCGTCGGCGCCTGTAAAGCCGCAGAAACGGGCTGTGACGAGGTCATCGAAATCACGCACGGTCCGGATGCGGCGCAGCCCGTCAATTGGGAAACTCTCCGGAAACAGTCTGGCCTTGTACCGAATTCGACGCTTCAACCGCCGCACAAAATGCGCTTCATAAATGAAATTTCGCGGCTTGGCGATGGCATCGGCGCAAGTCGCCAGGTCGAACGAGGGAGAAACGGCCACGAAACCGCGAAGCTGCTCGGGTGCGCAATTCCCGAATTCTCCCGCCATCTTGAGCACAAGATTGCCGCCCATTGAAAAGCCTGCGGCGAATAGATCGGGCAGGCCATCGTGCTCGATCAGCTCCAACAGAACCGAGCGGATATCGCAGCTCAGCCCCGAATGGTAGAGCGTCGCGCTCAGTTTTTCCGTCCCGCCGCAATTCCGCTGGTTCAGCCGCACCACATTGAATCCTGCCATCCAGGCCATTTCGGCAGTACCCAGGATGTAGTGCGACTCACTCGATCCCTCGAGGCCGTGGAGTAGCACGAGCGTCGGATGCCTCGGCGGGTTCTCGCGCCAGTGGCACTCGCCTCGCACCTTGGTTCCCGGCTCGACCTCAAAGAGCCTGGTGACGCTTGCCGGCAGGTGTGGAAATCGCCGCGGCCAGAGGGCGGCCGCAATGGTCATCAAGTGAGCGTTACGCAGAGCCAGGAGTGGGACGAAGTCTCTCACCTCAACCCATGGTAGCATTCGGCGAAGCTCGCGCAACCTCGCCCATCGTTCTCAAGTATTCGATCCGGGTTGGTTCCAGGTTTCTCGGAGACTCGGGAGGATGGGATGGTCGGGCCATCCGAGCGGCGACGACCCTCGGCGTGCGCTAAGGGTTGGCGCATTCTAGGGCAGGGAAGTTAAGAGTGATTTCTTCTGTGGCCTCGTCGGAGCCATCGAGGGTCACCGGTTGAGTCTCGATTCGTGCCGGAGGGGCGCAGCGGTTCCGTCCGCCGCCTCGAACAGCACGTTGGGGGAGCAGGTCCTCCCAGGCGTAGATGGTATAGCGGGCCGAGGCGAGCAGCGTGAATTGGTAAAGTCCATCGGCAGTTTTCTGGGCCGCCGGGTTGTCACCGCGATCAGCTTTCGCGATGACGGTGGTCTGTCCGGGCGGCATTCCCTGCTGCCACTTGACGTGCACACGAATCTGCCGAGTCGGGAAACCGTTCTGGAGCGCAATATTGGCCTTCAAAACCTGCTGTCCATCTTGAAGCTCGATCGGCTCGGCCTCAGTTGCGTCCGGAGTACCGGGATAAAATGTTCGCGGAAAGGGCGAGTTCGGGTCCATGCGGTTCATCCGGTTGAAGACCAGGATGTACTTCCCTGGTCCGACGTGGTCGAAATCGAAAACGCCCTTCGAACCCTGAAATCCCCACAGCCCCGGCCGCGTATCTTTATATTGGTCGGCGCGATAGAGTTCAACCGATGCCAGTGTGAGCGGCTTGCCGTCAGGGCCGAGCACGCTCCCGCGGATGTGGCCGGTGGGCAAGGCGTCCACGTCGTATTCATAGCACGCGTCGTTCGGTATCTTGAATGGCGGCAGCCCGCCAGGTAGCGTTTTCTGGGTGAGCTCCATGTGGGTGGGCAGGTTCGCCGTGAACCGATACTCGCCGGCGTGAACATCGTAGAAGGAGTAGACTCCGTTTGCATCCGTGCTCGTGGTGAACCGGTCGTCGCGCGAGCGCAACTTCAGAGCGATATTCGGGAGAGGATCGTCTGGATCATCGGGCTGAGCCAAAAAAGGTGGGTTCGCGCGGCGCAGGACGCCGAAAACGGATGCAACCCGATTGCCGCCGCGCATCGCTCGCAATTGCGGCAGCAGTGCGCGTCCCTCGTTCGCCGGCCGCGTCCCGCTACAAGTTGTGGCGAAGAGCCGGCCCTCGACCTCCTGCTGTGTGAAGACGATGTACTGCTCTCCTTTCATGAAGCGGTAGCCGCAGTCGCCGTCGTCGCCGCCCGAAAAAACATCGATTTCCTCCGTGTCGGGGCCGGCAAACCTCTCGTCGATCTTGAAATGATACCGGGTGATGGGAGCGGCGCCTGCGCTCGCGCCGCTCGAACTGGGGGGGGCGCCATCGGCCCCGTTCGAATTCGAGGCCGCCGTGGTTGCGCCTGCGGCTGCTCCTGCCGCTTCGATCTTCGTGACGGTTCCGAGGAAGACCACGTCGTCCTTTTGCAGGCTTGCGCACGCCCCGGGTGACGCCTTCGAGCAGGCGCATGCCCGCGCGGCAGCGGGCCCGACAAAGGCGAAAAGCCCCATGAGTATGAATACGCGTCGAGTCACGCCCCCTATCGTACATTGTGGGACGCCGAGAAATCGAGACTCGCAAGCGAAATTCTCCCCGACGATTGCCTTGCTATCCAACCGCGCCCATCTACCCTCGAGGGTCGTCTGGAACCTGACTTCTCGACGATTTCAAACACTGGTAGACTGAGCGGGCCCGCCTGCCACTCAATCTCCCCCGTGGAGGGAACGATGAAGTTCGTGTGCGCCATCATGGTGTTGACAGGATCGCTTTCGCTGGCGGGGACGGCTACGGCCGACGCTCTGGTTCTCAAGAACGGAGACCATCTGACGGGAACGATGGGTAGCGCGGACGCAAAGGAGCTGACGCTCAAGACGGACTACGCGGGAGAAATCAAAGTGCAGTGGTCGGCGGTGAAGGACGTCACGGCCGCCCGCCCGCTCTATGTCGTGACTGCCGAGAAGAAGACCGTGAGCGGCAACATCACACTCGAGGGCACGGACCTGATTATTCATACCGCCGCGGCCGGCGACGTCCATGTCCCGCTGAAGGAAATTGCGAACGTGCGCTCGGCGGACGACCAGCAAGCATACGAAAAGAGTTTGCATCCGAGCTTGATCATGCAGTGGAAGGGAGCGGTGAATGTCGGTTTCGCGCTGGCGCGCGGCAATAGTGACACGACAAACCTCAACACGGGTCTAACCGCGGACCGCAAGACGATGTCGGACGAAATCAAGGTGTACGCGACTTCCGTTTATGCAACCAATGGAGCGACGAGCAACGGAGGGGCGAGCGGCGTGACGGCCAACGCCATCCTGGGCGGCGCACGTTACGACAGAAATATTACGGCACGGCTGTTTGCATTCGCGAGCGGCGACTTTACGCACGACACCTTGCAGGATCTTGACATACGTTCAATTTACACGGGCGGTTTGGGATGGCACGCAATCGATCGCCCCAACACGACCCTCGATGTGCTCGGGGGGGTCAACTACACCCATGAGACCTACACGAGCGGGAGCGCCGCCGCCGCCCGTGTCACGCGCAACCTGCCCGGCCTTACCGCCGGCGAAGACCTTACGCACAACTTTGGCACTTCCGTCACGTTCGCCGAACACTTCGATTTCTATCCCGACCTGAGCGACATCAGTCAGTACCGTTTCGCTCTGGACGCCGGTCTTGTGACGAAGATCAAGAAATGGCTGGGGTGGCAGACGACGATTAGCGACCGTTACGTTACGAATCCCCCGATTCCCGGAACGAAGGCCAATGACGTGATCCTCTCGACGGGATTCAATCTGGCCTTCGATCATTAGGAAGAAAGGACTGCCGCGATGTGAATTATCCGGTGTAGCTCTTCCTCATCGAAAAGTTCGAAACCCGGCGTGGGTTTGCTTGAGCAATTCCTGATCCTGGGTTGCCTAACTCCGCCCCGTGGATCTCCCGACCGGTCAAGTGATTCCTCCCAATTATCACCTTCGATGAGGTTTGTACGCTCTCGACATGCGAGCCAGGCACCCAAGGAATTCAGCGCAAAAGTGCCAGCAGTGGGCAGGCCTATCTCGGCCGCGATGCAAGTCTCGGACGAGGTGGGCGTGCGAACATCAGCCGCGAGATAGGCCTAAAAGAGTTTCGTCACCGGTCAGTTGTGAGATAGCTGGTCGCGTAGCCCTTAGCTGGGGACTTTCTCGTCGGCGCGTCACCCGAAGCGGGCGGTTTTCGCGGAAGGTCGCGGTCACGTTGTCGGATTGCCATAGGGTGGAGCGATTTTGATCATTGCGCTTGAGGTCAATCACCATAGCCGTGTGTTCGGCAACTTTAGGTTTCAAGACCGAAAGAGCAGAGAAAACTTCAGCGATAAAGCTTCCCCAACACTCATTGGAATCGACCTGCTGAGAAAAGCCTTTATGCCCGCTACTCGGATACTCCGTCCGAGCTGAACACCCGAACGATAGGCCAGAGGCGCCAGGGGGGAGGGTTGTATCTCTAAGCTAACGCGCGGCCAGGTAAATTTCTTCCGGAAGTATGTCGATTGCAGCTTCCTCGAACGTCGTACTTGTGTCCGGCATTAAGAGGAAGTCACCGCTTGCTACCGGAGCGACCTGAATATTGCCGGATGACGCTGAGGACATTAAAGTTACAGGTTAGCGGAAGAGATACAAGGAGAGATGCTATGTGTCCAGCATGCATCGCAACCGCCGCTCTGATTACCATCAGCGCGACTTAGACGGGCGGCAGGAGGGAGAGGATCGGACGCAATCCTGGATTCGCCATCACGACAACTATCCGGCCTAGATGAGAAACGAAACGGGCTGCCCATGGCAGCCCGCGCGGCGGGCGAGAAAGACGTTATCGAGATTCTGTCGATTTTGGTCAGGTCACACCACAAATAGGAGGAACAGATATGGAATACCTACTGTTGATTTACGAAGATGAAAAGCGTTTTAGTCAGGGCTATCCTCAAGCCGAGATGAAGGAATATCAAGACTTCGGCAGGGAGCACGCCACGGCGATCAAGGGAGGCCACGCGTTGCAGCCGACTCGCGCTGCGACTACCGTGAGAGTGCGCGAGAGCAAGCGGCTGACGACCGACGGGCCGTTCGCCGAGACCAAGGAGCAGCTCGGCGGCTTCTATCTGATCGAGGCGCGCGACCTCGATGAAGCCATCGCCATTGCTGCCAAGATCCCGGGGGCGCGATCTGGGTCCATCGAAGTGCGGCCGATCATGAAGTTCTCGTGACGGATGCGAAGACCATAGCGGAGAAGGTTTTTCGCGAGGAGTCGGGCCGGATCATCGCGTCGCTGATCCGGCTCTCCGGCTCGTTCGACTTGGCGGAAGAAGCCATGCAGGACGCGTTTGCTTCGGCAGTGGCGAATTGGCCTGCGCGTGGCCTTCCTGAGAAGCCTGGCGCGTGGATTATGGCTGCGGCGCACCGGAAACTGCTTGACTATGCGCGGCGCCAGAGCACACGCACGCAGAAGCAGGATGCCCTCGAGCATGCATTCCGCACAACCGCGTATCACGAGCACGACGAAGATGTATCGGCGGAAGAAATGTCCAAGACGTATCCCGATGACCGATTGCGATTGATTTTCACTTGCTGCCATCCGGCGATCAATCAGGAAGCCCAGGTGGCGCTCACGCTCAGAACCCTGGGAGGACTCACCACCACAGAAATCGCCCGCGCATTTCTTGTGGCCGAACCGGCACTCGCCCAAAGGCTTGTCAGGGCGAAGCAAAAAATTCGCGACGCGGCCATTCCTTACGAAGTGCCCGCGCGGGACGCCCTCCGCGAACGGCTAGAGCCCGTTCAGGCCGTAATTTACCTCATTTTTAACGAAGGCTACACAGCCACAGCGGGAGCGCTTCTGGTGCGTCGAGATTTGTGCGCCGAAGCGATTCGCCTCGGCCGCACCTTATGCCAACTCCTGCCCGACGAGCCGGAGAATCTCGGATTGCTCGCCCTCATGCTCCTGCACGACTCGCGCCGCAATGCGCGAGTCAATGCCGAAGGACAACTGGTGCCGCTCGACGAGCAGGATCGCTCGCTCTGGCACCGGGAACAAGTTCGCGAGGGCACGCGGATCGTGAAAAAGGCTCTGCGACTTCATTCGGTCGGACCCTATCAATTGGAAGCCGCCATTGCGGCGGTGCATGGCGAGGCGGAGACGCCGGAAAAAACGGACTGGCGGGAAATTGCGGCTCTGTATGGCGTCTTGGAGCGTCTTTCTCCAGGTCCTGTGATCGCGCTGAACCGCGCCGTGGCTGTGGCGATGGGCGAAGGCCTCTCGCGCGGATTGGCGATGATTGACGAGCTCGGGTCATCCGGGGACTTGGGCGCCTACTACCTGTTCCATGCGGCTCGCGCGGATATTCTGCGGAGGCTTGCTCGCAGCCGGGAAGCCGCCGAAGCGTACCGACGCGCTTTGTCGCTCACGGCGAACCAAGTTGAGCAGGATTACCTCCGAAGGCGGCTGAGCCAATTGGAGCACCTTTGACACTC
>DATMRE010000027.1:0-18995 GCA_035566475.1 Verrucomicrobiia bacterium | reverse complement strand
TCACCGGCGGCTCGGGCGGGTTGACTGCCATCCAGGACATTCTGAGCTGGACCTATGTTGCATCGGGCGGTTCTCCGCAGCAGGTAGCCACGCCGACCTTCAGTCCTGCCGGGGGCACCTACACGGCGGCTCAGTTGCAGTCCGGAGTTACGATCTCAGACACAACCACCGGTGCACTGATCTATTACACGACCGGCGGCAGCACACCGACGACCTCTTCGACCCAGTACAGCGGGCCGATCGCGGTCGCGAGCACGACCACGATCAAGGCGATCGCAGCCTCTAGCGGAATGACGAACAGCGCGGTCGCGACCGCAACCTACACGATCCAGTCATCTGGCGGTGGCGGTTCTCCAAGCTACGGCAGCGGATTTACCTCTGCGGGCCTGACACTGAACGGTAAGGCTGCAATCAACGGTACTCGTCTGCGCTTGACCGACGGCGGGTCGGGCGAGGCCAGCAGCGCGTTCTTCAACACGCCGGTCAGCGTGCAATCCTTCACCAATGACTTCAGCTTCCAGCTCGCGAGCGCGACCGCCGACGGGTTCACCTTCACGATCCAGGGCAACAGTCCAACCGCTTTGGGAGTCGGTGGTGGGAGCCTGGGGTACGGCCCGAACAATTCGGGAACTCCGGGGATTGGGAAGAGCGTGGCGGTGAAGTTCGACCTCTTCAGCAACGCCGGCGAGGGGAGCGATTCGACTGGCTCCTACACGAATGGAGCTTCACCTACCATTCCGTCTCAGGACATGACCAGCTCCGGAGTCGATCTCCACAGCGGCGATGTCATGAACGTACACATGATCTACGACGGCACGACGCTCACGTGGACGATCACCGATCCCACTCTGGGGACGAGCTTCACGACTTCAGCGGCCGTCAATATTCCTGCGCTCGTGGGTGGCACGACAGCTTATGTGGGGTTCACCGGCGGCACGGGCGGGTTGACTGCCATCCAGGACATTCTGAGCTGGACCTACTAGAGAGTGCGCTTTCGCATACGACCTCAATCGAGAGAAGGAGCGGCGATACCTAGCCGCTTCAGGAATACTGTACGCAGACGGGTGCGTTGGTTCTCACGGTTGAGTTCCTTCTCGCACCATTCCCGTCCGCGCTCGCCGTACTCCGCCGCAAGCTTCGGCTGAAGCAGGAGCGTCTCGATGCAGTCGGCGAGCTCTCTTGAATTCCCCGGCTCAAACAGCATGCCCGTCTGTCGGTCGAGGACTTCTTCCGGGAGTCCGTGCAAACGAGACGCGATCACGGGCAGGCCTGAAGCGGCCATCTCAAGGGGACTGCGCGGGAACGAGTCCCAACCGCTGGTTGGGATGACCCCGCAAAAACAGCTTGGGTAGATCTTGACCAGGTCCGAGCGATAGCCTCCGAATCGAATTGATTCCTCAAGTCCCAGGCCCGCATACATCTGTTCGTACTGCTTGCTCTCATCGCCTTTGTTTCCACAAAGCAGAAAACAAACGTCGCGGCGCTTCCGGCGGTGTAGCAACTCGATGGCTGCCTCGATGAGCGTGGGGATCCCTTTTCTCGGTTCCATATGTCCTACATAGACAACGACCTTCTTGTCGCGCGGCAGCCCAAGAGTTTCGTAGACATAAGTCGAACGCGCCGGTCGAAAGATGGAAACGTCGACTCCCTGATTGACTATGTCGATCATGTGGGGCGGCACCCCACGGCCGCGGATCGCCAAGTCCGCCATTGCTTTCGATTCGAATATCAATCCATCGACCTTCGAACGTGAGAGAACCAACAGCAGCCTTTTGAGCGCGAGCTTCCATCGAGGCATGACGGAGGAGATCATAGCTCCCCAGTAGGCTAAGATCGTGGTTACGCCGGCCTGTCGCAGGGATCTGAACAGCGGGTCAACTGGCTGAATGTCGAAAATTACAACGAGTCGAATCTGGTTTTGCTCCGCATAATCCGCAAGCCAACGAATCCTGCGCGGATCTCTGTCTGAAAAGTCGCAGGCAATGAGGTTCTTGAAGTCACCTGGCAGGCTCTGAGGGCGTCCATGGTCAAAGCTCCGGTACCCAAAATGAACGTGCGACGGGTCGCCTGCCGCGATCTCTAGAGCCACTTCATAGAATACGCGCTCCAGTGCAGCAATCGAATAGCCCACGTTTGAGTCGGTGTGAAATAAGAACAGGGATCCGCTCAGCCCGGCCATCCTATCGAGCCTCTGTTGATGTGCCGGCTTCGATCATTTCTTCCGAGTCTTCCGAGCGATCAATGAACATATCCGCCACTCTGCGGCCTGTTCCCTCCGACGTTCAAGGAACACTCTCCATGAGTTCCCGGAGCGAGGTCTGATTTGCGATCGCGGGCGAAGCAGTCGAGCACTCGAATCCGAGGCACGGGCTGCGCCGAACGGCAAATCACATCGCTCAGCTGCGCAAACTATTTTTCTTGAACTCCATGCAACTGCCAGCTGTGCTTTAGAACAAAGATGCCGTTCCAGGGCACTCTCCCGGTTCCGTAGTAATCGGATTCAAGGATGGTCAGGCGCGCGGCGTCCTCAACGTAGTCTCGCTCAGCGTTATGGATATTGAGCGCGACCTTAATTCTGTATTCTCCCGGAACGAGCGTTAGGCTCGGGATTTCGCACACAAACACTTGTTCGCCGGCTCGTTCCCCCCAAGCCTTTTTAGGCTCGAAGAGGCTATGCGCCGTGAAAACCCTCTGTCCGAATAGGCTGTCGAACGCCAAGCAGGCATCCAGACTTGACGTAGGCTCCTCGAGTTGGAAGTAGATGTAGGCTTTCAGAGCACTACCCATCTGCAGACCGCCATTCAAGGACCTGCCTTGATCGGTAAAGAGCTCGAGACGTTGCAGCAGCGGAGTGCACTGGGGCGGCCGGGCGGCGCTACTGAGGTCGCTGATGTGCGAGTTCGAGGCGCTCTCCTTCCCGGAAATGCCGCGAAGGTAACGATCAACAGTCTCCTTCATGTCGCCACTATAAGTGACCTTGCCTTCTTCCAGCAGGATCCCTCTGTTGCAGAGATTCTCGACGGCAGCCATGTTGTGGGAGATGAAGACGACAGTACGTCCGGCTCGGCTAACTTCGTTCATCTTGCCGAGGCACTTTTTCTGAAATGCGGAGTCGCCCACGGACAGGACCTCGTCGACGAGAAGGATTTCGGGCTCCAAGTGGGCAGCCACGGCAAAGGCCAGACGCACGTACATGCCACTGGAGTAGTGCTTTACCGGCGTGTCAATGAATTTGTCGATTTCGGCAAAGGCCACGATCTCATCGAATTTGCGCTCTATTTCCGCCTTCCGCATGCCCAGGATGGCGCCGTTCAGAAAGAGGTTCTCTCGACCACTTAGCTCAGGGTGAAAGCCTGTTCCGACCTCGAGCAGCGAACCCACCCGGCCGTAAATCTCACCGCAGCCTTCGGTTGGCTCGGTGATCCGCGACAGAATCTTCAGCAGCGTACTCTTGCCAGCGCCGTTCCGCCCGACGATCCCCACGATTCCGCCGTGTTGAACTTCCAACGAGACGTCCCGAAGAGCCCAAAACGATTGGTCCAGATCGGCAGCGGTCATGGCCTGGCCCCGCAACAGTCTCCCGGCACGCCGAAAAGGCGACACAAATGTGTCGGTCACCACATCCTGTAGACTTCTGTGGCCACCTTGCTTCCTGCCAATGTGGTACTGCTTTCCGATTCCCTGTAATTTAATTGCATTCTGAGACATCAAACTATCCTATAACACGTCCGCAAATGTTTTCTCCAGTCGGCGGAACCAGAAAGCCCCGCTAACCAGCATCGCCGTCGCCACGAGAGAGGAAATGATGAGCATGGGCCCCGGCGCCGTATTCGCCCCGAGCAGGGCCCAACGGAAACCCTCGACCACGCCCACCATCGGGTTGATTCCGTACAGAGTCCGCCACGGTTCGGACAGCAAGCTGCTCGGATACGCAATCGGCGTCGCAAAAAGCCAAATTTGAGTGAGGAACGGAAGGGTTTGCTCCACATCACGGATGCGCACGTTCAGGGCAGAAAGCCAAAATGACGCCCCGAGCGCCGTGACCATCGCTAGCAGCAAAAACAGCGGCACCCAGAGGATCCTGATCGAGGGGTGTATGCGGTAGTAGAACGTCATTCCGAGCAGCAGGATGAATGCCAGACCGAAGTCGAGAAGTGCCGACAACACCTTCGCGGTGGGGATCGCTAGACGCGGGAAATACACCTTTTTGATCAGGCTCGAGTTGCCCACCAAACTGTTCGATGCCTGAGTCAGTCCGTTAGCGAAATAGCTCCATGGGACTAGGCCAGTAAAGGAGAATAAGGGATAAGGGATGCCATCAGAAGGGACTCTTGCAAGCCGCCCGAAAAACAAGCTGAACAGCAACATGGTAAACAAGGGCTGGACGATGGCCCAACCGGCGCCCAGAACAGTCTGTTTGTAGCGCACCTTAATGTCCCGCCAGATCAGGAAATAGATCAGTTCTCGGTACGCCCACAGCTCCCCGAGTCTCAGTGAAGGCCAGGCTTTGGCCGCTTCGATCCGAATCAGCGGCGCAGGACCATCTGGCAACGCCGAAGAAGGAGTAGCCGCCGGGTATTTAATTTCTTCGTTGACTCGCATGAGACCAATGCCGCCCACCCGTGCCCACACAGCCTCTGAAGGTGTACGGCCCATCCTTACGATCCGTGCAGATTGTGGCGGGAAAGTTAGTGTGGCCTATTAACACCCGCGCGTCAATACGCTGTGGTGGAAGGGTAACTAGTCTTAGTCTAGGGTAACTCGCGTCGAGGAATTTTGCCCCCAGGCCTCGACTCTCGCCGAGATTTGGGCCGGCTCAGATCGGTCTTTCCCAACTGGCTCCCGCCCGCGTTCGGGAACACGCACAACAATTGAATCCTAGGGAAGGCATTTGACGATCGAGGGACCGATCAGCTTGGTCAGCGATACAGGAAGTTTCTGCCAGAGCCGGATAGCAAACTGATAACGCGGGTTTTGGTTGTTTAGTTCTGGCAGGTCGGCGCCATCGGGCACCCAATATACCCAGCAGAGAGGAACTTCTTTTGCGCCCCACTGCTTCTTGAAGCGGTGCGTTCCCGAGCCGATCGAGGATCGGCCAAAGTCGAAGAGTCGATAACCTCGCTCACCGGCAAAGCAGAGAATTTTCCAGTACAAAAACATGTTGGGTTTCATCGAGATGTAATCGTACAACGAAGAGCTCCAGCCCGCCTCAAGCGTGGCCAGATAACCCAACAGAAATGATGCTGCCACCGGCCGGCCCTCGTGCCGGACGACGCAGATGTAGCTGTCGCCGGGGAAAACTCTCAATATTTCGGAGAAGAGAATTCGGCTGTAAACCGGTGTGCCGAGGTCGCGCATGTTTCGTGCGAAGACTCCATAGAAGTCATCCAGGAGCTCTCGCCCGCCAAAATCGGCCGCCAGCCCTGAATTGATCGCCTTGCGGATGTCGGTTCGAACTTTATGCGGCAAGGCGGCCCACATTTTTTCAGGGTCTGGCTCGGTCGGGCGAACCATGGCCACTTTGTGCGTCTTGACCGGAAGGCCCAATTCGGGGTCCATGCGATGTCGAAGCTCTAGGTACTTCACTCGCAGTTTCTTCGCGAGTGCGATGGCCTCTGCCGCCAGGGCGTCCTTGGCTGCCTTGGTCTCAGCGACTACGCCGCCGCAGTTTAGAAATGGCAATGAAGTCAGAAAGCTGCCAAACATCCTGCTCCTTTGCCACACAAGTGGGAGAATTCCCCGAATGCTGTTCGTTTCCTCCAGCATCAAGTAATACGTAGGCCAATGGAAACTATTCTCGATCACTTGCTTCCAGCCCCAACGGTGGTAGTTCGAACACTCGGCGTGATTCTCGACGAACTGTTCCCAGAGTTGTGCTTCTGCTTCGTCGCGCGCCAAGTGAAGTTTCATTCTTGCTCAGGCGTCAAATAGGAAGGCCCGAAACTTCGCGGCCTCCGGAAGGCGTGACACGCAGAATTCATTGTCTTAAACCATGCTACCGCAGTCCTTAGAAAAGTAAAGTTGCTCGGTGAGCCAATGTGAACCCATGAGCCCAGAGATTATTCCCGTGCGTTCTAATGGTCTTGCGCGACAGATCGAGGCTCAATCGAAGAGAAAAAATGGCTTGAAGAACTCGATCACCTTCGCGCCGGGCTGAGCGTTGAAGCTTTGGGCGTCGCAACAAAAAGGTGTCCAAACGTTTTGAGCAAGGGTTATACAATGGCCCGTCTGACTCTGGCACACAGGTTTGCCCAAGTTTCAGGACTCGATTGGCGTCGTCACCACTGGAAGATGAAACCACGGGAACGCAGGCCAGACCAATCCTTCTCGCGCGATCGGGGAGGCGTATCTAGAGACACGAGCGAGCGCGCCCGAGGACTTCCAGCCCTCCACCGGGAGAGACAGAAATGACTGCCGGAGTTCAGACACCGTCCCTCCAGTCTCGCCTGGTCTACGAGCCACAGGAGCTAAAGTTCGGAACCAGCGGACGTCGAGGTAAGGTTATCGACCTGACGCAGCTAGAGGTGTACATCAACGCCTTGGCTGAAGTGGAATACCTGCAGTCGCTCGCACCCTCCGAGGGTGGTATCGTTCGAGGAGATCCATTCTTCTTCGCCTATGACCTGCGTCCGAGCTCCAGCACTTACGTGCCAGAACAGGGCGGCCGTGGCGAGATCGCTCAGGCCATCGCGGCCGCCATCCGCGATGCGGGAATGCAACCGGTTAACCTAGGGCGCATCCCAACCCCTGCCTTGACCTATCACGCACTTTCGCTTGGCAAGGGCAGTGTCATGGTCACGGGCAGTCACATTCCATTTGACCGGAACGGATACAAGCTCAACACCAGTCGGGGCGAGTTGCAAAAGCAGCACGAAGGCCCGATCAACGAGAATGTTCGGCGAGTCCGGGAGAGGATTTACCGGCAGTCGTTCACCGAATCACCTTTCGATGAACGCGGGTTTTTCAAAGCAGGCCACCTGGCCCTGCCGGTCGAATCCGACGAGGCGAGGAATCGCTATATCGAGCGCTACCTGAGCTTCTTTCTCGGTCGATCGCTCGGTGGAAAACGACTCCTCGTTTACGAGCACTCGGCGGTGGGCAGGGACATCCTCACCGAGATCTTGATGCGTCTGGGCGCGGAGGTGATCTCAAGTGGCCGCAGTGACGCATTCGTTCCTGTAGATACCGAGAATATCGACGAGGATCAGCTCGCGGTCATGCAGGCGCTTGCCGATCGAGCGACCGCGAAGCACGGTCCGATATACGCCCTTCTTTCAACCGACGGAGACAGCGATCGGCCTCTGATTCTCGACGTGGGTTCGCAGGCGGGACGGGTACGGTTCTTCGGCGGCGATCTGGTAGGCATGGTCACCGCCGAATACCTGGGAGCAGATGCTGTGGTCGTGCCGATCAGTTGCAATGACGGGATCGACCGGGGAAGCCTGGCACACCTAACGGAACCAAAGACTCGGATCGGGTCGCCCTATGTGATCGCCGGAATGGAGCAGGCGCGGAGCAGAGGGAAGCAAGTCGTTTGTGGCTGGGAAGCGAACGGAGGATTCCTCATCGGCTCGGACATCGAACGGAATGGCAAGCCTCTCGGGGCCCTGCTGACGCGCGACGCCGTTTTGCCGATGCTCTCGACGCTCTTCGCCGCGCACGCCGAAGGTCTGTCTCTCAGCGAACTCTTCGATCGCCTCCCGAGGCGGTTTAGCCACGCAGCGCTGCTCAAGGAGTTTCCTCGAGGGACGGCCCTTGAAATCCTGGGTCGCTTCTCCCCGCCGGATTCCAAGCCACGGGCCGAGACGATGCCGACCGTAGAGGAGAACCTCGAAGAATTCTTTACCTCAGAAATGGGGTTCGGGCGGATCGTCGGCCTGGACTATACCGACGGCTTGCGAATCACCTTTGATGATGGCGATGTGGCTCACCTTCGCCCGTCGGGAAATGCAGACGAATTCCGGGTGTACGCAACCGCCAGTACACAGGAGCGAGCCTATGCCATCGCGAGTTTCGCTACCGCCGAGCCCGGTGGCATCCTGCGAAAGATGGAGAAGGTTCTCGTCTCAGGCAAGTAAGCGTCGCTGACCAAACTCCGCGTCTCGACCAGAGAGAGAGAGTTTCAGACAGTCGACCGTCTAGAGCGACCATTCCGGAACGCTCCCAGGGCCTGGCGCCTCGGCCGGCGGCGAGGGCTCGTCCGGAGTGCGAGAGAAGAGCGGTGGGGTCGCGATAGATGCCGGCTTGCAACACTCGCTCCCTCGACCGCAGTGGGCGGAGTTCGAGTGCGCTAACCGGACGGGCCTAGCCTCCGGCGGGTGTGAACGGTTAGGCTTTGGGAGATCTCGCTTGCGAGTCAACCGATTGGCGGTGATAATTCGGAGACCCGGCCCGCTGGTCGGAGGCTCCTTCGATTCGCTCGAGACAGAGGTCTGCAAATGAAAGGTGTGGTGCTGGCAGGTGGTACCGGAAGCAGGCTGAATCCACTGACTCGAGTCACGAACAAGCACCTGCTGCCCATCTATGACAAGCCGATGGTCTATTACCCGATCCAGACGCTCGTCAACGCCGGGATCGAGGAAATTCTTCTCGTCACGGGCGGAAAGAACGCGGGAGATTTCCTCAGGCTGCTCGGAAACGGCCGGGATTTCGGGCTGAAGCACCTCAACTATACCTATCAGGAAGGTGAAGGCGGGATCGCCGAGGCGCTTGGTCTGGCCGAGTATTTCTCGGGCGGCGAGCCGATCTGCGTGATCTTGGGCGACAACATCATCGAGAACAACATTTGCCGGGCCATCGACAACTTCAGCAAGCATCGGCAGGGCGCGAGAATACTTCTGAAGGAAGTGACCGACGCGCAGCGGTTCGGTGTGGCCGACATCCGCGGCGAGCACGTACTGGAAATTGAAGAAAAGCCCAAAGCCCCGAAATCGAATTACGCCGTGGTGGGAATCTATCTGTATGACGCAACCGTGTTCGAGAAAATTCGCCGTTTGAAGCCTTCGGGACGAGGCGAGCTTGAAATCACCGACGTCAACAATTTCTATATTGAAGAAGGCAAGCTAACCTACGAACTGCTCGATGGCTGGTGGACCGACGCCGGCACGTTCGAGTCTTTGCTTCGGGCGAACACTCTCGTCGCTGAAACCGGAGCGAACAAGATGACTCGCGGACATCCTACGGAGGCGCCGGCGCGGCACGGAGTTTCCCAATGAAGCTGTTCGTCACCGGCGGGGCTGGCTTCATCGGTTCGAATTTCATTCGGTACGTTCTGGGGCTCGATAGGGACTACACGATCGTCAATTACGATAAGCTCACCTACGCTGGAAATCTGCGGAACCTCGATTCGGTCGCAGACAATCCGAACTATCGCTTCGTCAAAGGCGACATCTGCGACGCCACTCGCGTCGAAGCAGCCATGGAAGGCTGCGAAGCGGCCATTCACTTCGCAGCCGAGTCTCACGTCGATCGCAGCATCTATGAGCCCGCGCCGGTCATCGAAACCAACGTCACGGGCACTTTCATTCTGCTCCAGGTCGCGCGGAAGCTCCACCTCGAGCGCTTCGTCCATATCTCGACCGACGAGGTTTACGGGGACATTCCGGCCGGTGCCCTCGCCGACGAACATTCGCCACTCCAGCCGAGCAGCCCCTACTCGGCTTCCAAGGCCAGCTCCGACTTGTTGGTGCGATCCTACGTGCGAACCTTTCGATTCCCCGGGTTGATCACTCGCTCTTCGAACAATTACGGTCCCTATCAATTCCCGGAAAAATTTCTGCCCTTGATGATAACGAACGCGCTCGACGGCAAGCCGCTCCCGATTTATGGCGATGGAAAACAAGAGCGCGACTGGCTCCACGTCGAGGACAACTGTCGCGGAGTTCTAGCGGTTCTCGAGCGAGGCCGAGTTGGCGAGGTCTATAACCTCGGTGGTCTGGAGATCGAAGAGAACCTGACGATCGCGCGCCGGCTCCTCGGGATCTTGGATCAGCCGGAGACGCTCATCTCGTATGTCCAGGATCGCCCCGGTCACGATCGGCGTTATGCTCTGAATTGCGAGAAAGTGGAACGCGAACTCGGCTGGAAACCAACGATGGCCCTCGGTGATGGCTTGCGGCAAACCATCGAATGGTACAAGAGGAACACAGATTGGGTCGAGGCTGTCCGCGGGGGCGGCTACCGCTCCTACTACGAAAAACACTATGAGAATCGTGATTCGACTCTTCACGCCATCGCCCAATCCGGGCCAAAATCTCTCGACTGACGCTCGAGCGGTTGAGGCCAGGAGCGCATGTCCCCGGGGATCCCGGGAAATATCTCGTCGGCCGGACCGACTGTTTGATTCGATGAGGGGCTGACCCGCTTGCAGCGACTTGAAACGTCTCTCGCGGGAGTCTGGGAGCTGCGTCCGAGGGTCTTCCGCGATGCTCGCGGTTTTTTCATCGAGACCTACCATCGCGCGCGTTTCGGCGAGCTAGGCATCGGCGATTCCTTCGTTCAGGATAACCACTCTTCGTCCGAGAAGGGCACGCTGCGCGGCTTTCATTATCAATTGCTTCATCCGCAGGCGAAGTTATGCCGGGTCGTGGCAGGCGAGGCTCTCGACGTCGCCGTAGACATCCGGCATGGCTCGCCCGAGTTCGGGAAATGGGCGGGTGTTGTGCTGTCCGCCAAGGAGCAGAATCAAATTTATATTCCCGGGGGGTTCGCGCACGCATTTCTCGCTCTGAGCGATCGTGTCGAGTTTCTTTACAAGTGCAGCGATTTCTACGATCCGGCGGACGAACACGGCGTCCTTTGGAGCGACCCGCAGCTCAACGTCCCCTGGAGCATTACTCGCCCGCTCGTTTCTGAGAAAGACGCGAAGAATCCGAAACTCAGCGATATTCCCCGCGATCTTCTGCCGCGATATCCGGTCGAATGAAGCTCACGATCCTGCTGACGGGGAAAAGCGGCCAGGTCGGTCGGGAGCTGTCGCAGCTGCTTCCCCGCTTGGGCAGCGTTGTGGCAGTCGATCTTCAGCAGATGGATCTGTTGAAACCCTCCGACATACGCCGAACCATCCAGCGAATCCGGCCGCAGCTCATCGTCAACGCGGCTGCCTACACATCGGTCGACCAGGCCGAAGGAGATGAAATGGCTGCGCGTGCTGTCAATGCCGAAGCTCCCGCTCTGATGGCCGAGGAAGCGAAGAAAATCGGCGCAGCCCTGGTGCACTATTCGACCGACTACGTCTTTGATGGATCGAAGCATGCTCCCTACGAGGAAACCGACATACCTCATCCGATCAACGTGTACGGGAAGACGAAACTCGCGGGTGAGCAGGGAATCGGGAATGCCGGAGTGCCGTATCTGATTTTTCGCACCCAATGGCTCTATGACACACGCGGCAGGAACTTTCTTCTCTCGATTTTGCGCCTTGCGACCGAGCGCGCGGAGCTCAAGATCGTCCAGGATCAAATCGGCGCACCGGCCTGGAGCCGGGAGATCGCCCGCGCGACGACCGGGGTTCTCGAACAGCTCTTGGAGCGGGGCCCGGATGCATTTTCCCATCCGGGGATCTCCGGGATCTATCACATGACAGCGCGCGGCGAGACGAACTGGCACGAATTCGCAGAGGCGATCCTCGACGAGGCTTCTCAGATCGACCAAAGTGTGCCCTGGTTCGCGCAGGCGACCCAGGGCCAGCCTCTGCGCGCCCGCCGCGTGATCCCCATTGCCAGCCGAGAGTTTCCCACACCCGCCCGCCGCCCTGCCTATTCGGTTCTCTCGAATTCCCGCCTGGAGCAGACCTTCGGCGTGCAATTGCCCCACTGGCGAATGCAACTGGTCTCGGCCTTTAGGAGCCTCTAGTCGGGGATGGCGAAATGCAGCAGACCCCTCCTATAGCAGGGGTTCGCCGGAGTTGCGCGCGATGATCTCGCGCGTCCGATCGCGCAGCCGGACGACCTCGTGCCAGTCATCGCCCGCCGCTCGATCCGGCGTGACGAGCGGGCCGATCGTTACCGACACGCGCCCCGGCCGCGGCAGGTAACTCTGGTCGCGCCATATCTCGCGCGCCCCGCGCAAAGCCACCGGGCAGATCGGCCGTCGGGTGTCCACGGCCGCTTTGAAGGTTCCCAACTGAAACGGACGGATTCCTATGAAGGGCGTAAACGTGCCCTCCGGATATATGACGACCGATTCGCCATGCTCGAGAGCCGCGCTCACTTCCTTCGTCTGGCGGATTCGCGCCTGGGGATCGCCACGGTCAAACATGAACTGGCCGCTTCGCCTGGCGATCGCGCCGAACAGCGGCATCCGATCGACCTCACCCTTCACTACGAAACGCACCCCGGCTGGCAAGATCGAGAGTGCCACGAGAATATCGAGGTAGCTCGAATGATTTGGAGCAAAGATCCAGGGCCCAGATTCCTCAAGCCTGGCGAGCAGTTCTCGTTCGATGACGCGGACCGGAACGCCCGACGCGAATAGCATCAGCCGAGTGCCCCTCCGCAAGTACCGAGCGGCCCGCCGCCGGTCCCGAGCCAATCGAATCACGAGCCAGAGCGGGATGAGCAGGAGCGCGAACATCGCGAGTGCGTACACACCATAAGCGAATTCGATGACCCTTTTGGCACCCCGTTTCGAGAGCAACCACGCGAGCGGGAGGGCGCTTCGTGCCGAGAGCTTCGCCACCTCGATCCAGGCCGGCGGCAATTTCTTCCCGAGCTTTCCTTCGAGGAACAGCCGGCGCGTCTCGCTGCGCCGCAATTTGCCGCTCGAGGTTTTCGGAATCGATTGCCGGGGAAGAATCTCGACCTGATCAGGCGGCAGGCCCATCGCTTCGTCGACCGCGCGCGTGAGTTCGGCCGCGATCTGCCGGGCATCGGCAAGATTGCGCACCTCGGCGGCAACCACCAGCCGTTCGGTTCCACTCCGCCGGTCGGGCACTCCAAAGGCGACCACGCACCCCGGGCGCACTCCGGGAACGCGCCCGGCCACGGCCTCCAGCTCCGCGGGAGACAGATTCCGGCCAGCCTTGATGATGATGTCTTTCGCGCGGCCGGTGATGTAAAGCTCGCCCTGGGCCCGATAGGCGAGGTCGCCTGAATCGAGCCACCCGCCCTCGCGCAGCAACTCGCGCGTCGCCTGGGGATTGCGATAGTAGCCCGAGGTGGCCGATGGGCTCCTGAACCACAGCCGGCCCTCGACCCGCTCGCCCGAATCACGCCCATCGCTGCCCACGATGCGAACGTCAACATTCCGGAGCGGCTCTCCGGCGCTCGCGAATTCGAGGCTCGCGGGGTGTCCGGCGGCAGCCCGAAGCGCGCGGCCCCCCGACCGGAACGCATCGCGTTCGATGCGATCGACCTTGTAACCCGATCCGAGCTTCGGCACGGAAATGGCCAGCGACGCTTCGGCCAGTCCATACACCGGGAGAAAGCCCTCCGGACGGAAACCGTAAGCGGCGAATCGGGCGGCGAACCGCTCGAGCGTACCCGTTTGGACCGGTTCGGCCCCGTTGAGGGCCGCGCGCCACGAGCTCAGATCCAGTCCCGCCAAATCGCTGTCTGCGATTTTCCGGACGCACAACTCATATGCGAAATTCGGCGCCGGGCTGATCGTTCCCCGGTGCCGGTCGATGGCCCACAGCCAGCGCTCCGGCCGGGCGAGAAAGCGGAGCGGCGACATCACCACGAGCGGAATTCCGAAAAAGAGCGGCACGAACCAGGCCCCGATCAGCCCCATGTCATGATAGAGAGGCAACCAGCTGATGGCCACGTCGTCCGGCCGCAAATCCAAGCTCTCGACGATCGAATGAATGTTCGAGAGCAGGTTCGCGTGCGTCAATATGACGCCCTTGGGATCCCCGGTCGAGCCGGAGGTGTACTGCAAAAATGCGATGTCTTCGCCGCGCGCGCGATGCGAAAGGTTTTCAGCTGGGCGCCACGAGGCGGCATCCGGAGGAGCGGAACGGGCAGCACTCGAGAGGCGCTGGGCATCGAGAACGTCGCGGAGCGTCGGCACGCGAGGTTCAAGCAATCGGGCCAGGCCTTCGGCCTGACGGAAGGTTACAAGAAATCGGGCCTCGGCGTTTCGCAGGATGTTCGATTGCCGCGTGGCGTACTCGGCGATGCGGTCGGTGCGAAACGGCGGATAAATGGGCACGGGAATTCCGCCCGAGAGCAGAATCCCCGCGAATGTGTGGAAGAATTCGGCCGAGGTGGGGAGCATGATTCCAACGGTCTGGCCGGGTTCGAGACCTCGACCGAGCAGTTCCCGGGCTACGACCGACGCGCGGGCGTAGAGTTCTCCGAACGTGATTGTGCGCGGCTCGTCGCCTTCTTCGTAGAGATGGATGTGCGAGCGATCGGGCTCGCCGACACCGCGCAGCCGCAGAATTTCCGTGAGCGTCGTAGCGCGCAGAATTTGCTCGTCGAGACGAGTGCGTTCGCCGCGCGACGAGGCAGAGGTTCTCTCTCGTGGGTCCGCCCGAACCGGTCCCGCGTGGCCGTCCTCGATCTCGCTCTCTCCCCGGAGAATTGCATCGATCAGGTCCTGCGTCGTCTCGGCTTCGGAAACCACGCGGTCGGGCAAGCGAACGCCGCAGGCTTGGCCTAGGCGCAGCATCAGCTCAACTCGCTCGAGGCTGCCAAGGCCGAGCTCGCGTTCGAGGTGAGCCGAGGTTCCGCGCGCGGCTAGTTCCTCGAGGCCGCGCGAACCGCCCAGTTCGGAAAGGAGCTGGCGCACGGCCTCTAGCGCTTGCGCCTCAACGGAGCGAGTTCGATCGAGTTTTGTTTCCTTAGCGCGCACCCGAGGACCGCCCGGCATTCGGATGGGGAACCCCAGAGGACATCAAAGGCCCCGACTTGCGGCCGGCTACTCGTGTGAGGCTACCACCGCGTTCGCGATCGTTCAACCGATGATCGATCGGTCATGACCTTCTTGTGCCAACTGGCCATCCGACGAACCGTGTCACCCGAGCCTCGTTGACTCCCGCGGGGGTTGCCGCTATCCTTAGATTCAGTCATGTTCACGGCATTCTATTAGCGCTCCCTGTCGCCTTGCGTAGCGCGGGCCTTCGGCCCGAGCGAGTCGTCCGTACACCCCGGATTCGATTTCAACTGCGATCTCTCGGTTTCCCAAACCAGTTGGCCACGCGGGTCGATAGAACGGTGATCGCATCGTTGAACTTGGATTGAGGATCGAGATGAAGGTCACGAGCAGATCAATGGGTTCCGATGTCAACCGAGCCCGCGGCGGCGGGCCGCGGGGCTCGAAGACCCCGCTCGATTGCGCGCGAGCGAGGCGGGCGCGACACCAGACGGTTCGATCGACCGAACCTCGCTCGGCCTCGGTCGAGTGTGAAAGCCAGGGCCAATCCGGCCCGACGGACTGAGAGATGGCCAACCTGACGTTGTTTGAAAAACTCGACCATATCGAATCACGCTACGAGGAGATAACCGAGCAGCTCTCTCGGCCGGAAATCCTCGGCGATTCCGGCCGTTACCAGAGGCTCAGGAAGACCCACGCGGAGATGGCCGAGATGGTCGGAAAGTACCGCGAGTGGAGGGAAATCGAGCGCGGGCTCGAGGGCGCGAAGCAGTTGCTCGTTGAGACCGACGACGCCGAGATGAAGCAGATGGCTTACGACGAGCAGCACGCGCTCGAGGCGCGTCGCGACGCCGTCGAACGCGAACTGAAGCTGCTATTGATTCCGAAAGATCCGAACGACGAAAAGAACGTCATCGTCGAGATCCGAGCCGGAACGGGCGGCGACGAGGCCTCTTTGTTCGCTGGGGAGATTTTCCGGATGTATTCGCGCTATGCCGAATCGCAGGGCTGGCGTGTCGAGGTGCTGGGAAGTTCGGCCTCATCGATCGGCGGCACGAAGGAAATCGTGGCCGCGATTCAAGGACACAAGGTCTATTCCAAATTGAAATACGAAAGCGGCGTGCACCGTGTCCAGCGCGTTCCCGCCACCGAGCAGCAAGGCCGCATTCATACCTCCGCCGCGACGGTTGCCGTGCTTCCGGAAGCCGACGACATCGACATCAAGATCGAGGCGAAGGATTTGCGCATCGATACCTTCTGTTCATCCGGCCCCGGCGGGCAATCCGTGAATACGACGTACTCGGCCGTACGCATCACGCACATCCCGAGTGGCATCGTGGTCTCGCAGCAGGATGAGAAATCCCAGATCAAGAATCGCGCGAAAGCCATGCGCGTTCTCCGGGCCCGCCTCTACGAGATGGAGCAGACCAAGCAGCACGAGGCGATCGCCGCCGAGCGCCGCGGACAGATCAAGACCGGCGACCGCTCCGAGAAAATCCGCACCTACAACTATCCGCAGAACCGCGTCACCGACCATCGCATCAATTTCACGCTCCACCAGCTCACCGAAGTCATGGACGGCAAGCTCGGGCCGCTCGTCGACGCGCTCGTCACGCACTTCGAGTCCGAGCGCCTGAAGCAGGAACTCGTCGAAGCATGATCGACGCCCCGGGTGATCGCCAGCTCGCTCCCGGCCGAGGGCCAGGGGGCCCGAGCGAGGGAGGTTTAGAGTCGATCGAGTTGCGTGCCGCACTGCGGGAGGCGATCGATCGCCTCCGCGCCGCCGAGATCCCCTCACACGCGCTCGACGCCGAACTGCTCCTGATGCACGCCCTCGGGCGCGACCGCACCTGGCTACACACGCATCCCGAAGCGCCGCTCGATCCAGCCACAGCGGAAGCCTATTTTGCTCTCATCGCTCGCCGTTCTGCCGGCGAGCCAACGCAGTACATCAGCGGCCAGCAGGAATTCTGGGGACTCGGATTCGAGGTCACCCCGGCCGTACTGATTCCGCGCCCCGAGACAGAACATGTAGTCGAAGCCGCGCTCGAGCGCTTGGGCGCGCGCAGCAGCGAACTCTGGCCCGAGACCGGAGCTTCGAGCGCCCCCTGGCGCATCGCCGACGTCGGCACCGGCTCCGGCTGCCTGGCCGTGGCTCTCGCCCACGAATTGCCGCACGCCGAAATCATTGCAACCGATATCTCGAGGGCCGCGCTTGAAGTCGCGAGCCGCAATGCCGCCCGTCACGGCGTTCGTGATCGCGTCCATTTTCTTGAGACCAACATGCTCGAGGCCCTCTTGCTCGAACGAGCCGCGCCGAGCGACCGAGCACGCCGGTTCAACTTAATTGTGAGCAATCCTCCCTACGTCGGGAGCGACGGCTGGGCCACGCTTCCCCGCGAAGTCCGAGAGTATGAGCCCCACACGGCCCTTTTCGGCGGACCAACGGGCTTGGAGATGTATGCGCCGCTGATCGAGCAGGCAGGTTCGCTCCTGCCGCCCGGGGGGATCCTGATCCTCGAGCTCGGCCACAATTCGGCCGACCACGTCCGGTCGATCTTCGCCCGGCAGACCGGCTGGAGGAATCTCGCCATCACCCCGGACCTCGCCGGCATCCCGCGCGTCGTCACCTCGGAGCGCGCCTAGTGCGGACGCTCGCGCATTTCCGCGCGAATTGCGACCGAGCGACGGCCGCGCCCGCTGATCTCTCTTGCTCGATCCTGCACATCGACATGGACGCTTTTTTTGTCTCCGTCGAGCTACTCGCGCGGCCCGAACTCCGGGGCCTGCCGGTTGTCGTCGGCGGGCAGAGTGACGAGCGCGGCGTGGTTACCTCGGCGAGCTACGAAGCCCGGCGCTTCGGTGTTCACTCGGCCATGCCGCTCAGAACCGCCCGGAGGCTCTGTCCGCAGGCGGTTTTTCTCGATGGCCACCATGATCTCTACGGCCGCTTTAGCGAGCGGGTCGGGACGATCCTCGCAAGATATTCGCCCGAGGTCGAAATGGTGTCCATCGATGAAGCCTATCTCGATCTCGCCGGAACAGAGCGGCTGCTCGGCCCTCCCCTCGCCGCTTCCGACAGGCTGCTGCGCGAGATTACGGCAACCACGGGCCTGGCCTGCTCGGGCGGGCTTGGAGCGACCCGCCTGGTCGCCAAAGTGGCGAGCGATCAGGCCAAACCGCGCGGGCTCGTCTGGGTTCCTCGAGGGAGCGAGGCCGCCTTTCTGGCCCCCCTCGCCGTCTCGAGAATTCCCGGAATCGGCAGAGTGACCGAAGCTGCGCTCGGCGGTCTCGGCATCCGCACCATCGCGCAACTGCAGGCGGTCCCGGCTCGATCACTCGAAGATAACTTCGGTCGCCTGGGCACGGCGCTTTTCGGGAAGGCGCGCGGAATTGATTCTTATGAATTCTCCCTGGATTCCGAGCCGAAGTCGCTCTCGCACAATCAGACATTCATTCGCGACACGAATGACCGCGAGCGTCTGGAATCGGCGATCAGCTTCCTGTGCCAGAGGGCCTCGAAGCGGCTGCGCGACGCCGGACTTCACGCCGGTCGAGTTACACTCACTCTCCGCTACGCCGATTTCACGACGATCACGCGAAGCCAAACTCTCGCCCGGCCTTCTGACCTCGACAGCATCTTTCTCGGAGCCCTTCGCGAGCTATTCTCCCGCGCTTCAAGCGGCGACCGGATGGTGCGCCTTGCGGGCGTCGAGCTCTCGTCGTTTTCAGGAGCCTCGGGACAGCTCGAGCTCCTAGATCCGGGCCGCGACGAAGGGCTCGAACGGCTGGCACGCGCGACCGATCGCCTCCGCGATCGATTCGGTTTCTCGAAGGTCCAGCTCGGGAGTTCACTCGCGAATCGCTCGAGGCGTGATCCGCCTTCCCTGTCCGTGGGGCGCCCGCCAAGGAACACATCGGCCGGCCGGTCCGACCCGACTGAGCGACCGAAGGCCTGGCGCGGCTTTTAACCATCGCCGATTTCCCTCATAATTCCGCTATGAACGCCTCCGAGCTCGCTCGCGTGATCTGCCGACGATTGAGAGGAGCAGGCTATCAGGCATATCTGGTCGGCGGGTGTGTGCGCGACATTCTGCTGGGGCGAGAACCGGAGGATTTCGACGTTTCAACCGACGCGACCCCCGAGCGGGTCGGGGAGCTCTTTCCCGACAGCCTCT
>DATMRE010000026.1:0-6830 GCA_035566475.1 Verrucomicrobiia bacterium | reverse complement strand
GTGCAGTGACCTGCAGCCACTCCATTACCGGTCGTCTTCGCGGGCGGATCGAGTGAACGGTCATAGGCGACATCGTAAAATGCGCCGACCGTGCGTGGCGAGCCGCCCGTCACCAGTGCCATCAATCCAGGAAACGAATCTGACGGCTTCGAAGCATTAGCGTCCAGGTAGTTGACGCCGTTCTGTCCGAGAGCGGCTAGATTTGGACAGTAGGGTAACCCCCCGTTCACGCCCGGGATCCCGCTCGTACAGTTGACGTAGTCGAGCGGGTGCATCCCGTCGATGCTGATCAGTAGAACGTGGCGAATACCATGCTGTTCGCCGATACGCGGCGGGCTCTGCGGATACGCCGCCGGGCCCAACAAGACTGCCAGGACGAGAGCGCTTGCGAGAGCTCTGACCCTTGGTTTGTCTATCATTGGAAAACCTCCGTGGCATTCATAGCGGCTTCCGGTTGCGCGTTGGTGACACGGCTGTTAATTCTCCGCTGCGCTTGAAGAATTCTTGATCCGAGACCTGAAACAGTGTTCGACGTGGGAAATAGATAACGATTCAGGACATAACCAGACGTCTAACACGATGAGGCGATTCTCCCGAGGCCGTCCGATCGAACTCCAAGAGAGCGGCACGGCGCGAACCGTCCCGGCTTGCTCGACGAGCAGAACGGTCACTCTGGCCGAGGCCGCGAGGTGGGGAAGGCCCTCGAAGACTCACACGTAGCGCCGCCGTTCAGCTCGGCATTGTTCGGCGCCGTGCTCGATCGTGTGTCGGGGCGCTCGGCCTGGGTTGAGCTTGCCGGCACCTCAGTTTGAGAGAAACTCTCGCAGGTGGCAGTGCGCGGGATTAGACTAGGCAGTGGATATGGACCCAGCGGGCAAACTGGTGATTAACCCTGCGGCACGGCGTAGCGTAGATCTGCGCTTCGTCGAACTGGTGGACAAGGTGCGGAAGAACCGTCCAGGCGACGACTTCGCCTTGCTCCGCCGCGCTTATGACTTCGCAGCAGACCAGCACAAAACACAGACGCGCCTCTCGGGCGAGCCATACCTCTCGCACCCGCTCGAGGTTGCGCATCTGCTTGCAGATATGAAGCTCGACGTGACTTCAATCTGCGCCGCGCTTCTCCACGATGTCATCGAAGACACCAAGAGTCCGATCGAGCTGATCTCCCAGCAGTTCGGCCCTGATGTCGCCCGACTCGTTGAAGGCGTGACGAAGATCAGCCGGCTCGATCTGCTGGCCCCGGAAGACCGCCAGGCGGAGAACGTACGAAAGATGCTTCTCGCCATGGTGAACGATGTCCGGGTCGTAATGGTGAAGCTCGCGGACCGCCTGCACAACATGCGCACGCTTGAATTTCTCGAGCCCGAGCGGCAGCAGCGCATCGCCCGCGAAACACTCGACATCTATGCACCGGTTGCCAATCGGCTGGGCATGGGCCTCATCCGCGGCGAACTGGAGGACCTCGCGTTTCGCTATCTTGAGCCCGAAGCATTTCTCGAGCTGCAGAAGAAACTGGCTAGCAAGCAGAAGGTCTTCGACAAATTCCTGGTCGAAGTCCAGGACGAGATCCGGGATAAAATGGTCGAAAGCGGCATCCCCGCCGAAGTCGAGGGCCGGATTAAGCGAATCTACTCGCTGCACCTGAAAATCCAGAAGCAGCAGCGCATGCTCGACCAGGTTTACGATCTCATGGCCGTGCGCGTAATCACCGACACAGTGAAAAACTGCTACGCCGCACTCGGTGTGATCCACCAGATCTGGAGGCCGGTTCCGGGCCGATTCAAGGATTACATCGCGATGCCGAGACCGAATCTCTATCAGTCGCTTCATACCACGGTGATTCACGCCGGGCAGCCCTTCGAGGTTCAGATCCGCACGCAGGAGATGCACCGAATCGCCGAGCAGGGCGTCGCGGCCCACTGGAAGTACAAGGACGGCCGCGAGACAGCAACATCGGCAGACGACCAGCGCATCGTCTGGATGCGGCATTTGATCGAGTGGGTTCAGGAGATGCAGGAGCCGAGCGAGTTCCTCTCGACGCTGCGCGTCGACCTCTACCCGGAGGAGGTATACACGTTCACCCCGAAGGGGCGCGTCGTCGTTTTGCCGCGCGGCGCCACACCGATTGATTTTGCCTACGCCGTGCACACCGAGATCGGACACCAGTGCACGGGCGCGAAGGTGAACGGCGAGATGGTCCCTTTGCGCCACGCGCTTGCCAACGGCGACGTCGTTGAAATCATGGTGCAGAAGGGGCATGCGCCGTCGCGCGACTGGCTTTCTTTCATCCACACCTCGCGCGCCCGCAGCAAGATCAAGCAATGGATCAATCTGCACGAGCGTGAGGAGGCAACCGACGTCGGGCGCCGACTGCTTGAGAAAGAAGCGCGCCACTCAGGCGTGACCCTGAAGAAAATCTCTGATGCGGAATGGCAGCGCGTCGCCTCCGACTACGGCTGCTCGCGCGTTGAGGACCTTTATGCCGACCTTGGGTACGGCAAATGGTCTGCTCGCCAGGTGCTCGCCAAGGCGACGGGCAAGCCTGCCGCTGAGCCGACCTCGGAGGAACGGCCGAAACTCGGAGCCACCGTCAAGCGGATGCTCGGCCTCGACGATGCGGCGATCCTCGTCCGCGGTCACGACGACCTGATGGTGTACCGCTCGAAATGCTGCAATCCGATTCCAGGCGACGACATCATCGGCTACGTCACTCGAGGACGTGGTATTGCCGTGCACAGCAAGAATTGCCCCAATGTCGAGAATCTGCTCTATGAAACCGATCGACGCATCCCGGTCGAATGGGCCTCGACCACTCACGCCACGTTTCCGGCTCGCGTGCGTATTTTCACCGAGGACCGTCCCGGGATGCTGGCCAGCATAACCAGCGTCATCAGCGAGACGGGCGCGAACATCCGCACATTCGAGAGCGGCGGCACCGACAACACGCGCGCGCGGATCGAAGTGGCGCTCGACGTGCGTGACCGGAAGCAGCTCGAGTACATTCTCGCCGGGATCCGGCGCATCCCGGGCGTCTTCGATATCGAGCGCGTCTACAACGTCTGACACGCGCTCGACCGATCGGGCCCGCCCGAGCCGGTAATCCTTCCGCGACACCGTGCGCCGTTCCCCTCTGAGACCTGTACAATGAGATGTATGGGGGATTCTCTGGCAAACTGTTCGGCGTGCGGCTCCCGCCGGGACACCTCCGAGCCCCGCTCGCTTGTGTCCGTTGTTGTACTCGTCGCGCTCGCACTCATTGCCTCGGGTTGTCATGGAATCCTGCCCATTGGCACCACGGCTCTTGATACTGCGGGCATGGGCTACGACAGCATCCAGCAGCTAAAGACGCTCAGGATCACGAGCCCTGAAATCACCGAGATTGCCAAGGCGCGGCAGGGCGGATTTCGGGATGCGGCTTGCGTCCAGGCGATCCGGATATTTCACCTCGGCGGTCAGGTGTTCAAGGCCGGAGATGCGATTGCGGGATTGGTCCAGGTGGGCATGGGCGAGGACGCCATTCTAGAACTTGCAAGACTGAACCAACTGGGACTCGGAGTCGGCGAGCTCCAGGCGATGCGACTGGCAGGACTTTCAGATGAAACTCTTCTCGCCGTGGCCCGTCACCACTCAGAAGGCAAACCGGTGCTTTCCGGGGCTTCGCTCGCCGGCATGAAGAACACTGGCCTCCGTGAATCGACACTTCTTGAACTGGCGCGACGCGGAGTTCCTGATACCCAGGCAGACGCCATTCTCTCGTTCCGGCGCCATGGCGCGAACGATGCCGCGATCCTCCGCCGCTTCGCCAGTTCTTGACCGGCCTGGTTCTCACTCGTTTCGCTCGACGGTTTTCCAGCTTTCCGGCCTCGCTCGGGACCGGTAGAATCGTTTTATCTTGAACCCCAAGGTCCTGCGTTCGCGTTTGGCCACTCTTCTGTTGATCGGTTCTACACTCTGTCAATGGGCATGCGCTGTGCCACTCACCGAGGGGTACCGCATCGTGAAGGAATCGCGAGAAGTTCGATTCGTTATCGGCCAGCCACCGGAGTTGCGGATCCGCGCCCGGTATACGCTTGAGAACTCGGGCAACGGCGATTTGGATATTGTCGATGTGAGCTTTCCGGACGAGAGATTCTTCGGTAGAAAACATCTCCGAGTGGAAGTCGATGGCCGCGAGGCGACCCCCGCGAACCCGCCTCCGGGATATCGACAGGAGGCAGCACGGAGCACTTTTCGCATTCCGTTTGACCCTCCCTGGACGCGCAAGCAGTCGCGCGAACTGCTGATCGAATACTCACTGAGCTCCCCGGAAGATTCGGGCGCCCGGATTACTGTCAGCGAAGACAGCTTTCATCTCGGCTCCCGTGGCTGGTCTCCCCGGCCCGAGCCTCCGAATCATCCGTTCGCCGGCTATCCGAGCAGACCGGATCGTACGATCTTCAGCGTTCGCGTGCCGGAGCGTTTTCGCTTGTTGGCAAGGGGCACCCTTGCTCGCCGGGTGCGGAGCGGCGATGAAATCGAATACCGGTTCGAGCTGCGCAAGCAGGATCTGCCGCCCTTCGTCGCGGCCGGCCGCTACGTCGAGTCATCATCGAAGCACACATCGGGCGACGGGGTATTCTGGACGCTCGAGCCGCTCGCGCAGGATCCGTCGGGCGCGGTCGCGCAAATCACCGCAGTTTGGAACGTCTTGCAAACCGACTTCGGCCCACTCGACAGGAACATCGGGGCCCCGCACGTGCTCGAAGCGCCGGGGTTGCACGAGCACATCACCGGTGAAGCAGGCCCCGCGGCGGCTCCCTTCCCGGGCGGAGCGCTGATAAATCCCGCCGCACTGGCTCTCGGCCTGGACAGCGACGAATTTCTCGAACGAGTCACCCACGCGCTGGCACATGACTGGTTCGGCGATCAGATTTTCGCAGCTCCCGATGCAGCCCTGGGAATGGGCGAGGGCCTGCCGGAATATGCGACAATCGTCGTCGAAACGGCCAGGAAGGGAGACGCCGGCCGACGCCGGCTGGTCGCCGAATACCTGCGCGAATACGATGAAGCACGCCGGCGGGCCACGGAAACACCTCTCGCCATCACGATGATGAGTGACCCACCCGAGGAGCGCCGCATCGCGCTCGCGAAGGCTCCGCTATTTTATGTGGCTCTCGAGGACGCCTGCGGCCCGCGCCAGATGCGGGACGGTCTTCAGCACCTGGTTACGCTGCTGCGCGGCCAGCAAGCTAATTACAGTAGCCTCCGATCGGCACTCGAGCAGTCGAGCGGACGGGACCTTGCGAAACTGTTTCGCGTGTGGCTCAATGACATGGACGTTCCGCAGGATTTCCGTCGTCGCTACGAGGGCGCAGCGGGCATCGCGGAGAAATGAAGCATCAAAGAACTGGCCAAGCTCTCCCTGTAGCCGCTTGCGGGCTACGGTCCTGTGGTACTCGGGAACCTAGCGCATCTCGATTCTCTTGAGGAGGCCAAGTGAAGGAAGTGATCTCAACCGAGAAGGGGCCGAAAGCGATCGGCCCATACTCCCAGGCAATCAAGGCCAATGGATTGATTTTCACAGCCGGCCAAATTGCTTTCGATCCGGCGACCGGACAGATTGTCGAAGGCGACATTGCCCGGCAAACGGTGCGCGTGTTTGAAAACCTGAAAGCGATTGTTGAAGCGGCGGGATCGTCGCTCGATAAGGCCGTCAAGGCGACGGTCTATCTCAAAGACATGAACGATTTTGAGGCGATGAATGAAGTATACGCGCGCTATTTGCGGGCGAATCCACCGGCGCGCTCGACCGTCGAGGTCACACGGCTTCCACGCGATGTTCGAGTAGAAGTAGACCTGATCACCTTAGCCTGAAGCGGGGTGTAGAAGTCGTGTTCAGCTACGAGCGAGGAGGGCGACTCGATTTCACGGCGAGAGAGCAGACTCTCGACCACCGAGCGGAGCATCGTCCGCGAATCCGATTCTAGCGCGGGCTGACTTTCATCTGTCGGCGAGTCGCGATTCACTTTTTGCGTTCATACTTCTGTAAAGTATCGCCTTCCGCGCCAGTTCGAGGAGACGGAGTTCTCGAACGCGTTGTTTTGAGCGAAGTGGGAGGCATTGCTGGCGTTGTGCACGATCGCGGATAGCGCTAGAGTATTCCCTCTCATGAGCAACCAGCTATTTGACCTTATCGTGATCGGCAGCGGACCGGCCGGACAAAAGGGCGCCATCTGCGCCGCCAAGCTGCGCAAGCGCGTGGCCGTGATTGACCGCACTCTCATGATCGGCGGCGGGTGCGTTCACACGGGCACGATCCCGAGCAAGAGCATTCGCGAAGCGATTTTTCAATTGACCGGGATTGCGGTGAAGACCTTCTTCCGCCACAGCAATCGGGGTGGGAATGGCAACATTTCGGTTCAGGATCTTTCGTTTCGCGTGGGAAGCATCGTCGCCAGGGAGACCGAAGTCATCCGCGCACAGCTGAAGCGAAACGGCATCACAATTTTTCAGGGAACGGCGCATTTTGCCGATCCGCACACGATCGAAGTCCAGGGTGAGGGTGAGAAGATCGCGATTCGGGGCGAGCACATTCTGATCGCGTGCGGCACCCGGCCCGCGCGCAATCCGGACATTCCTTTCGACGGCAAACGCATCGTGGATACCGACGAGTTTACGGGCCTCGGCGGCCTGCCGCCGGACCTCATCGTCGTAGGGGCGGGCGTCGTCGGACTCGAGTACGCATCCTTCCTCGCGGCGTTGGGCGTGGAGGTGACGCTGATCGACCAGCGTCCGGTCATGCTGGATTTTTTGGATCGTGAGATCGTCGAGGCGCTTGCCTACCACCT
>DATMRE010000025.1:0-18381 GCA_035566475.1 Verrucomicrobiia bacterium | reverse complement strand
GGCAAATCCCCTCCGAGCGAGGATCGATCCGCCAGATTGCCTCAAGTACCGCGCCGCTGCCTGCCATCAACTCTGCTCCTTTACTGCCACGGCGAACTGTTGCCGGCAATTGACTTCAGGCGGGCACTCGCCCTTGCTAACCGCGGATAGCCCGCGCTGGCCTGAACCGCTCTACCGTCCCCGAGAGCTTACGAATCATGCAATTCAGCTCTCGACGGAATACATTCGAAATCGCCGCCTGATTCTTGCCGAAAGTCGGATCGGGAAATTTAGGATGCCTACCCGCGCAACATGATGCGCAATCCGCCCACCAAAATCAAGACGGACAACCCTCCTAGGGCGGCGGCTATATCCAAGCAACGAAGACGGATAGAGAGCGTGGCCGGGGCGACGCGGCAGGAGTGAGCGATTCCGGGCCCCGGCGTCGAACGAGTTTCTCTAGTGAGCCTAACATTGTCCTGTTTGCGGAGACGTTTGCAGGTACTAGCAAGGCCAGGCCAAAAGGCCCACGCCCGGGCAGTACCCTCGTCGTCGAGAGACGATCCGGTCACAAAGATGACGCCTGAATCGGTCGCGAGAATGGACCCGAACCCAGGCCGCGGCAGGACTCCTGCGATCTGCTAGGATGTCGAGAATGCGAGCGCCCTGGATCATTGCCCATCGCGGCGCCTCAGGCCACGCGCCTGAGAACACACTCGCGGCTTTCAAACGCGCGGTTGAACTCGGCGCCGGGTTCATCGAGACCGACCTTCGTCTCACGCGCGACGCCCGGTTTGTCGCGATTCACGACAGCACGCTCGAGCGTTCGACCAACGGCCACGGTGCAGTTCACGACTTCACTCTGGCGGAGCTTCGCAAGGTCGACGCCGGGCGGTGGTATGACCGGACATATGCGGGCGAGCGGATTCCCACGATTGAGGAAGTTCTCGCTTTCGGCCGCGAGCATGATGTCGTTTTCTATCTGGAGGTGAAATATGATGCGGCCTGGGGAATGCACTCCTCGCTCGTAAGTGCCCTTCGAAGTGCGGAGAATGCCGCGCGCACGATCGTCATTTCATTCGATCCGTCGACTCTCGCGGCGATCCGTCGGATCGATCGTACGATCATGATGGGGCTGCTCGTCGACGACGCCAAACCCGATTCCGTGAAGACTGTCCTCGACGCGGGAGCGCGACAGCTATGCCCCCGCTCATCGACGGTCACACCGGAGCTTGTCGAGCAGGCTCATCGCGCGGACCTGCAAGTGGTGACCTGGACGGTGAATCTTGCCGAGGAAATGCGCGCGGTGATTGACGCCGGCGTCGACGGCATCATGACTGATTTCCCCGACCGACTGCGCTCCGTCGTCGAGGATCGCTAAGCGGCGACTCGGGAGCTTCGGCGAGCGTTCATCTGAGCAGGGTGAAGAGCGCTCGGAACTGCGCGAGTGTGAGCTGTTCGGCTCGAACGTCGGGGCGAAGGCCGCAGGCCTCGAGCGCCTGGCGAAAGAGTTCATCCGATGTGGTCCCGCGCAGATTGTTCCACAGAGTCTTGCGCTTCTGCCCGAAGCAAGCCTGCACGAATTCAAGGAAGCCCTTTTCGTCAACCACACCGAGCGACTCGCCTCCGCCCGGCAGCATCATTCGCAGCAGCGCCGAACTGACTCGCGGCGCAGGGCGAAAAGCGCCCGGCGGAATACGCATCACAATTTCAGGCCGGGTGTAGTACTGGCAGGCGACCGAAAGATACCCGTATTCGCCCGACCCGGGGCGCGCTCGGATCCGCGCCGCGACCTCGAATTGAATGACGAAGTGCATGGAGTCAATCTGATCGGCGGAGCGGAAAAGGCGATGCAGGATGGGTGAGGTGATGTAATAGGGCAGGTTGCCGTAGACACGAATCTTGTCGCTGGCCAGTCTGCGCAGATCGAGCGCCAGGATGTCGCCATGGACGACCTCGGCCCCGCGCCATTCCTCCGGTCTCTCCCGCATGAGTTGGCGCAACCCTTCGACCAGCCGTCGATCCCTCTCGATCGCAACCACACGGCGGCCGTCCGCGGCCAGCAGATGCGTCATCTCGCCGTGTCCTGCGCCGATTTCGATCCATACGTCGCCGGCGTTTTGAGGCAGGGTTTCGAAAATTCGCTTCTGCCAAACGGGATTTCCCAGGAAATGTTGTCCCAACCGCTGTCGGGTCATGGCCACGCCGAGTGTAGCAACGCCGGGCCATCGGGCCCAAATGGGCTTCCAGGAGACGGCATGGCGCATCGGTTGTGACGATCGATTTGTCAGCCCGGGCTCGGGAGACCGGCTTGACGAAGCTCGGGTGATCCGCTACCGTCTCTGGTTTAGTCAACGTCTTGTGAAAATCCTGTTCGTATGCTCGGAAGGATTGCCGTACTCGAAGACCGGCGGCCTCGCAGATGTGATCGAGGCGCTCCCCAAAGCGCTGCGGGAAATGGGTCACGAGGTCGCTGTTCTCCTGCCGCGGTACCGCGGCAACCAGATAACCTCGGTGCTGGTTTCAGCCGTTACGGTCGCGCTCGGCGATCAACTGCGATTCCCTGCGATTGCCGAGGGGCCCTCGGTCGACGGCGTCCGGTATTTTTTCGTGGACGACCCAGGGTATTTCGATCGAGCGCAACTCTACGGGGATCGATCTGGCGATTATCCGGACAACGCGGAACGCTTCACCGAGTTTTCGCGGGTGGCGATTGAATTCACGAAGCGCATCTGGCTGCCTGACGTGATTCATTGCCATGACTGGCAGTCGGCGCTGGTGCCGGTGCTGCTGCGCACGCAGTACGCGATCGATCCCGTCGTACATTCGCTGCCGGTGGTTTTGACGATTCACAACCTCGCCTACCAGGGCTTGTTCCCTCGAACGAAGCTGCGAGAGATCGGGCTGCCGGACCACCTGTTCGCGATCGACGCGCTCGAATTCTATGGGGAGGTAAACTTCCTCAAGGGCGGCTTGCTGTTCTCGGACTACCTCGCCACGGTCAGCCGCCGCTACGCGAAAGAGATCGAGACGCCGGAATTCGGCTATGGCCTTGACGGCGTGATCCGCAGCCGTGCCGAGCGCCTTGTGGGGATCCTGAATGGCGCCGACTACGGCACCTGGAGTCCGGAGGCCGACAAGTTCATCGCCCAGAACTATTCCATCGACAATTTGGAAGGGAAGAAGGCCTGCAAGAAGAATCTGCTCGATTTATTTGGGCTGCCGGAGGAGAATCTGGACCGGCCGTTAATCGGGATCGTATCGCGGTTCGCCGATCAGAAGGGATTCGACTTGATCGCGGAGGGATCGGGAGATTTCATGAAGGAAGATCTGGCTATCGTGGCAATCGGCACGGGCCAGCCGGAGTACGAACGGCTCTTCGAACAGCTCGCGGCGCACTTCCCGGAGAGGGTGGGCGTGAGGATCGGATACGACGACGCTCTGGCGCACCGGATCGAGGCTGGCGCGGATATGTTCCTGATGCCCTCGCGCTACGAGCCTTGCGGGCTGAATCAAATTTACAGCTTGCGCTATGGGACGGTGCCGATCGTGCGTGCGACCGGCGGCCTCGATGATACGATTCAGAACTTCGACCCGGGCACGAAGCAAGGGACCGGGTTCAAGTTCTACGAATACACGGGCCAGGCGCTCGTCGAGAGCGTCCGCACCGCAATCAGGACCTACCGCGACCGGAAGGCGTGGCAGCGATTGCAGGCGAACGGCATGGCCAAGGATTTCTCCTGGCGGGTTTCGGCGGCCGAGTATGTCACTTTGTACGAAACGGCTAAAAGGTCGCGAATCCCGAGGGTTGCTGCATCATCTAAAGTGTAGCGCTTGGTCTCAGCCTAGAGCCGGCCGGGCGCAACAAGGAAAACAATGGCAGAAAACATACAAGCAGTGAGCGACGCGAGCTTTCAGGCCGACGTGATCGACGCGAGCAAGATTCAGCCCGTGCTGGTGGATTTCTGGGCCGACTGGTGCCGCCCATGCCACATGCTGACTCCCACGGTCGAGGAGATTGCTCGCGAGAATGCGGGCAAGGTGAAGGTCGTGAAGCTGAACGTCGACGAGAATATGGACGCCGCAGGGAAGTACAACATTCGTGGCATTCCCACTTTGCTGGTCTTCAAGGGCGGCGAGGTAGCCGATCAGATCGTGGGCGCGGTGGGCAAAGACCAGATCGTGAAGGTCCTCGCGCGCCACATTGCCTAGGCGCGGTCCCACAGGAAGCAAACTCTCCTGGCCAATCGACCGTTCGATCGGGACTTCGATGGTCGAACGAGCGGCGGAGACGACGTGAATTCCAATCAGCGAGAGCCCCAATTGGCTCGGTCGGCGACAGAGTCACGGAAGACCTGCGGAGCCTGTGGAGAAAGCTTCGCCTGTTGCGCGGACTCTGAACATTGCTGGTGCCAGGACGTGCATCTCGATGGACCTCGTCTGCTTGAGCTGCGCGAGGGCTACGCAGATTGTCTCTGTCCGCGATGCTTGGTGGCCGCCGGCCGCGAACGCCCGAATAGCGCTTAGCGTCAGGAGCGGGCCTTGAGCGAACATGTCAGCCAGATCAAAGCAGACGTCGCGATGCCATTGGGCGAAAAGCCCGGCCATGATCGAGTATCACGACCGGGAATGGGGTGTTCCGCTTCATGACGACCGGAAGCTGTTTGAGTTCCTTGTCCTGGAGGGCGCGCAGGCCGGGTTGAGCTGGGAAACGATCCTCAAGAAGAGGGAAAACTACCGACAGGCATTCGATCAGTTTGATCCTGTAAAGATTGCGCGATACGACCGCCGGAAGGTGCGCCAACTTCTGGCCAATCCTGGAATCGTGCGAAACCGTTTGAAAATTGCTGCGACGATTTCCAATGCGCGGGCATATCTGGCCGTGCAAAACGAATTCGGAACCTTCGATCGCTATATCTGGCAGTTCGCTCGCTCGCGTTCTCTGAAGCCGTCCCGGCGATCTTCAGGGCCGCCACCCACTCGAACCACCGAATCCGACGCGATGAGCAAGGAGCTAAGGAATCGCGGTTTCCGTTTTGTCGGCTCGTTGATCTGCTACGCGTTCATGCAGGCTGTGGGCATGGTCAACGACCACGCCTGGGACTGTTTTCGCCGCAAGAGACGAGCTTAGGCGGGCCCTTGTTTTCTAGGCAGGCGCAGAGTAGGATTGGGAATTGGCGTTCGCAGGTTGAGCCCTCCTGTAGCGTTTCAGGTTTGAATTGGAGCAGGCAGAGTGCGTTCTGTCGAGTCGCGGGGTGTCTAGAGTGGCCGAGAAGACCCGAACGAAAGCAGTCGCCGTGGTGGGCGCGCAATGGGGAGACGAGGGAAAAGGCAAGGTCGTCGACTATCTGGCCTCGTCGTTTGACTACACGGCGCGCTATGCCGGCGGGCACAACGCCGGGCACACGGTCATTTTCGACAATCACCGCTTCGTCCTGCAACTGATCCCGAGCGGCATCCTTCGGCCGGACAAGAAAGCGGTCATCGGATGCGGCACGGTTGTAGATCCGATCGCGCTCGTGGCCGAACTCGAGAATCTCAAAAAGTCCGGAATCGACGTGCGCGGCCGGTTGTTTCTAAGCAATCGCGCGCACGTGATTTTTCCCTACCACCGGGAGATGGACAAGGCCGCAGAGGCCGCACGGGGTGCAGCGAAAATCGGGACCACGTCGCGCGGGATCGGCCCTGCCTACGAAGATAAAATGGCCCGGCGCGGAATTCGCGTATGCGATCTGCTCGATCCGGATCGATTTCGAGAAAGACTCGAGCGCGTCGTCGCGGAGAAGAACGTGATCAGCAGTGCTGCCTACGGCCACCCGCTCGAGACGAGCGGACTGCTCGAGCAGTATCTTGAAATCGGGGCGCACATTCGCGGACTCGTGGCGGACACCTCCGTCCTTCTCTACGACGCGCTGGAGCGCGGCGAATCGGTGCTTTTTGAGGGCGCACAGGGCACCATGCTGGATATCGACCACGGGACGTATCCTTACGTCACGTCCTCGAACGCTACTTCGGGAGGCGCAGCGCCGGGTCTGGGCGTTGCTCCGACCCGGCTGATCGGAGTCGCGGGCGTGACAAAGGCGTACACGACGCGCGTCGGCAGCGGCCCTTTTCCTACCGAGATGCCTGACCTGGACGCCCACGAAGTCCGGACCCGCGGAAACGAGTTCGGTGCGGTCACCGGGCGGCCCCGTCGGTGCGGGTGGCTCGATCTGGTTGTTCTGCGCTACGCAAAGATGCTCAATGGGATCGACTCGCTCGTGGTGACGAAGCTGGATGTTTTCGACGAGCAGGGGGAAATCAAGGTTTGCAGCGGCTATCGTTACAAGGGTCAGCCCATCGTGGAGATGCCGCCTGACGTCGAAACGCTGGCGCAGATTGAGCCGGAATACCGCACGCTGCGGGGGTGGCGAAAACCTACGCCGGGCATTCGCGAGGTCAAGGATCTGCCTGCCGCCGCCCGCGACTACCTGAGTTTCGTCTCCGACGAGCTGGAGGTCGAGATTGGAATGATCTCGACCGGCCCCGAACGCGACGCTACAATCGTTCCGCAAGGAACGATGCTCGCAACTTGGCTCTAGCCGGCTATGCTTTCCTTCGAAGCGGCGCGCACAAAGGTGATCGAGGTTGTGGCCGCGCGCGCGGCCGCGCTCGGAACCGAGACAGTCGATCTCTCCCCGCAGCCGTCCCTGGCGCTGGGCCGCATTCTCGCCGAGGACGTTATCGCCGACCGCAACTACCCCCCGTTTGACCGCTCGATACGCGATGGATTCGCTGCGCGCTCCTCCGATTTGGTGCTTCCCGGCGCGAAGCTGCGTCTGATCGGCGAAAGCCGAGCAGGAATGGCCTTTGACGGCGGCGTGGAGGCTGGCGAATGCGTGCGGATCCTCACCGGTGCGCCTGTGCCGCGGGGCGCCAATGCAGTGGTGATGCAGGAGTACACGCATCCCGACGGCGACTTCATCGTCTTTGAGCCGCCCGCTCGTGCGGGGCAGAATTTCGTTCTCGCCGGAGCCGAGGCGCGGGCCGGGGAAGTGATGGTCCCGCGTGGTACTCGGCTCAGCTACGCGGAACTCGCGGTGTCGGCGGAGGTGGGGCATCTTCGCCTCGCCGTCGTTCGCCGCCCCCGGGTCGGTATCCTGTCGACCGGCGACGAGCTTGTCGAGTGTGAGCAGGTTCCCGGTCTCTACCAGATTCGCAACAGCAACAACGTCTCTCTCTCCGCGCAAGTGGCGCTCTCGGGGGGAGAACCGGTGATGTACGGCAGTGCAGCGGATGAGGTCTCCAAGCTCCGGGCGCGAATCGAACAGAGTCTCGATTCCGATATCCTGGTTATGAGCGGCGGCGTTTCGGTCGGGGCGTACGACCTCGTCGAGCAGGTTCTCGGCGAACTTGGCGCTGAATTTTTCTTCGACGCGGTGGCGATACGACCGGGGAGACCCGCCGTTTTCGGCTGGTGCCATGGGAAGCCGGTCTTCGGCCTGCCGGGGAATCCGGTTTCTGCGATGGTGACGTTCGAGCTGTTCGCCACTCCGGCCATCGAATTGCTGAGCGGGCATCAGCCGCAGCCGCTGCCATTGTTCAAGGCGAGGCTGGGGCACCGGGTCGACGAAAAAGCGGCGGTCGCGCATTTTCTTCCGGCACGCGTCGGCTGGCAGGGCGGTTTCCCGGCCGTTGAAGTGCTCCTGTGGGAGGGGTCAGGGGATATGGGCGCGGTCGTGCGCGGGAATTGCTTCCTGGTCGTGCACGAATCCAAGTTGAGCCTGGAAGCGGGCGAATGGGTGGATGTGCTGATGCGTCGCGGGGTATTTTAGGGCTGCCAGTTTTGACGAGAAAGCTATCGCACTATGACCGGAAGGGTCGCGTCCGCATGGTGGACGTGACCACCAAGCCGGCGACTGCGCGCACCGCGGTGGCCCACGCGTTCGTCCGCATGCAGCGCGCGACCGTAGCAAGCGTGCGGCGGCTGAAATCGCCGAAGGGGAACCCGCTTGAGATCGCGCGCATCGCCGGAATCACCGCGGCCAAGCGCACGTCGGAGCTGATTCCGCTTTGTCACCCCCTGGCCTTGACTCACGTGGAAGTGAGCGCCAAGCTGTGCCAGAATGGAATCGAGATCACTTCGGAAACAACGGCCACGGGGCCCACCGGCGTCGAGATGGAAGCGCTAGTTGCCGCGTCGGTAGCGGCGCTGACGATCTACGACATGTGCAAGGCACTCGAGCGCGGTATGGAGATCGGGGAGCTGCATCTGGTGAAGAAATCCGGCGGGAGGAGCGGCTCGTATACACGTTCTCGGAAGCGTGGGAAGTAATGACGCACGCGAAGGATGTCAAAGTCCTGGTCGTCGATGATAATGCGCTGATTCTCGACCTGTTGATGAGAGGGCTTTCGCCGCATTGCGACACGCACGCAGCAGCCGATGGCGCCGACGCGCTGCTCAGAATTGTCGACGATCCCCCGGATTTGGTGATTTGCGACTATCGCATGCCCGGTCTTGATGGCCGCAAGCTTTACGAAAAGCTGCGCGGGCGCCAGCAGACCAAGCAGATTCCGTTCGTCTTTCTTGCCAGCCGAAGCGATATCGAGGAGACGCTGCGGCCGATGCTCGAAGGCGTGGAGGAGTTCGTCACCAAGCCGTTTTTCCTCAAAGACTTCGTGCGACGCGCGAAGAAAGTCATCGATCGGCTGCAGCTCGAGAAGCTGCAGAAGCGCGCCGTGCGTCCGGGCGTAATTCAGGGTCGGCTCGAGGAGATGAGCATCCTCGATCTAATGCAGTCGCTCGAGATGGGGCAGAAGTCCTGCCGGTTGACGATTCGTCACGGGGATCAAAACTGCGAGCTTTTCTTCGCCGCCGGACAGTGCAGGGACGCGCGGCTGGGAGCGCTCGAAGGCGAAGCGGCCGTGTTTCAGGCCGTGCGGTGGCCGGATGGGGACTTCGAGATCGATTTCAACGCGGCGCCGGACCGCTCGACCATTTCCCGGACGACGACGGGCCTTTTAATGGAAGCGCTCCGCCTGATGGATGAAGGACATAGCGAAGGTGAAGGCGTTCCGCAAGACGTCGAAGCTTCCGAAGGCTAGAGCGCCTCGATGCGACCGCCACTATGCGCGTCTCCATTCTCACGATCAGTGATTCGGTATCCGGCGGCAAGGCGGAAGACCGTTCGGGATCGCTGGTAGCGGATCGGTGCCTGGCGATCGGCTGGACAATTGTGGCCCGCTCGGTACTGGCCGACGATCGGGGAGCGATTGAGAGATATCTGAAGCAGGTGTCGGATTCAAACGTCGCCGACGTGATCCTGACGACCGGCGGCACAGGGCTTGGGCCGCGAGACGTGACACCGGAGGCGACGATGGCGGTTTCGGACCGGCTGATTCCCGGTCTTCCGGAGTTGATGCGGACCGAGGGACATAAGAAGACTCCGCGAGCGATTCTTTCGCGGAGCGCGGCGGGCATCTGCGGTAGCACGATTATCATCAACCTGCCGGGCAGCCCCCGTGGCGCGGTCGAATCTCTGGATGTGATTGCCGACCTGCTCCCGCATGCTCTCGATGTGCTCCACGGCGCGCGCCACGACTAGGGTTGCGCGACTGCCTTGCCAGGGTTCTCGACCGAGCCGGATCGTGCGCGGAGCGAGGAGCGCTCGATGGAACCGCAACATTCCGATCGCAAACGCCCCGCTGCCTTCGTGCAGCAACTATCGATGGCGCTCGAGCTACCGTTCCTGCTGATCATCGGGGTCCTCATCGGGGGCGGTGGCGGATATCTCGTCGACCGGTGGCTCAAGACTTCGCCCGTTCTGATGTTGGTTGGCGGGGCGCTCGGCTTTGGCGGCGGAATGGCGGATATCCTGAGGCGGCTCGGTCGCAGCGAGAAGGGCGAGAAGGGGCATGGTGGGTGAGGGTCGATTCTATGCGGCTGCCGAACGCCGGATCGAATACGGCGTGTGCGGGATCGGTCTAGCGGGGGCCCTGTGCGCAGGCAGCGTCTGGGGGGCCCGGGCCGGTATGGGCATGGCCGCGGGAGCGGCGCTCTCCTGGATGAATTATCGCTGGATGAGACAGGGCGTGAACACGGTCGCGCGGCTTTCCAGGGCGCAACAGGATGCGGGGAAAGTCCGCCTCCCAAAGAGCATCATGCTCAAGTTTCTCGGGCGGTATGCGTTGTTGCTCTTGGCCGCTTATGTTAGTCTGACTCAACTTCGTTTGCCGGTTGCGAGCGTGCTGGCGGGGTTTTCCGCCCTTGTTGCCGCAATGCTCGTCGAAGCCGTAGGTCTGCTTTTCCGAAGCAGTCAATCTCCGCACGCGGGTTCATAAAGGGGACCGAATGGGCGAGCAGCCAATCTGGGTTACGGTGATCGTGAATCGACTGCTCGGTGACCGGGCCACGGCATTGCTCGGGGCCCTGCACATCAAACCGTCGAACCCCGACTATCCCATTCCAAATCACATCTCGATGGAGATCTTTGTTTTCATCCTCGCCGCTATTTTCTTTTTGTGGCTCAGGCGCCACCTCTCCGCTGACCGCCCCGGGACGGCCCAACTATGCATGGAAATGCTGCTGACGAACCCGATGGGCGTTGGCGTGAAGGATCTGATCCAGAGCAACCTGCCCCACGGCGGAGAGAAGTACCTGCCGATGATTGGCAGCATCGGGATTTTTGTATTGTTTTCGAATTTGATCAGCGTCATCCCCACACTCGAGAGTCCCACGGCGAACAGTTCGGTGCCGCTCGGCTGCGCCATCATTGTTTTCATTTATTATAACTTCTCGGGCGTGGCGACTAAGGGTCCGCTCGGTTATGCCAAGCATTTCTTGGGTCCCAACATATTTCTTTCGCCGCTTTGGGTCGTGGTTGAAATCGTCAGCAATCTAGCGCGGCTTCTATCGCTCACCGTACGGCTTTGGGTGAACATGATGGTGAGCGAGATGTTATACGTGATTTTCCTGGGGTTGATGCTGGGGCTCGCGCTGTTTGTCGGAAAGCTCAATCCGGCCGGATACATATTCGGAGTTCTGCCGCTCATCGGCCCGGTGGTTTTTGTTGTCCTGCATATCGTCGTCGCATTTTTACAGGCGTTCGTCTTCACGATCTTGCCCGTGATCTATGTCGCCGGGGCCGTCGAGGAAGCGCACTAATACAGGCATGATGGCCGCTTCAGTGTGAGACCGGCTTCTCCCAAGTTAGCCGGGAACCACCACCTGGCGGCAATTTCATAATGAGGAGAACACGATGAGAAAGTACGCGTTGTTCCTGCTGGCGGTTCTGGCCGTCAGCTTGCTGGCTCCTGCTGCTTTCGCTCAAGAGAGCGCCCCGGCCGCGTCCACAGCGAATTGGATCGCGATCGCTGCGGGCTTCTCGATGGCGATTGCCTCCGCAGGCGGCGCCATCGGGCAGGGGATGGCGACGGCCCACGCTTGCGAAGGATTGGCTCGCAACCCGGGAGCGGAAGCGGCTATCCGGTTTGCGTTGATTCTAGGTCTGGTACTGATCGAGTCGATGGCGCTGTACACGTTCGCCATCATCTTCCTCAAAGTCAAGTAGGGTTTCAATCCTTTCCCGAGACACGGCCTGGAGGTTCGGATTTGAGCGAGCCTCTGGGCCTCTTCTCAGCCATGCCTCGGCCCCCGGCGCTCGAACCTCCCCGAACCGGCACGGCTCACCGAGTCGCCGTGACGATCAGGTCACGAGCAGCTGGAGAAGAGCTCCGCCCCTTAACTATCCCCCTGAGAACGGCAGGAATCTGAGGAATGAAGCAACTCCTGCGGGTTGCGAACCATGGAAGGGCTTCAGGCGATCTCTCGGGTCGTAGCGCCCAAATCGGCCGGAGTTGGAGGCAGCGGCAACACGATAACCAGCTTTGTTCAGTTACGCGCCTCGTCGTGCGGGGTGAAAAGAGCGATCGGGTCAGCCGGGCCAAGATCTGTGTTGGCCAGACGCTGTACGCCGGTCCCGATGCATGATGGGGAATCGCTCGGCGAGCTCCTGTCCGGCATTTTGGAAACGCCTTGTTCCTCACGCGGTCCCGGGTCGGAGTCAAGCTGTCGTCGCCACCAAGAGCGAAGCGGGACCGGCATGTACTTGAGCAGGTCCGCAGTTCGTGAACTCGGATCTCAGAATCTCAGGTGCGCGATACGAATGTTCGATATGGGTCATCCAACCATGTCCTTACTCTCCAGCACTCACCGATCATTCCGGTTCCGCAAATTTTCTTCGGACGGACTAATCTCGATATGACAGTGGCCAGGGAGGTCAGAGGTCGGTCGTGAAAAGGGCCTGACTTGCTGTCGCAAATGGGGAACCGTTCGCTCTTGATGCACGGCCATCCATCTTGACTGCCTACAAGTTCTTCGGCCCACTCATTGTCTTTTTGTCGGGGTCGATTCAAACGCTCAAAACACCCATCCAAGACAATTCCAACTTCACCGAGGATGTCTCACAAACTGGTAAATGGCTGTAAACAGCGAGAATAGTCCGAACGCAGTACAGAAAACACGCTGTCCACCTGACCACTTGGGGACAGCCGGAAGCGCGTCGGTTATGTTGTCCCATCCGTACCAGATTTTAAAGTGCGTGCGGAGCAGAAAATCCCTAACCTTTGTGCTTGGACCCTTCCATGCGAGATAGAACCAGAAAAGAGCTACGGCAAAGTACAGAGCTGCGAGAACCATCTTCTTCTCCAGTCCTCAATCGTCTCACGAAGTAGCGTATGAACCAGTAAACCGAAACACCAAGTACGCCAGCGGTCCGAAGATGGTAGACATGAGACGGCCTCGCTGAAAGCACCTGGTTGTGTGTCCACGATTCCTCCTTTGCGGGCACGAACAAATGTGTCCACAAAACTAGCATCGTGAACTACACCCATTCCGTAAACAAGCCTCCCCCAGAAGCCGGTTAGCTAGCGCAGGGAGAGCGAATCGGCGGCGGCCTTGGCGAGGATGAGGACACGGGCGGGGAAGAGTCCAAGATAGAGCGTCCCGGCGGCGGCGAGCACAAGCGCGAGGCTGAGCGCTGGAGCAACGGCCGTCTGCACATAGTCGCCGGAGGGTTCCGAGAAATACATTACGATAATCACCCTCAGGTAATAGTAGGCGCCGATGACGCTGTTCAGGGCGGCGATCACCACCAGCCAGACGAACCGAGGATCGCGGAGGTACAGGGCCGCTTGAAAGGCGAAGAATTTTCCGAGGAAGCCCCCCGTGGCGGGCAGCCCGAGAAGCGAGAGAAGAAACAGAGAAAACGACGCGGCCAGCAGCGGCTGCTTCATTCCCAGACCGGCATAGTCACGTATTTCCAACCGCTTCTCGCCTTGCTGCCCGAGGTGCGTGACGACGAGAAACGCGCCCACTTTCATCAGCACATACGCAGCGAGGTAAAACAGCACGGCCGCGACGCCGGCCGAGGTGGAGGCCGCGAGTGCAACCAGGATGTAGCCGGCGTGCGCGATCGAAGAATACGCGAGCATGCGCTTCACGTTCGTCTGCACGAGCGCAGCGAGATTGCCGATGAACATCGTGAGAACCGCCGAGACGGCAATGGCCCAGAACCAGTAATGCGCGGACCCGCCGAAGGCCACGCAGAAGATGCGCAGCATCACCGCGAAGGTCGCAGCCTTTGGGGCCGAAGCGAGAAGCGCCGTCACCGGCGAGGGCGCGCCTTGATAGACGTCGGGAGCATAGATTTGAAACGGCGCAGCGACGACTTTGAATCCCAGCCCGACGAACATCAATCCGAGACCCAGCATCGCGAGCGCGGAAGGCGTGCCATTGGCGGCCTGCCAGGATTCCAGGAAGGCCTGCACGTCGTCGATCTTCGTTGAGCCCGCGGCGCCATAGACCATCGCGATGCCGTAGAGAAAGAACGCCGTGGCAAACGATCCGAGCAGGAAATACTTGAGCGAGGCTTCGTTCGACTCGAGCGCGCGCCGGCGGAAGCCGGCGAGAATGTAGGTCGAGATCGAACTCATCTCCAGACCGATGAACGCGGTGACCAGTTCGTTCGCCCCGGCGAGGATGCCCATCCCGGCGGTGGCAAACAAGACGAGCGAGTAATATTCGCCGCGCTGGATACCCTCGCTATCGAGATAATTGAGCGAACCCAGGATTGCGAGCGCGGCGGCACCGATCGTGACCACATGGACGAAGATGCTGAAAGGATCGGCGACGATCAAACGACTGTATGCCGGGCCAGGGTCATTGGCCATCAGGCGAACCGCGGCGAGCGCGGCGAGCGCGCCGGCGAAGCCCAACCATCCGAGCACTTGCTTGTTGGCCGCCTCGACCAGGGGGTCCAGAACCATGATGAGCATCCCGAAGACGCACAGGACAACCTCCGGCGCGAGGCGGTAGAGGTTCAGGAGCTGCTCGGCGGGGAAATGCATCACGGCACCCACCTGTCGGTGATCCGGGCGGCTGCCGGTCTCGGGAGAACGACCGTGGGTTTCCCGGCGGGTTCGACCGGCGCGGAACGCCAGGCGTTCCGCGCGCGCTCCATCTGATGCAGAACGCTGTTCGTCGAAACCTCCATGCGTTTGGTGAAGAGCGGCGAAGCGATGCCCATGAAGAGAATCATGATTGCCATGGACAGAAGGATGGCGCGCTCGCGGGTCGTGGCATCCGGCAGCGTGCGGTTCGCGTCGACCCTGATTTCGCCGAGGGCGACGCGCTGATACGCCCACAGCAGGTAGATCGCCGACAGCACGGCGCCGCTCGCCGCCCACGAGGCCCAGATCGGATGGTGCTCGAAGGTACCGATCAGGACCAGAAACTCACCGATGAAACCGTTGAGCGGGGGAAGCGCGAGAGAGGAGAGGCTGATGAACAGGAAGAAAGACATCAGCACGGGCATCGGCGTCGCGAGCCCGCCGAATTCCTTGATCTCATGCGTATGGCGGCGGTCGTAGAGCATCCCGACGCCGAGGAAGAGAGCGCCGGTCGTCACGCCGTGGTTCAACATCTGATAGATCGCCCCCTCGATCGAGACGGTGCTGAAGGCGAAAATCCCAAGGACCACAAAGCCAAGGTGGCTGACCGATGTGTACGCGACCAGGCGCTTGAGGTCGTGCTGAACGGTCGCTACCAAGGCGCCATAGACGATGCCGATGATGGCGAGCACGCCGATCAGCGGGGCCATGCGATGCGCGGCATCGGGGAACAGCGGCAGACAGAACCGCAGCATCCCGTATGTCCCGAGTTTCAGCATCACGCCTGCCAGGATGACCGAACCGGCCGTCGGCGCCTCCGTATGCGCGACCGGAAGCCATGTGTGAAAGGGGAACAACGGGACCTTGATGGCGAATGCCAGGAAGAAAGCGCCGAACAGCAGGAGCTCGGTCACCGGAGCGAGGGAAACGATGCCGGCCTGCAACTTGGCCTGGATGTCTTGGAGGTCGAATGTGCCGGTCAGGTTGAAGAGCCAAAGGATCGCTACGAGCATCAGGATCGAGCCGAACATGGTGTACAGAATGAACTTCACGGCTGCGTAGATGCGATGCTCGTGGCCCCACATGCCGATGATGAAATACATGGGGATGAGCATTGCTTCCCAGAACACGAAGAAGAGAAACAGGTCGAGCGAGACGAAGACCCCGATCAGGCCCGTCTCGAGCACCAGCAGCGAGATGAAGAACCCTTGGACGTTCTCGTGGATCGACCGCCAGGAGCAAACGACGGCAAGCGGCGTCAGGAAGGTCGTCAGCAGGACGAGGAACAAGCTGATACCGTCCACGCCCATGTGGTAGTGAATCGCCTGGCCGATCCACTCGTGAACTTCTTCGAACTGGTAATGGGACTCGGCAGCGTCGAACCCCCGAAGCAGGAAGAGCGACACGACGAATTCCGCAAGGGACGCGGCGAGGGCGATGCGGCGGATCCATAGGTGATCATCCGCACGCAAGAGGAGCAGCGCTGCCACGCTCAAGAGCGGCAGGAACGTGACGACCGTGAGCAATGAAGGCTGTGTCTGCACTCTAGTGTACCGCCATCCCCAGGAGCCCGAGCAGCAGCACTGTGAAGCCCACGGCGCCAAGGACAACCCAGGTGGCGTAGCTCCGCGTATTGCCTGACTGCAACTCGCGCAGCTGGCTGCCCAATTCGCGTGCCACGCGCGGAACGCCGTCCACCACACCGTCAATCGCGACTTCATCCACCCCGTGCCAGAGCAGGTTGGTCGAAATCCAAAGCAACGGCCGCACGAACAGCGCGGCATAAATCTCATCGACGTAATACTTGTTGAGCAGAACCTGATAGAGGGCGCCGAACCTCGCCCTCACGCGTTCGGCTGACTCCGGCCTGCGGATGTAGAACCACCAGGCTGCGACGAAGCCGATCAGTGCGACGATCACCGGCCAGCCCGCAAGGGCCTTGAACAGCTCTCCGGCCTCGCTTCCGAGCCCGGACGAGGGTCCGGCAGAACCGGCGAGGGAGGCCTGCTCGGCCACTTGAGCCCCGACCGGCGCATAGGCTTGGAAGACCGGGTGGAGAAACGCCTCAAAATGGTCGGTGCCGCCGACCAGGTGCGGCGCGGCAAACCAGCCGCCGCCGAGTGCGAACAGGGCCAGGATCATGAGAGGGACGGTCATGTTTTTCGGGGATTCGTGCACATGCACCGCGTGTTCGTCATAGCGCGAAGGCCCGAAAAAGGTGAGGAACAAGAGCCGGAACATGTAGAACGAGGTGAGGCCGGCGCCTGCCAGGCCAAGGATCCAAAGCGTCGGATGCGCGTGAGGGCCCGATGCCGCGGCTTCGAGGATTTCATCCTTGCTGAAGAACCCGGAAAGGCCGGGCACTCCGGCGATGGCGAGCGTGGCGATGAGCATCGTCCAGTAAGTCACCGGAATCTTTTTGCGCAGCCCCCCCATGCGATGCATGTCCTGCTCGCCGCCCATCGCGTGAATCACGCTGCCGGCCGCGAGAAAGAGCAAACCCTTGAAAAAGGCGTGCGTCATCAGGTGGAAGATTCCTGCCGCGTATGCACCCACGCCACAGCCAAGGAACATGTATCCGAGCTGCGATACGGTCGAGTAGGCGAGGACTTTCTTGATGTCGGTCTGCACCAGGCCGATCGTGGCGGAATAAAACGCCGTGAGCCCGCCGACAATCGCGACGACGAGCATGGCCATCGGCGCGCGAGAGAACAGCGGATTCATACGCGCGACGACGTAAACGCCCGCAGTGACCATGGTGGCCGCGTGGATCAACGCGCTGACCGGTGTCGGACCTTCCATGGCGTCCGGGAGCCAGACGTAGAGCGGCAGTTGCGCCGATTTGCCGATCGCGCCCAGAAACAGCAGCAGGCAAATGGCGGTAAGGGGGCCAATCTGGGAGTTGGCCTCGATCGGCATGCTGGCTGCCTTTCCGAAGATCTCGCCGTACTGTACCGAGCCGAATACCCAGAACGTCGCTAGAATGCCGACCGTGAATCCGAAATCGCCGAGGCGCGTGACGATGAAGGCTTTCTTGCCGGCATCCGCCGCCGACTTCTTCAGGAACCAGAAGCCGATGAGCAGGTAGCTCGACAGGCCGACGCCTTCCCATCCGACGAACATCACGATGAGGTTCGCCGCCATCACCAGCGTGAGCATAAAGAACATGAACAGATTCAAGTAGCTAAAGAAGCGGTAATATCCACCTTCGTGCGCCATATAGCCGGTCGAGTAGATGTGGATCAGCATCCCGACGAACGCGACCGTCAGCAGCATCACGACCGTGAGCTGGTCCACTTGGAGAGAGAAGTCCACCGTAAACGGCCCCGCCGCAATCCAGGTGAAATAACTCTTTACGTAAGGAATCTGATCAGCCTTGAGAAGCGAGAATTCGCGGACGAGCTCGGCAGCCGCGAGGAACGCTAGGGACACCGAGCCGACTCCGACCGAGTTCACGGTCGACCGCGGCCAGCGCTTGCCCAAGAGGCCGTTCGTCGCGGCGCCTGCGAGCGGGAGCGCGAGAAGTATCCAGAGATGGTCGAGTAGCAGCATCAGAGCTTGAGCAAGTTCACGCGTTCGACATTGAGCGTCTGGCGGTTATGCGTGATCGTGATCACGATCGCGAGACCTACCGCCGCCTCCGCCGCCGCGACGACGATCACAAAGAAAACGAAAACGAGGCCGTCGATCTGTCCATGCGCGCGGGCGAAGGCTACGAATGCGAGATTCACGGCGTTGAGCATCAGCTCGATGGCCATGAAGATCGTGATGATGTTGCGCTTGAAGACGACGGCCACGGCGCCGAGCCCGAACAGGATGGCGCTCAGCACCAGGTAATAGGAAATTGGAACGACGCTCACTCGTCTTTCCTCGCCAGAACCAGTGCACCGAGAATCGCAATCAGAATCAGGATGGAAGTGGCCTCAAACGGGAACAGGTACTGCTGAAAGAGCGCCATCGAGAGGTCACGAGTGG
>DATMRE010000024.1:0-3612 GCA_035566475.1 Verrucomicrobiia bacterium | reverse complement strand
GGCTTCGACGACGCGCGTTTTCCCCGCTCCCGTCGGTCCCAGAAACAGCAAATTCCCGACCGGGCGACCCGGCGAATTCAGGCCGGCGCGAAACACCTGGTACAGGTCGACGACCGATTGCACCGCTTCGTCCTGCCCCACAATCTTCCGGCGCATCCCCGCCTCAAAGTCCCGCGATTCCAGGCTGCGCAGGCTGGGATCTAGCTGTAGTGGTTGAGCGTGCATGGCCGTACTCCTCTACCGGAACTCTCTTGCGCTCTCTCGATTACGCGTTGCCGACCGCTCGAACTGATCGAGCTTGATGTCGAGGGTCGACCGCAGCAATCTCAATTGCGTGACCAGTTCTCGGCTCAAATTGGCGCGGTCTGCCAGCGTCAACAGAGGCAGCGGCAGATCGGCCAGGTCCAGGTTAAGGTTTCGCAGTGAATGCACCAGACTTCGCACATACGGCGAGCGGATATCGAACAACTCGACGCGGTTGTTCAGATCCTCGCGTAGTCGCGACCAGTCGAGATCGAGGAACGGGTGATTCCGCGAAACCTTGCGGACCACCTCATCCGTGATATGCGGCCTCTCGCCGAGCCGCGCCAGGTGAAGCTGCTGCACTTTGCCCTGACGGCGGACGTTGTGAACCAGGTAGAAGCTGTTACCTCTGCGCCGAACGAACGCCACAACTACCTCCTCTTTGGGGAGCTCATGTAGTGTAAGAGCGCTCCACTACGCCGTCAATGGTACGATGTGCGGGAACCCAAAAGGTTGCTTCGAAGTGGTAAACACTCTCAGAAGGGGCTCAACAGGACGCTTTCCGCTGTGAAACGGGGCCTCTGGGGACGTGGCGCAGGGTGGGACGGGGGTTCAAGACGCAAATTCTCCCCTCCCCTATCATTAGATGCAGAATCTCGTGGCCTGGTGCCTGAGCCAGGCCCTTCGCACCCGCGGAGAGCTTTCGCTTGGCGGCTCCCGGGCGTGCGCACGAAACAGCTGCTGAGCTCAATTCATCTGCGAGGTTACGGCTAGAGATGTCCTGGGAGACGGTCTATCGACTCGTGAAGAGAATCCCTCGCGGGCGCGTAGCAACTTATGGAGAGCTGGCCAAGGCGCTCCGCCTTCCCGGTGGAGCGCGCGCCGTTGGTTACGCCATGGCGGCATGCCCGCGAGGGCGGGCGATTCCCTGGCAGCGAGTCGTTGGCGCCGGCGGCCGGCTCCTGATTCGCGAGCCGTTCGCTGGGTTGCAGCGCAGACTTCTCGAGTCTGAAGGGATCGTCGTCGAAGGCCGCACGATCGACATGAAACGTCACCTGTGGTCGCCGCCGAAGAATCGCCCGCGCGGTCGCAAACGAAAGGGCGCCCGTCACCGGTCATTCGCACTCAAATCTTGATTGTGATAGAAGTATCCTTCAGGAACCAACAGGGACTTCATCCCGTGGACGATTCCATCATCCAGGTCGAAAACCTCTATAAGAACTACGGTGCTGTCGAGGCATTGCGCGGAGTCAGTTTTACGGTCGAGGAAGGCGAGGTTTTTGGCTTGCTCGGACCGAACGGCGCCGGAAAGACCTCGACCGTCGAGATCCTCGAGGGCATGCGCACCCAGGACCGTGGTCTCGCGCGCGTATGCGGCCTCGACCCGGGCGCGGCCGGCGAGGAATTCAAGGAGAAGATCGGCGCCGTCCTGCAATCCACGTCCTTGCCGGACAAGCTGCGCGTCAAGGAAGCGATCGAGTTGTTTGCGCAGTTCTATCGTCGGCGCGCCAATACTGACGAATTGTTGAAGCGGTTCCAGCTCGATGAGAAACGTAACGCCTTTTATAGCCATCTCTCCGGTGGTCAGAAGCAGCGGCTCGCCTTGGCGATGGCGCTCGTGAACAACCCCGAAGTCGTCTTCCTCGACGAGCCGACGGCGGGCCTTGATCCACAGGTGCGGCGCGAAATATACGACATCATCGAGGAGCTCAAGCGAAGCAAGAAAACCGTGCTGCTCACCACGCATTACATCGAAGAAGCCGAGCGGCTGTGCGATCGCGTGGCCATCGTGGACAATGGCCGGGTCATTGCCATTGGCACGCCGCGCGAGTTGAAGCGCAGCTCCGCCGGGACAACGCGCATCGAAGTCCGCCTCACCCGGCCCTTGAGCGACGGCATGCTTGGGCATCTCGAAGGTGTTTCCGATTGCCGGGAGTTCGACGGCACCTATGTGTTGCGTTCGGCGCGCCCGCCGCAGACGATCGTCGCGCTGGTAAAGCAACTCGAAGGGGAGAATAACGAGCTGCAAAGCCTGGAGATGTTTTCACCGTCCCTGGAAGACGTCTTTATCGAGCTGACCGGCCGGCGTTTGCGGGATTGATCAAGGAGCGAAGACCCTGAGCCACACCTGGACACTCACGAAAGCACGCATGCGCCTGGCCATGCGCAATCGCGCATTCTTCTTCTTCAGCCTGGTCATGCCGCTTGTCTTTCTTTTTGGCGCGCTGCTGATCTCCGGCAAGAGGTCGAATGGTTGGGTTGAGTACATTTTGGGCGCCATTCTGACGCTGACGGTGATGGGCAGTTTCTGGGGGCTCAGTGTGCAGCTCGTGACCTTTCGAGAACAAGGCATCCTTCGCCGCTTCCGGCTCGCGCCAGTCGGCGCGGGGCCGATGCTCGCATCCAGTATCCTTTCGAATTATTTTCTGATGCTCCCGACCGTCGCCCTCGAAATGATCCTTTGCCGCTGGGTGTTCCACATGCATACGTGGGGAAACCTGGGAGCCATCTTCCTGCTCATCACGGTTGGTTCGGCCACTTTCTCGGCCTTCGGTCTCATCGTCGCCAGCGTGACGAATACCATGCAGGAGACTCAGATCATCAATCAGCTCATCTGGATGGCGTTCCTCTCTCTCTCGGGGGCCTCGATCCCTCTTGCGCTCTTTCCCTTGTGGATCCAGCGAGTGGCCCTGTTTATGCCTGCAACCTACCTGGCCACGGGCCTCGAAGCTGCCACGACCAACTTCATAACCATGGGCGAGGTCATTACCGACACCGTGGCGCTCTTGATCGGACTGCTCGTAGCATTCGAAGTCTCTCGCCAGCTCTTTCGCTGGGAGCCGGAGGCTCAGATCACTCGCCGCGCCAAGATTTGGGCCTTGGCGGCCATAATTCCCTTCCTGTTCTTCGGCGCATGGGAGAACGTGGCTGGCACTCGACTGAGCCGTATTCGTCAGGATTATCAGGCCTTGAGCAGAGGCATCTTGCTCGATCGGTCGCAGGGCATCCACTGATGCCTCGATCGCCAATAGAACGAGGCCCGGTTTCACCCGATCAACATCGAATGCGGCCGGAGGAACAATATGAGAGCCGCCGTCGCCGCCGCCGTAAGGGGTCCTTCGGGGATCAGAGAGGTCCCCGTCCGTTCGGGCCGCGGAGCGGGCAAAGGCTGGGGGCTCCGGGCGGATACCGACTTGTCGCAACGGCTTCAAATCTTGAAAGCACCGATGGGCTGATCGAACGGGGGAGGAACGATGAGAGCCATTCGCGTACGTGAATTTGGCGGGCCCGAGGTCTTGCGGCTTGAACAGGTCGAGCAATTAACGCCGGGTCGAAAGCAAATCGTAGTCCGCATTCACGCCGCCGGTG
>DATMRE010000023.1:0-4353 GCA_035566475.1 Verrucomicrobiia bacterium | reverse complement strand
GGGAGATCGAACTTCGCGCCGTGCCGCACGCGCCGTTCGATGATGGGGAGGACTGTCGCGCGCGGCAGCTCGGCCAGCAGATTCTCGATACGAATTACGCGCTCGGCGATTTTTCCGCTCTTCGCATCTTGCTCCAGCTCAGGGAGCGGTACGGCGTGGTCGAGCGTGAACTCGCCCACGGCCGTGCGGACAATCTCCGCGAGATGCGCGCCTGCGCCGTGGAGTTTTCCCATCTCGTGGGCGAGCGAGCGAACGTAGGTCCCCGCACCGCATTCCACCACGAAATGCGCAATCGAGCCCACGACGCTGGTCAGCCGGAAATCGTAGACTTCGACCTCGACTGGCTCTAGCTCAACCGGCTTATGCTTCCGAGCCAGTTCGTGGGCGGGGCGGCCGTGGATTTTCTTCGCTGAAAATGACGGTGGGGTCTGCTGGATCTTCCCGACGAACTGCAGGGCCAGTGCTTCCAGCTGCCGGGGATCGAGCGTGGGCGCAAGCGCCTGCGAAATTGCCTCGCCGTCGGCGTCATAGGTATCGGTCGCAAATCCGAAGCGGACGGCACACCGGTAACGCTTCCTCCTGCCGGCGTAAAACCGCGCAAGGCGCGTGGCGCGCCCGAGCGCGAGAACCAGAACGCCCGTGGCCAGCGGATCGAGTGTTCCGAGATGGCCGATCTGCCGGAAACCGACCAGGCGGCGCACCGTCTCGACCACATCGTGCGAAGTTTTTCCTCGCGGCTTATCGACAACCAATATTCCATCGAAGGGAGGGGGCTGTGGGGTTCGTGGCATAGGATCGATTCAGTTTGTCGAGCCGGGCTTCCGCGCCAAAGGGCGGCACTACAGTTTTTCCGGGCGGGTCACTCTGCGCAGCAGGTCGTCAATGTGCTGCCCGTACTGCTCCGACTGGTCGAGGAGGAACAGAATCTCCGGCGCGCGCCGCAAGTTGAGCCGCTCGACCAATTCATGACGGACATAGCGTGAGGCAGCCCTCAAGCCCTCGAGCGCCCTCGCGCGCTCCGCGTCTTCGCACTCGAGCTGCACGTAGATGCGCACCGTGCGCCGGTCGGGACTAAGGCGCACTTCGCTGATGCTCATTGGGCCGGTGAGCCGCGGATCCTTCAGTTCTCCCGCCAACATCAGGCCGACCTCGTTCCGAATTTCCTCCGCAACCCGCTCGGTCCGATGTCCCCCCGCGCGATGTCGCTCGAACGTCATGCACCATCCTCGAAATATTCAATCTCCTGCGAAACCAGATCCCGTCCGAGCATGCGTTCCGATTCTGCTGCGATCGCGCCGAGCGATTCTTCGAGGTGTCTGGCGTCGCCCGAGATGCTGACGACGCCCACCCGCGAGCGTTGCCACAGCTCCTGGTGTTCGAGCTCCGCCACGGCCACGTTGTAGTGAGCGCGCAAGCGGTCTTTCAGGCTGCGCAGAACCTGCCGCTTGTCCTTGAGGGACCGTGCATCGGAGATATGGATTTCCAGGGTGAGGAGGCCGATCGGCATTTCCGCCCCATCGAGCTCGACGGAGACGGCAAGATGCTTCACTCCCGCCGGGCTTCAGGCAATCGGCGGTTTCCGTCCCGCGAGCTCCGGGCCAGCTTGAGCTGCACAAATCTTTCTCAGCTTCTTCTTGCTTCAGCGGTGTCCTGGGTGCGCCCGCGATCCACGGCACTGAGAACTTCCAGAGGCTGCGACTTCTCCATCTTGAAGCACTCGAGCACATCGCCTACTTTGATGTCGTTAAAATTCGAGATACCAACGCCGCACTCGAATCCCGAACGGACTTCGTTTGCGTCCTCCTTGAAACGGCGCAGAGACACAATTCGTCCCGTGTATATCACGATGTTGTCGCGCAGGACTCGCACCTCGGCGTCGCGCTTCAAGATACCGTCCTGGACAGAACAACCCGCAATCGTTCCGACGCCCTTGACCCGGAAGGTGTCACGGACTTCGGCGCGGCCGAGATAGGTTTCTCGAATTACCGGCGCGAGCAGTCCGGCAACGGATTTCTTGAGTTCATCCAAGAGCTCGTAGATGATTGTGTGCAGGCGGACGTCCACGTTCTCGCGCTGTGCCAGTTCGGCAGCCTTGCGTTCGGGCCGGACGTTGAAAGCAACGATGATCGCGTTCGAAGCCGATGCCAGCAAAACGTCGGTTTCCGTAACCGCGCCCACGCCCGCTTGGATCACCTTCAGCTTGACCTGATCGTTCGAAACCTTCGGCAGCATCTCGTTCAGCACTTCGACCGAACCCTGCACGTCCGCCTTGATCACGACCGACAGCTCTTTCACCTCGCCAGCCCTGAGCTGTTCGTGCAACTGATCAAGCGTCAGCCGCCCGGAAGACGACTTCGCAAGCGTAGCTTCGCGCTGTTTTCCCTGGCGGTACTCAACAATGTGGCGCGCCTTCGCTTCATCGGCCACCTGAAACTGATCGCCCGCGTCGGGGATGCCTTGCAGACCGAGAACTTCGACGGGCGTAGCAGGCGCCGCTATCTTGATCGGCAGGCCGCGGTCATCGAACATCGCGCGGACCTTGCCGTACACCGCGCCGACGATAAATACGTCGCCGACGCGGAGTGTTCCGTTCTGCACGAGGACGGTCGCTACTGGCCCGCGACCCTTGTCCACGCGCGATTCAAGAACTGTGCCGCTGGCCGGCGCATCCGGATCGGCTCTCAGCTCGCGCAGATCGCCGACGAGCGAAATCATCTCAAGCAGCCGGGGTAGGTTCATTTTTGTCTTCGCCGAAACCTCGATCATCACCGTGTCGCCACCCCACTCTTCGGGCATGAGTCCGCGGTCAGCCAGCTGGCGCTTCACCCGCTCTGGCTGTGCGTCCGGCTTATCGACTTTGTTGATCGCGACGACAATCGGTACGTTCGCGGCCCGCGCGTGAGCAATGGCCTCTTCGGTTTGCGGCATCACGCCGTCATCGGCGCCCACGACCAGCACGACGATATCGGTTACTTTCGCGCCGCGAGCGCGCATTCGCGTGAATGCCTCGTGGCCCGGTGTATCGATGAAAACGATTCGCCGGTCGCCAACGTGCGCCTCATACGCACCGATGTGCTGCGTAATTCCGCCCGCCTCTCCCGCAGCGACCTCGGTTTCCCGAATGGCATCGAGCAAGCTCGTCTTGCCGTGGTCGACGTGGCCCATTACGGTCACAACCGGCGCGCGCGACACGAGATTCCCGGTGCGCTCTTCCTTTACTTTCTCTTCCTCTACGACCTGCTCTTCGAACGTCACGACGTGCACGATTCCGTTAAACGCTTCAGCAAGGTTCGTCGCCGTCGGCACGTCGAGGGCCTGGTTGATGCTCGCGAAAATGCCGCGGTCGAGCAGTGTCTTCAGCAGGTCCTTGGCGCGAATATCGAGCCGTTCAGCCAGATCCCGAACCGTGATGCCTTCGGTGATCGTGATCTGCCGAGGTTCGCGTTGCACGGGCGCGATCGGTTCCACCTGGGCCGTGCGGCCCGGGCCGACGCCCGGGCGAGTCCTTACGGGGTGAAGCTTCCGCTCTCCTTCGGCAAACCGTTTCTCGATGAGCGGTCGGCCACGGGCGGCCGGAGGCTTTCGCGCGTAGAGAGGCTTGCCGGGCTCCGCCTTCGGCACACCGGCCGGACTGCCGCCGGCCCTCGCTCCGCCTCCGGTTTGACCGGGACGCCCGGGACGCTGCGGAAATCTCGATGCCGCATCGCTGGGTCGTATGGGCCCGGTACCGGGTCTCGCGGGGACTCCCAGTCGAAGCTGTCCGGGCGCCTCAGCAGGGCGCGCCCCTTGAGGAGCGCCCGTGCGGCCCTGACCGGGCCCCGCTTGCGCGGGGCGCGAAGGGAATCTTTGCCCACTCAACGGAGTGCCGGTCGGTCTCGGCACGCCGCCGGGAGCAGCCGCTGCCGGACGGTGCGCTTGAGCCGCTCCCGGCTGGCCGGGGACAGCATTCGGAGCTATCGGGCGCACGGGAGATGTCGTTCTCAGAGCCCCGCTCGGAGCTCCAGACGCCGTTGCCGGAGCTGGCCCCGGCTTTGCGGCTACCGGATGGTGCGGATGCGCGGGCGGGGGAGCCGGCGGAGCGGCCGGGGATGCCATCGGGCGTGCGGGAGCCGCCGGAGTTGCAGACGGGAGAGTAACACCCGGAGGAACAGGGGCTGGTGCGGCAGCCGGCCTTGGAGTTGCGGTCGAACTCGCAGCCGCCGCCGGAGCTCCTTGCACAGGCTGAGGTGCGGGCGCAGTTGGTTTCACTGTCGCGGCGGGCGGCACCGGCGGCCGCGCCGGCCTGGCCTTCGCAGCTGCCGCTCTGGCTAGCTTGTCGGCTTCCGCCGCTGCCTCTTGCGCGGCGAGAGACTG
>DATMRE010000022.1:0-4950 GCA_035566475.1 Verrucomicrobiia bacterium | reverse complement strand
TTAGAGGCCAGGGAACCCTGCCAAAACATGGACAAGGCTACCGTGGGTGCATGCGGAATCGGGCCAATCGACGTGATCGGTTCGGGAGACCAATCACTCGCCTCGCGTTACCTCCGGGCTGCCGCTGAAGAAAATGTTGCGGCCTACCGAATACCAAGAGGCAGAGAAGGTCCGGATTGATGGTTTCGTGGTGAGTCCGAAAGCAGAGCCACGACCCAATTCGCTTCCGTAGGAAGCGCATCGTAGCGGCTACGAGCGCAGAGGGCCGCTATCGGACGAGAAGCCGACGGCCATATCACTGAAGCGAATGGATCAAGTTCGTTTGTGATCCTTTCCCATAGGCAGAGCGAGGCACCGGGGATTTCAGTACGCGGGATGGCGTCCGAGGGCCTTCGTAGCCGCGCTCGTGGACGAACCGGAGGGGCGCAACATGACGTGAAGAATGGACAATCCGCAGCTAACAGGTATACATCTCTCGAATTTTTTTGACTGTGACCTTTCACCAGGCACCGCAACAGGACCGGCGTTCCTCAGGCTCTATCAAATCACGCAGCGAGTCTCGCTCCCCCATTGTCAACTTAGAAATCCACCCTCGTGGGTTGCTTGTCATGCCCAGGGGTGCATGCTAGCGTGGCTTGAAGCTCAGCAACCGGGGATTGTTTTCCATGGCCATCAACATTGACGATCTGCTGCGTCGCTCGGTCGAGAATCGGGCGTCTGACTTGCACCTGAAGGTCGGGAACCACCCCTATTTCCGCGTGGATGGCCTTTTGAGCCCCCTCAACGACGTGCCTCGGATCACGCCGGAAGAAATGCTTTCGATGGCCTTCAGCATGATGACCAACCGGCAGAAACAAAAATTCAAGGAAACTGCCGAGTTGGACATGGCCTACGGCGTTGCAGGGCTCGGCCGATTCCGCGTGAACGTATTCCAGCAGCGCGGAAACGTCGGCATGGTCCTCCGCGTCATCCCCACGAAGATCCGTACCATTGAAGAACTCGAACTCCCGCGCATTCTCACGCAGATCTGCGAAGAGCAGAGGGGTCTCGTGCTTACCACCGGGACAACCGGCTCCGGCAAGTCCACGACGCTGGCCGCCTTGGTGGACCGCATCAATTCACTGCGCGCCGAACACATCATCACGATTGAAGACCCGATCGAATATCTTCACCGCGACAAAAAAGGCTTCATCAACCAGCGCGAAGTCGAAGTAGACACATCGTCATTCTCAACCGCCTTGCGCGCCGCGCTTCGCCAGGACCCGGACGTCGTCCTCGTCGGCGAGATGCGCGACGTCGAAACAATCTCGACCGCCTTGCTCGCCGCCGAGACGGGCCACTTGGTTTTCTCGACCCTGCATACTCTCGATGCGACCGAGACAATCCAGCGCATCATCGCCGTGTTCCCCCCGCCCGAGCAGAAGCAAATTCGCTTGCAACTCGCCTCCACGCTCAAAGCGGTCATCAGTCAGCGCCTCGTGCGCAAGCGTGAGGGCCAGGGCCGCGTTCCGGCCGTCGAAGTGATGATCTCGACCGGGTATATCCGCGATTGCATTATCAACCCTGATAAGACGCGCTTGATCCGCGAGGCCATTGCCGCCGGAACCAGCCAGTACGGCATGCAAACCTTCGATCAATCGCTCTTTGATCTATTCTCACGCAACCTCATCACGATCGAAGAAGCCATCTTGCGCGCCTCGAATCCGGACGACTTCCGGCTCCGCGTCCAGGGCATTCGGTCCTCGGCCGACGCGGCCCGCGAGGATATGGAGCGCGCCATGAACGAATTCGAACGCCTCGGCCACCGCTAGCTCGTCGTCCACCTCTCGCCCTTCACCCGTGTCACCTGCTATGCTCCTTCCCGTGTGCTCCTTCGCTCGCAGACTCTCGACCGAACAAGAGATCTACGCCTCGGCGCTCCGCGCCCTGACGCGGCGGGCGCACTCAATTCATGAAATGCGTGAGTATCTCGAACGCCGCGCGGACGACAAAGAAATCATTTCCTCCGTCATCGCGCGCCTGCGAGAACTGACCTACCTCGACGATGCACGCTACGCCGCCGACTACGCTCGCCAGCACGCCCAGTCGCGTCACCAGGGCCGCTTTCGCATAGCGCGCGAACTGCGCAGTCGCGGCGTCCCCGACCGCCATATCGACGCCGCGCTCGCCGTGGTCTTCTCCGAGACCGACGAAGCCGCACTCGTGCGCGCCCGGCTGAAGAGCTCGCTCGCGCATGTTCGCGGCGCGCTCGATCATCGCAGGATCGCGTCGATCTCTCGCAGCCTTCTCCGTGCAGGATTCTCCGCCGACACCATCCGCGCCGAACTCCGCCTTCTTCTTGGACAGGTCGAAGGCGGCGTCATTCGAGAAGACGTACCTGAACTCGACAAGCCGATTCCCGGTGACGGCTGATCGTCGGTAGCTCAACTCGGGTCGCGCCTGCGGCTCGCACAGCTGACCCGGACGATTTCGCGCGAGCGCCGACGGCCTCGATGGCCACCGAGCCGGATAGCCCTGGATTCGTCGCCGCACACAAGCGGAGACCAGTGGTGACGATCGCGGAGAGCACGACGGATGTCATCCTTCATCGGGCCCTCATGTGCCTTGAGTAAACAGTCGAGTTCGTAGCGGGATCGAAACAGAGAAGTTGTCGCGGCTCTGCTTCGGAGGAGTCTACCTTGCCTTCTGAGCGCAAAGGCTTCGAGGTCACGGCGGGAGAGGGCGCCCCCCGGGTGCTGAGGCGTTGGGCAAGGTCGCCGGGGACGCGGAGGTTGAGTTCCATCGGCGGAGGATAGCACGGGAAGCAAATCTGCCGAGCGATAAGGCACATGCAATCTCGACCGCTTGCGCTCGGGGACGTCTGTCCCTAATATTATTCCGTGACGTTTTTGACCGAAGCCATGCGTGCCCAGTCAGCCGCTTGACCGGCCCCGGACACCCGGGCGCGTGTTCTCTGGCCGGTAGACAACTACAGCAAAAGGTGAGCCGGGTGACTGGTAATTCTGTAGGTCGTTCGCTTCCAGAAAGACAAGTATCGGGGGCTGCGCGAGGCTGGCTCGGCCCCCGATTCATTCGAGGATCGATTGACTGGCAATGAAGTCCGCAAGACATTCCTGAGATTCTTCGCTGAGCGCGGCCATCGCGTTGTGCGCAGTTCGTCTCTTGTCCCGACGAACGACCCCACGTTGCTATTCACCAACGCGGGGATGAACCAGTTCAAGGACGTTTTTCTCGGTACCGACCAACGCGACTACAAGCGTGCGACCAGCTGTCAGAAATGCGTGCGCGCCGGAGGCAAGCACAACGACCTTGAAAATGTCGGCTTCACGAATCGCCATCACACCTTCTTCGAGATGCTCGGCAATTTCTCCTTCGGCGACTACTTCAAGAAGGACGCAATCGCGATGGCCTGGGAACTGGTTAGTTCGCCAAAATGGTTCGGCATTCCCGGCGAAAAGCTCTACGTCACGGTTTTCGGCGGAGACGAAGTATCACCGGGGCACACTCTCAACGAAGACGCCTTGGCCCGGGCCGCTTGGTCGGATATCGGTTTGGCAAAAGAGCGGCTGTTCAAGCTGGGCCTGAAGGACAATTTCTGGGCCATGGGCGATACCGGCCCCTGCGGCCCTTGCAGCGAAATCCATTACGACATGGGGCCGCATGCTTCTGAACGGGGTCATACCGATTGCAGGTTTCCGTGCGACTGCGGACGATACGTCGAAATTTGGAATCTCGTGTTCATGGAATTCAACCGCGACGCAACCGGCAAACTCAATCCCCTGCCGAAGCCTTCGGTGGATACTGGTATGGGGCTTGAGCGCGTCACGGCCGCGCTCGAGGGCAAGATCAGCAATTTCGACACAGATTTGTTCAAACCGCTGATTGAGATCGCGGCGAGCCAAGGAGGCATTCAACTGCAGGATCGAGACGCTCAGCCGTCGCTGCGTATCATCGCCGATCACGCGCGGGCCGCCACGTTTCTCATTTCGGACGGACTGATTCCGTCCAATGAAGGCCGCGGGTATGTCTTGCGCAAGATCGTTCGGCGTGCCCTCCGCCACGTCCGACTGCTAAAAATTCCAACGCGCACCCATCTTTTCCCGGAAATGGCGTTTGCCGTTCGTGATCTGATGGGCGACGCATATCCAGAGCTAAAAGAATCGGCCGCACGCGCAAGCAACGTACTGGCCTCTGAAGAAGCACGCTTTGAACGAACCGTCATCGTCGGCCTCGAGAAACTCGAGGGACTCATTCAGCGCTCCCCGGACGTGAAACCAATACCGGATGCGAAGGCTGCCGCTCCAGGGTCCACGCAGTCCTGGCTCTCCGGCCGCGATGCCTTCAAGTTATACGATACATACGGTCTTTCACGGGACTTTATCGACGATGTCACCCGCGACACCAACGTTCAGGTGGAGTGGCGAGAATTCGACCAGGCCATGCGCGAACAACGGGAACGAGCGAAGGCTTCCTGGAAGGGCGTTCACAAAGAAGCGGCGAACCCGGTTTATTCGAAGCTCGCGGAAACATTCAAGACGGAGGCTGATTTTTATTTCGGCACAAGCACTCGGGATTGCTGCATCGAGGCGATCGTCACCCAGCAAGGACAAGTCAACGAAATTCGCAAGGGCATGGAAGCTGAGATCGTGCTCGACCGCACGTCGATTTATTCCGAATCCGGCGGCCAGGTCGCCGACCTCGGCGCGTTCTACGACAATTCGGAAACTCTCGAAGTCGCTCAGGTTCTGGGCGCCTACTATCCCGTGAGCGGCCTCATCGCGCATCGCATCCTGGCCAAAGAAGACCTCGGCGTGCACGACCGCGTCGCCACCGTCGCCGACGCCCAGCGCCGTGTCCGGAACATGCGCAACCACACGGCAACGCACCTGATGCACGGGGCGCTGCGCAACGTTCTAGGCCCGCACGTCAAGCAGGCGGGCTCACTCGTGG
>DATMRE010000021.1:0-18810 GCA_035566475.1 Verrucomicrobiia bacterium | reverse complement strand
ATTCTGGCGCGCTCGGTCGAAGGTCGTTTTGTAACCGCCTTTGCAGCGACCCTGGACGCCACCGGACGTCTGCGGTACACCAATGCGGGTCATACTCGCCCACTGTGGATACAGGCGAATGGTCAGGTGACCGAGCTGACTGAGGGCGGCCCGCCCCTGGGAACTTTCAAGAACCCTGGCTACGAACAGGCATCAGTGCAACTGAGACCAGGCGATTTGCTTCTTCTCTACACCGACGGGGTGACGGAGGCAGAGGATCGAACAGGCAATCCGTTTGGAACAGCTTCGCTTCTTGGTTGGGCGCGCAGTCAGGTGGGACAGCTGCCTACCGAGGTTAAGGAGAGCTTGATCAACACGGTCAGCCGCTTCTGCGGTGGTGTCCGACAGGCCGACGACCTGACGGTATTGGTGGTCCAGTATACAGCGCCCAGGATTTGATCGGTCCGGGTGCTCGTTTACGAGTCATTCCCCCCCCCAATGTGAGAAGTCGCGATGCTTGTCACCCGTATGAAGGAGAAATGCGACGCGGACGACCTGACCGCGCAATCGTTCCGTTGACGGCGGGTTAGCGGCCAGGATAAATACTTTGGTTCCGCACTGCGGATACAACGTCGCCGGGCCTTACTCAAGATCGCCTGGAGAACGCTCATGCCATCGCCTGAGCGAGATGCGAATCCCAGTGACAATTCTGGGAGCGCCAAAACGGTCTACCTATCACTGGGGTCAAATCTGGGAGATCGCGCCGCGCAAATTGCGCAAGCGGTCGAGTTGCTCGGTGCGCAGGGCATGCGCCTGGTGCGCCAGTCGTCGCTCTACGAGACAGAGCCTTTGGATCTGCCCGACCAAGGGTGGTTCCTGAACTGCGTGATTGAAGCCGAAACGGATTTGATGCCGCGAGAGCTTCTGCAGTCGTTGCTTGATATCGAACGCTCTCTCGGCCGGAGGCGACGCATTCCCCGCGGGCCGCGAACGATCGATGTGGATATTTTGCTTTTCGGATCACGCGTCATCCGCATGCCCGAGCTGCAAATCCCCCATCCGAGAATGACCGAGCGGCGATTCGTACTTGTGCCTTTCGCCGAGATCTCCCCCGCCGTGCGGCATCCCGTGCTCAATAAGACCATCGCCGAACTTCTTGCCGAAACCGGTGACCGCAGCCAGGTGCGGCCGTACCATGGCAACCAAACCGAACTGCATCATCGACCATAAGCCCAACCGCACGACCGCCCTTTGCTCGGTCGGGCTCTTCGATTGCCTACCGTCACAGGTGTTCGCGTTTCTTCTGTTCCAGTTCCCGCTGCTTTCGTTCAGTCTCTTCCTGGCGTTCGAATTCCGCCATCTCGTCCTCGGACATATGATAATCCTCGCGTGGGGCGAACATCACTCCGCGAGACCTGCTATTTGAAACCCGGCGGTCCCGGAGGCGCTTCTTGCTTTCGAAGAAATTGCGGCGAATCGGTTCCGCGATGGCCCCGGCCTCGACCAGCAGCTCGCTGATTTTTTCCAGAAAATCATTCAAGTGGTAAGGCTTGAGCGAGTACGGGAGCCCCTCGCGCTCAAGGACGGCCTGCACGCCTTTGGTCCCTATCAAGGGCACAAGAAACAGGACCCGAATTCGCTTCCGGGGACTCTCCTCGACGGCTTCCGGCACCGTCAGTTCCGCCTGGGCAAGCGCCTTTAACGTCGAGAAAAGGGGCCCGCGCAAGTCAAGGAGCGTCACATTGACAATGGCAAGGTTCCAGGCGCCGGTAGCGAGTTCCGGCATGGCCTCGGCTGCGAGCGGGAGAATGCGGACACGCCAGCCCTCGGTATCGAGGATGTTTTTGAGCGCGCCTTGGCTAGTAACGTCATCGTCAACAATTAGTATCCCGACTTCGGCCACACCCACCCCCTGTTTGGGATCGTTCGCTCCAGTATAGCGGGTCCCGAGCGACCTGACGGCACAGTTTCGGGCGGCATCGTGCTCTTCGGAGCAGGCGAACCGCAGGCGAAGAAACACTTGACAGGCGAACAAAAGGCGAATACGATCTCACACGTGCGGCGAGGCAGCAATGACCCCTTCTCCCATACTTCGGCCGAGTCCGGCGACGCTTCGGCGTCGGATGGGCCGGACGAAACCGACCAGTCTCACCCTGTTCCCCACTGCCGCTCGCCATGGCAACTGTGAGCCCGAACGCGGTGCTTCGCCGCCCCCTCCGGTGCCTGACCGGAGCACGAAGCTCGCGACGGATCTGGTCGGCATTGCCCGCCTCGCCGCCTCCTCCCCTTGCGCGCAAGCCAAGCGAGGGACCGAGTACTTCCTTCTGCCGGTACGCTCGATTCTGAACCACTGCAATTCGGAGCGCGTCCCCTTCCGTTGGACCGTGAACCCTTACCGCGGCTGCGAGTTCGGCTGCCGTTACTGCTACGCGCGGTACACACACGAATACATGGAACTTGACGGCTCGGATTTCGACACGAAGGTTTACGTGAAACAGGATGCCGGCTCGCTCGTCGAGCGCGAACTCTGCTCGGAAAAGATATGGGGCGAACACATCGCGATCGGAACCGCAACGGACCCCTACCAGCCAGCCGAACGTGAATTTGGCGCTACGCGTGCGATTCTTCTGAAGATCGCAGAGCGCGATGGGCTGAGCCTTTCGATTACCACGAAATCCAATCAGGTCCTGGGCGACGTCGATCTGCTCAAGCGCATCTCCAGGCGATCGTCACTATCCGTCAACCTGACGATTACGACGCTGCGAGCGCGCCTTGCCCGACTGCTCGAGCCCCGCGCGCCGCGGCCGGACCTGCGCCTCGAGGCCGTGCGGAAGCTGCGGGAAGCCGGAATCCCGGCTGGAGTGTTTGCCATGCCGATTCTGCCCGGGCTCACCGACCGCACCGAAGATCTCGATCTCCTGGCACGGGGCGCTCGCGACGCCGGCGCAGAATGGTTTCAGGCCAGCGTGCTGTTCCTCATGCCAAGTTCGTTCAGGGAGTTCTTGCCGTTCCTCGAGGAGAAGTTCCCGAGGCTGGTCGGACGTTATCGGGCCTGGTACGGGCGCTCGGGGAACGCGCCGGAGAACTACCGCAGGGAAATGACCGCGCGGGTCGAGGCGCTGAGGCGCAAGTACGGCCTGGGCTCGCGCCCGCAAAACCCCGGGCCGCAATCCTGGCGATCGCCACAGCTCGAGCTCGCCTGGGAAAACGGAGACCTGAGATGCCGCCCGTAGAGGAATTCAATTCGTGAGCCTAGGGAACAATGATGCGAGAACCACCTTTCGCGACACCCTGGGGAAGAGGAAATTGCGACCGCAGGAAATCGAGAAATGCTCGCGAGCGCGGACGTCCATTGGCCTCCCGCTTACCGACTCGAAGCAGGAAAACGAGCAGGCGAAATAGTTCCGATTCTTTGAGCGATGAAAAGCCCCTGTGCTCGGCCTCCTGGGTCTGAAATTCCTGCACGAACCTGGCGATCCGGCGGTAGAGTGCGCGGGCCAGCGAAGCGTCGGGTGGTCGCTCGTAGTAGATTCCCGTTTCGAGCGTGCGATAGGTTTCAGCCAGCGCTTCGAGAGCGCCAAGAACGGTCCCATCGTTGAGGTCCTGGCTTTCGATCTGGAAAGCGAGAATGGCCGTCGCCAGACCGCTGACCACTGTCCAGCGCTCATGAACGAACTCCGGCAGAAACTCAACGTCAGGATAGGGAAACTCTTCAAACGAAAGCGGCTTGCGATGTTCCGCTTCATAGCGGCGGGCGGCAACCAGGTAGGGACAGCCCGACGGACAATCGATCGTAACTTCCCGCTCGCGCCCGCAGCAGATCGCACAAATCTTTTCACCCTTGGCGGGACAGAACCGCTTCGGCGGACGCCTCTCGCAAATGGGACAGCTCATCGAGATTCTCCGGGATTCATCATGCGGTTCCAGCGAAAGAAGCCAGAATACGGGATTCGCCGTTCCCCGAGCAAACGGAGACGGCCAGGCATCTAGGCGCTGGCGCTGCGGGGCGCGCGCAATTTTTCGAGCACGGTGATACTTTCGAGGATCGTTTCGACGACGTGCTCATCGCCGAATTTCGAATTGATCATCACGTTGTAAAGCGCCCGATTCGGCCATTCCACTCCGAAATAGTGGCGAATGAACGAAGCGCGGTCGCGATCGATCTCCTCGATCAACTGGAGCGCTTCTTTTTTGTTTTTGCCGATCGCTTCCAGCCGGCGAATCTTTTCTTGGGCCGGCGCATAGATGAACACGTGGAACACATCGGGACGACTGCGAAGGAAATAGGTCGAGCCGCGGCCGACAACCACGCAGTTGCCGCGCGAGACCACGTCGTCAACGACCGCATGGAGTGTCGCGAACATCTGGTCGGTGTCGAACGGGCCTTCCCTCCCGAGCGGAAGCGCTCTCTCGTAGCTTCCCCGCGCATACACCTTAAACAGGCGGTAGAGCAGCGTATCGACGCGCTCGTCGCAACGCTGCGCGACTGTGGTTTCGACGTTGGCCTTAAGCGCAATCTCGGCGGTGAGTTCCTCATCCCAGATTTTCCAGCCGAGCCGCTTTGCGAGCTGCCGCGCGATCTGAGCGCCGCCGCTTCCGTACTCGCGCTCGACGGTGATGATTCGGAACTGCATGGATGCCCCCCTCTTTCGCGACAGTGTACCGCGATTGGGTCTTTGGGGAGGCACCGTTTGCAACATGAGCCGACAGAGAGAGAGGCCGCCCGGCGAGCCCGAATGTCTGCGCTCGCCGCGGGGGTTAGTTCACGTAAACTTTAGGTTCAACCGACATGCCCAGACGAAGGTAATGATCATTGTCCTGCCCCTGGTCAAGCACGATTTTCACGGGAACACGCTGCACAACCTTTACGTAGTTTCCGGTCGCGTTTTCCGGCGGCAATAAGCTCAGACGCGCCCCGCTCGATCCGGCGACGCTATCCACATGTCCGTTATAGGTACGGCCGTTTGCGTCCGCCTTGATCTTCACCGCCTGCCCGGGCCGCATGTACCTCAGCTGCGTCTCCTTGAAATTCGCCGTGATCCAGACGTCAGCCAGTGGAACAACCGTGGCCAGCTGCTGCCCGGGCTGAACATTCATCCCCACTTCGACGTTCTTCATGACCACGCCGCTAACCGGTGCAATGATTTTCGTGTATTCGAGATTCAACTCGGCCTGTTCGACAGCCGCCTCTTTCTGCTTCACGGTCGCATCGGCCGAAATCGCCCGAGCACGCACCGAGGCAACCTGGCGCGGTCCGGTTTCGGTCGCCCGGAGGGTTGCTGCGGCTGAATCGAGGCGTCCGCGAGCCTGCGCGATTTGTTGCCTGGCCGCCGCCGCCGAGGACCGCGCCGCCTCGATCGCAGCTGCGCTCGCTCGCGCCGCCGCCACCGCCTGGTCGTACACCTGCAAGGAGATCTCCTGCTTGTCGACAAGCTGTTTGTAGCGGGCCAGATCGTTCTGAGCCCTCACGTCATTTGCTTCAACCTGGGCGAGTTGAGCCGCCGCCGCTTCCGACTGTTGCTCGGCCGCCCCGACTCCCGCCTGCGCACTCGCTACGTCCGCCTGGGCCGAAGATGTTTGGCTCGAGGTGTTCACCGAGGTGATGGGCACGTTGATTTCGAGCGCCGTAGCGGCGGACCGTGCATCGGCCAGGCTCGCCCGCGCCTGATCCAGAGCGACCTGATAGTCCCGCGGATCAATTTCCGCGAGCACGGTGCCCGCTTCGACGTATTGGTTGTCGTTCACGTTGACTTTGGCAACGTAGCCCGCAATCCGTGCGCTCAGGGGCATCAAATGGCCGTCGACCTGGGCGTCGTCGGTCGACTCGTAGCTTGAGAAGTAGCGCCAGGCGAAGACGCCCAGCACGAGCACACCGATGATGGCCACGATCAAAACGATGCGCGCGCCCGGCCGTGCGCGAAAAAAATCCTGGCGATAGCCGGCAGGAGGCGGCGCGGCCGAATGTGTCTCGGACGGGATCGGGGCTTCCGCAGCGGGATTGGGTGATACGTCAACGTCGGTCCTCTGTGCCATCTTATTTTCCTTTGAAATATTCTCTCACACCCTCTTCTGCCAGGCCTACAGCGCGGGCCAGTGATATCTTCGCGTAGTTGTAGGAGTACAGGCTCGAAATATACGCATCGTGGGCGCTCGCGACCGCTTCCTGCGCCTGCACCACCTCCACGGTGTCGGCGACGCCGGCGGCGAACCGATCCCGCGATTGGGCGAGCGTTTGTTCGGCGAGATCAATGTTGCTGCGCGCGACGCCGACCTGTTCGGATGCGGATTCCAGACTGAGCAGCGCCGCCCGCACGTCTAGGTCGATCTGGCCGCGCAGATTCTCCAGCCGCTCGCGGCTTTGCTCCAGTTGGGCGCTCGCTTCGAGGATGTCGCCATGGACGCGATTTCCCGTGAAAATTGGAATCGTGAGTGTACCGCTCACATCGAAGACGCCGTGCGAGGAATTGAAGTGCTGTCCCGCGTCGCCATAGTTGGCATTAAAGGAAATCGTGGGATACTGTCCGGCCACGGCTGCCTTCCGGGAATATTCCGCAGCGCGAATGTCGGCGAGGGCCGCCTGGAAATCCGATCGCGCCGAGTAGGCGCGCTTCAAGGCCTCATCCACACTCATCGCCTCAAGCGGCTGGTAGGGGGATTTGTCCGTCAGCTCGAATTCCTGTCCCGGTGCAAGCCCGATGACGCGCGCCACGTTCAACTTCTGAATCGCAAAATCGTTCTTGGCCTGGAGCAGCTGCTGCTGGCGGGTCTGCAGCTCGACGCGCGCCCGCAAGGAATCGATCGCCGGCGACGTGCCGGCCGTCACCTGGTCGGCTGCTTGCTGGTAGAGCGCCCGGGCGGTGTTCACTTGCGCCGCGACCGCCTCGATGCGGGCATCGTCGGCGATGGCCTCGAGGTAGGTGACGCCCACCGTAAGAACGACAAGATCGCGTGCGTCCTTGTAGGTGTATTGAGCGGATTTCAAACGCTCGGACGCCTCCCGTGTCTTGTCGATCGATTTCAGGTCCAGTACGGACTGACTCAGAAATGCGCGGGCATCGAAATAGGCGAACGGGCCAACGATCGTGGGCACATTGAATCCGGGAATGTGAAAGGTGAACCCAAACTCGGCCAGATTCACCTGCGAGACATCTGCAAAGGGTGCTGCTGACAGATGCGGCAAGAGCTCGCTCAATTGCTGCCAGCGCCTTCCCCGCTCGGCACCGACGTCCGCACTCGATAGCAACAGGCCCAAATTTTGCTTCAGGCCTCGGTCGATCGCATCCTCGAGCGAAATCTGAAGAACACCCGGGACGAGCGCCTGGGGCACACTGCCTGCGAATGAATTCTGCTGCCCCCGGGCCGCCGGTGAGCCCGACGTCTGCCCGCCGGACGACGCATTCGCCGCGCTCGTCGGGCGAGGAGCTCCGCCGCCTCCGGCCTGCGCACGCGCCGAGATCACTCCCGGAGGGAACAGAGTCGCGAGGACGACAAGCTGAATTCGGAGAACGCCTCTCACGGAATCTCCCTTTTCTACGTAAGATTTCGATGAACTCAAAGCCGCCGAGGACTCAATACGCGCCCGATTCCCATTGCGAACCCTTCGATGATGTAACCCGTTCCCGATACAGCTAGGGATCGGCCGTCCGCACCTCGGCGCGATTCGGACACCAGAACCCCCCGCTCCCCGTCCGACTGGCGCCAGAACGAATCCGGATTCAGGGCCCACGCGAGCGTCGGCCCGCAAGACAGTTCTTGCGCCGCGGCGTGGAGAGTTCCAACAGACGCCCGACCCCGCGCGGCCGCCCGCGTGTTCCTCGAGGACCGGAGCGCAGGAGGCGCGCTCCTGGTCGACCGCGCGAAGGGGGCTGGCCGTCGATTGGCCGGCCAGAACTGCTGTGAGTCCGCCGAGAACCGGCAGCACTGGACCCGCCGCCCGAAGCGCCGGTTCGAGCGCCCGGGCGAGCGGGCGAGGCACGCGCGGGGCCGCGCAATCCCGGTTGAGACTACTTTTTCGACAGATTCTTTGGGCTGTGTTGGCTGAGCGTTTGGATCAGCAATCGCGCCGCGGGCGGATTCGGAACTGCGCTATGAAGCACGACGTCCTGCGCAGAGATCTTCTTTCCGTAGATCTGCTCGTTCGCGTCATTATCGGGGCGCAGCGTGGACCCTTCGAGTGAGATGCCGGCAAACAGGCCACGAGCGCGCGAGTACGTGAGCACTTCGGCGCGCAAGGTCACATCCGTATCCGCCTCTGCGTCGCGCCCTTTCGGTCCGGCGGCCGCTGAAGCGTCGGCGCCGAGCTTCACTTTACTGCTGAGGATGGAACTTGCGCCGCGGGGATTCATCACCAGGAGGACGAAATCGGTTGCCTGCCCGCCGAGCTGGAATCCGAAGCTGCCGCCTTCGAGCGCCATCATCGTCGGCGCACCCCAAGGACCCTGGAAATCATCGCCGCTCCGGCAGGTCATCGCTCCGCGACCGTAGCTGCCGCCAATAATGAACGCAGCCTTGATCACCGAAGGAATCACGATGACGCAGTCCGCCTTATCGAGCAGGCTCTGCGGGATATCGTCGGGGATTTCGATGATCTCCTTCATGACCTGACCGGCATTCTCGAGACGAGATTCAACCTTACTCTTGTCATCGGCACGGGCGGTCTTGGGACTAACAAGGGCCGGCAGGCCGATCAACCCGGCGGCTAGAAACAAAACCAATGCCTGTCTCATCGAGCTCCTCCTTTACGTGGGTGTTTCATGATATGGGTTTTGGGTGCTGTCGTGCAACCTGGTCGACAGAACCACCGCCTTTGCGCCTGGGGTTGCCATATAATTGGACGCTCTGAGAAATGTGCTCCCGCTATGACGGCATCCGGTACATGGCCGCGCGCCCGCCACTCGATCGTGCTCGGGATTGCCGCCGCCATTCTGTTTCCGCATCCGGGTGCCGCGCGGGAGTCTTCACACCGCAAGCAGACCCGCCCGAGCGGTCCGAGGGCAGAGGTACGCCCGGACATTGCCCGATTTCGCGCACGCGTGGAAGCAGCTCTGGCCGAGACGCACGCAAGCAAGGCCTACTGGGGTGTTCTGGTCGCCGACAGAGACACGGGCGCAACCCTCTTTGAATTGAATGCCGACCATTACTTCGCTCCGGCGTCGAACGCCAAGGTTTTTGTAACTGCGTTTGCGCTCGCGACGCTCGGCCCCGATTATCGTTTTCACACCACGCTTGAGGCCAAAACGGCGCTCGGTCCCGACGGCCGCCTCTCTGGCGATCTGACCCTGGTCGGGCGAGGGGATCCCGATCTCTCGAATCGCAAGCTTCCCTATGCGGGAAAACTCGAACGCGACGGGCCGGTCGAGAAAGTTCTGGACGAGATGGCCGGCGCAGCCGTCGAAAGAGGTCTCCGGGAAGTGGATGGCGACATTGTCGGCGACGATAGCTACTTTCCCTACGATCCGGATCCCGCCGGATGGAACGTCGGCGACCTCTTCTTCACCTTTGGCGCACCGGTGAGCGCCATCGCGTTCAACGAAAATTCTTTTTCGGTCGAGGTCGGCCCGGGCACCCGCGCCGGCGATCCGGCCACGCTCGTCGTCCGGCCCGCAGCCGCATTCGATACCTTCGGGCACGAACTCACGACCGTCGCCTCGAACCTGCAGCCTGATTTCTCCGTTCTTCGCCAGCCGGGCGCGAATTTCATTTTACTGCGCGGCCAGGTGCCGGTTGCGCACGCCCCGGTCTCACTCGAGTTCGCCATGACCGAACCGGCCGAGACGGCGGCGCGGGCGCTCAAGCAGTTACTCGAAGCCCGGGGCGTGCGCGTCACCGGCGGGGTACGCGCCGAGCACGCGCCGCCACCACTGCGGAGCGTGGGGGGCCTTCGGCAGTCCGCGTCGGCCGAGCACGCGCCGCGGCCGGAGTCGAATCCCCTGGTCCTCGCCGAGCATGTATCTCCTCCATTGATCGAGAGCATCCGCCTGACGAACAAGATCAGCCAAAACCTGCACGCGGAACTCTTCTTGCGCACCGTGGCCCGGGAAAAATCAGGTGTCGGGTCAATCGACGAGGGGCTCAGGCTCGAACAGGATTTCCTGAAGACCGCAGGCATTGCCGATGGCGACGTCCTGTTCTCTGATGCTGCAGGGCTTGCGCGCGACGATCTCGTGAAGCCGCTCGCCGTCGTGCAGTTGTTGCGCTACGCGGCGCGCCAGAGCTGGGGCCCGGCTTACCTTGCGACCATGCCGGTCGCCGGAGTCGACGGGACACTCGAGGATCGAATGAAGCAACCGACCGTCTCGGGCCTGATCCAGGCGAAGACCGGATCGCTTGAACATACTCATGCCCTGTCTGGCTACGCCACCACGCTCGCCGGCGAGTACCTGGTGTTCGCGATCCTCGGCAATAATGATCCCGGACATGGCCGGGAGGCGACGGCAGCGCTTGATCGAATCGGAGCCGCGATGATCGAGACGCTGGGCACGGCGGCGCATGACAGCACGAGAAAATGAAGCCCGAAACCATTACTGTCTTTGGAAGCTCGCGGCCGCGTGAAGGCGAAGCGCCGTACAGAGAGGCTCGGGCGCTCGGGGCGGCTCTTGCCGCGAAGGGATTCCTCGTCTGCACGGGCGGCTACGACGGCACGATGGAAGCCGTGTCTCGCGGTGCGAAAGAAGCCGGAGGGCGAACGCTCGCGGTGACGGCGGAATTTTTCGGTTCGCGCGCGAACCGGTGGGTCGACGAGGAGTTCCGGGTGAGAACCTGGCAAGAGAGGCTATTTGAACTGGTCGAGCGCGGCCACGGGTATGTGGCGTGCCCCGGGGGCACGGGAACGCTCGTTGAACTCGCGGTTGTCTGGGAGATGCTGAACAAGGGCGTAATGGTCGCCAAGCCCCTCGTGGTGCTGGGAAGTTTCTGGCAACCGATCATCAGGCGCGTCCGTCGAGTCGAGCTCGGAGATCGATCTCCCTGGCGTGAGAGAGGCGAGCCGCTGGTAGGCACCGCGTCCTCTCCTAGAGACGCCGCGCGGTACCTTCGAGCGCATCTGGAGGGGCGGGCGGCCAAGCGGCGGCCGACTCGGGGGAGCGGCGAGCGGTCGCTCTCCCGGTGATGGCCGGGTGTAGGCCAGAGGTTCGTTGCCCACGCGGGCAAGCTGGCCGCAATCCGAATTGAGGAATTCGTGTCGCGAAGGGCTGAAGAGCTTCTCGAGTTCGACCGGCTGAAGGATATCGTCGCGGGATTCACCACCTGTGCGCCCGGCGAGCGTGCCATCCGGGCGCTCGCGCCCGACCAGGATGTCGCCGCTCTCGATTCCGAATTTGCGCTTGTCGGCGAAGCAGTCGCGTTCCTGCGCGCGGGATCCGAGCTGGGCTTCGGATCGCTCGCTGATCCGGACCGTTGGCTCGCACGGCTGGCCGTTCCGGCTGCGGTGCTCTCCCCGACAGAATTGCTCGAAGCCGCTTCGCTGATGGAAACCGTCTCGACCGTCCGGCAGACGTTCGAGCGAGATGGCGGAGGGTTCCCTCGGTTGGCCGGGCGTGCCGCCGCGCTGCCCGATTTCCGCCAGCTCTCGAACTCCATTCGGGCGGCGGTCCTTCCGAACGGAGAGATCAGCGACGACGCCTCTCCGCAACTGAGACACATCCGCACCGGCATCGCCCGGGCGCGCGAACAAATTCAGCGGTCGCTCGAAGGAATTCTTCGGGCCCGCGGAGAACCCTCCGGCGCAGACTACATCACCCTGCGGAACGAGCGCTTCGTAATTCCGGTGCGGGCGGCGGACCGCCGCGCCGTGCCCGGAGTGGTTCACGGGGCGAGTGCCACGGGACAGACCGTTTTCGTCGAACCCCTCGCGGCCATCGAGCTGAACAACCGCAAGGTTCAGCTCGGCGAGGACGAAATGTCCGAAATCGCGAGGATCATCGAAGAGCTCACCGAGCGGGTGCGCGCCGATCGGGGACCGCTCGAGCGGGCGGCAAGAACCATTGCCCATCTCGATGCAGTCTTTGCGCGCGGACGGTTTGCCCGCGACTTCGATTGCGTGGTGCCGGAGTTCACCCGGGGGTGTGCGCTTCGGCTCGGGGCAGCGCGGAATCCCGTGCTCGAGGCTGCGCTTCGTCCGCGAGGGCGCAACGCCGTGGCGCTTTCGCTCGAGCTCGGCGACGAGTCGACCGTCATGGTGGTTAGCGGGCCGAACACGGGCGGGAAGACGGTCGCGCTTAAGACCGTGGGGCTCGCCGCACTTTCCGCGCAATCGGGAATTCCGGTTGCGGCCGATCGCGCCGAGCTGCCGGTCTTCGATCACGTCCTTGCCGACATCGGCGACGAGCAATCGATTGCTGAGGACTTGTCAACGTTTTCGGCACACATCCTCAACCTGAAGTCCATCCTCGAAGTCGCAACCGACCGCTCCCTGATTCTCGTCGATGAACTGGGCACCGGGACGTCGCCCGAGGAAGGCGCCGCGCTGGCCGTCGCGCTCGTCGAAGAGTTCCGCGGGCGCCACGCACTGACGCTTCTCACGACACACCACGATCGACTGAAGGCCTATGCCTCAACGACGCCGGGCATCGTAAACGCCGCGATGGAGTTTGACGAAGTGAACCTGCGCCCGACCTACCGGCTGCTGGTCGGCATGCCCGGTACTTCGAGCGGGATGGAAGTGGCGCGGCGCCTCGGGCTCCCGGCGCACCTGGTAGATCGCGCCCGGGTAAGCCTTTCGCCGGAGTCGCGTGAAGCTCGCGATTTGATCGCCTACCTTCATCGCAGCCGCGACGAGCTCGAAGAAGCGCAACGACGGGCCCAGGACGAACGCAAGCAGCTCGAGGCGGATCGGCGCACCCTTCAGACCGAATGGGTCGAGCGGCAGAGGAAGCGCATCGCCGATCTTGAGGGGAACTTCCTCGAGGCCCAGAAGCGGCTCGAAGGCGAAGTCGCCCGCTTGGCTGCGGATATCAAAGACCGCACGCTGCGCGCACAACTCGAAACACAATCCGGAAAGCGGATCCGCAAGATCACCCGGGAGGCGCGATCGGAGACCGATGCCGCCATCGTCGAGGCGCTCGATCGATCCCAACACGATCTCGGCGTCCTACCCGAAGCTCCTCGAAAGCCTCTCGCACCGGACGAGCTTTCGGCCGGCCAGAGCGTGGTTGTGAGGGGATTCAAGCGGCCCATGATTTTCCGGCGACACGATGACCACACGGCGGAGCTCGAAGCCGGGCCGATGCGGATCAGGGTTCCGCTTGCGGACATTATCGACATCGCCCCGGATCGGGAGCCGGAAGGGCCTCTTGAGCGAGCTGCCGCGCGCTCGCGGTCGGTCACTGTACACGCCCAGCCGAGCGAAGAACCCGCGGCGGAGGAAATCAACGTCATCGGCTGCACTGTCGAAGAGGCCACGCGACGCGTCGATAAATTTCTCGACCAGGCGGCTCTGGCGGCCAAGCCCAGTGTGCGCATTATTCATGGCCACGGCACGGGCGCCCTCCGCCGCGGTCTCGCGCAGTTTTTGACCTCACACCCTCTGGTCAAGACCATACACACAGAAGCCGAAGATCGCGGCGGCACGGCCATCACGGTCGTCGAACTGCCGGATCGAGCGACCCTGGACGATCGCTGATAGCGGGAAAGGCTGTTCCGCGCGACCGGGCCGTCGGGCAACATGCCAGCTCCGGTGCGCGGCAATCCGTGGTCGAGGGCCCAAGCGGCCGAGTACAAATTAGTTGCGCACGAGGGTGTTGGGCGCTTTGTGCCGGTGAGCACACCCCCTTTCGAACCTGACATGGCAGAACCGGCGGCCTTGGCCGGCGCATCGGAATCCGGACGTCGCGGAGTCCGGCTTTCGCCGACCGCTTCTCTCGCGGATGAAATTGTCCGATAAACCAAACATTTCGTTCACGGATTTCGGTACTATGGCGATCATGACCGAATGGAGACGGACGGGACCCGGGACGGCGGACCCGCATTGTGCCCAGGCAGGATTCGGAATCCCCATCCGTCGAAGCTGACCGGAGCCGCAGAAGATGGCCGATGCGGGGTCCTTCGCGGAGCAGGTGAAGCACCAGGCGGACATCGTCCGCGTGATCGGAGAATACGTTCGCCTGAAGAAAACCGGGCAGAATTTCACGGGTTTGTGCCCGTTCCACCAGGAAAAGTCGCCGTCGTTTGCCGTTCACCCTGGGCGGCAGATTTACCACTGCTTCGGCTGCGGCGTAGGCGGCGACGTTTTCCAGTTTGTGATGGAAATGGAAAAAAGCACGTTCCCCGAGGCGCTGCGCACCGTCGCCGAAAAGTGTGGCATCCCGATTCCCGAGCCGCGCGAACGCTCGCCCGAAGAGCGTCGAGAGAGACAGCAACGAGCCGATATTGTGGAAATGCACAAGCAGGCGGCCGATTTTTTTGTCCAGCAGTTGCACAAGACAGTGGAGGGGAAGGCGGCACGAGCCTATCTCGAGGACCGCGGACTCGACACGGAAGCGGTGAAGCGATTTGGGCTGGGCTACGCCCCCTCGACCGGCGACGCGCTGCGCCGCTCGCTCGGAGAGACGGCATCGGGCGGACCAGGCTATCCGGAAAAGCTGCTCGAGGCCTCCGGACTTTTTTCACGCGACCAGGGCGGACGCCTCTACGATCGGTTCCGCCGCCGGATCATGTTCCCGATCTCGAACGAAGGCGGCAAGATCATCGCTTTCGGCGGCCGCGCGATGGGCGACGACATCCCGAAATACATGAACTCGCCCGAGACGCCGATTTATTCAAAGAGCAGCGTTCTCTATCACCTCGACCGGGCGAAGGAGGCAATTCGTCAGAACGACTTCGCCGTTTTGGTCGAAGGATACATGGATGCGATTGCCGTGGCGCGCTCCGGGAACACGAACGTCGTCGCGAGCTGCGGGACGAGCCTCGCCGAGCCGCAAATTCGATTGCTCAGGCGTTTCACGAGTCGCATTGTGGTGAATTATGACCCGGATACGGCGGGACAGGCCGCGACCGAGCGCTCGCTTGCTCTACTGCTCGAACGGGAATTCGACGTCCGCGTTCTTCGACTGCCGGGCGGTGCTGATCCCGACCGGTTTCTGAACGAGCACGGCAGGGACGCCTACCGGGCATTGCTCGCCGAGGCCCCTCCGTATCTCGATTACCTGATCGGGCGCGCCCGCCAGATGGACCGCACGACGACCGCCGGACGCGTCAACGCGCTCAATTTCCTCATGCCCTACGTGCAGCGCCTTCCAAACCGGCTGTTGCGTTCGGAATGGGCCACGCGGATCGCCTCCGAGTTGCGGGTCGACGAGCCCGTCCTGCGCGAGGCACTGCGCCGGGCCGCCGCGGAGCGCCGGAGCGAGGTGAAAGCCAAACCCGAGCTGCTCGCACCCGCCATCAAACCAGCCGAGCGTCAGCTCGTGCAGATGCTTGTCGAAGCGGAGGGATTTCGCGAAAAACTTGCGCGCGAAATCACGTCGAACGCACTCCATCGAGGCCTCGAAACGGAAAGAATTATTGAATTGCTGGCCTCTAAGGTGGGCGAGCGGCCCGATCCCGCAACGCTCGGTGCCGAACTCGACGAGAGAGACCGCCGGGTGCTGTTCGAGGTTCTCTTCGACCCGCCGGTTGAACGAACCTGGGAAGAGGCCGAGAGCTGCCTTGAATTTCTACGGAACCGGCAGATCGGGCGTGAACTTGGCGAATTGGAGAGAAAAATCCAGGCCCAGCCGCCCAAGGACGAGTTGGTCCGCCTTCTCAACCGTCAAGACGAATTGCGCCGGGTTCTCTCCCGCAAACAGATCGCATAGATACGCACCCCAGCCGCCAGAAGGGACGGTCGCGAAGCGCTCTCGGGCCAGCTCAAAGATCGCCAGAGCGGGGCCGTGGTCATATATTATAATCATGGCGATCTTTCTCGTATCCGTCCTTGGGGCGAAGTCCCGTGATAATGTCGCCGGGATTCCGGTCTGCGCTCGTTTGACTCACGCGATGGGGGGGCTTATGCGCTCGATGAGCAGGTTCGTAGCTTCTATGGCTTTGGCGATTTTCCTTGCTCCGTCCTCCCGGGCGGGAACCGTCATCGGTACAGTCGAAGGGCCTGACGGCGCACCCTTCGAGGGAGCCTTTGTCCAGGCTCAGAACACGAAAACCCAGATAACGTTCAGCGTGCTCTCTGACAGAGCGGGGCACTATCGAGTCGAACACCTACCGGCCGGGGAGTATGAGATTCGCGTGAAGGCCATCGGGTACAAGAGCGACCCGCACCGAGGGGTGATCCTCGACGCTAGTCAAACGGCCTCCCACGAATTTCGACTGATGAAGGGAATGGTGCACTGGAACGACCTCTCGCTTTATCAAGGAAAACAGCTGTTGCCCGAGGCGCACGGAAAAGAGACGCTGTTCGGCGTATGCTCGGCCTGCCACGGATTTGAAACTCGCATGGCTTCGGTGACCCGTGATGAGTCGGGCTGGCGAGACAGAGTCAATTACATGGCCACCTCCATGCATTTCTTCCTCGGAGGCGTTGGACGCTTCACCGACCAGAACCAGGCAGACGTAGTCGCTTATCTGACTTCGACGTTCGGGCCGGACTCGACGCTCGCCCGGTCCCCAGCCGATCTGCCCAAGTATCAGGAACTCAGGCTCGGCCCGTTCAGCGATGAAGCCATGAAGATCGTATATGTCGAGTACCAGCTGCCTGGGCCGAACCGCATGCCATGGAGCGCCGCTCCGGATCATCAAGGGAATTTCTGGATGCCCTATTACGGCGCGGCCAATCGGATCGGAAGACTCGACCCGCTGACCGGTGAGGTCCAGGAGTTCCCGGTGCCGAATCAGGGAACTGCAGGTGTTCACTCGGCCGTGCCCGCCTCCGACGGTTCGGTCTGGTTCACCGAGCAGGGTTCGAACAAGATCGGGAGGTGGGATCCGAAGACCCAAGAGGTTACCGAGTACCAGGATGCGTACGCTCCTGGAAGGGAGGGCACGATTGCGGGAGGCTCGAAGCATACGCTGCGAATCGCGCCGAACGGCGAGATATGGGCAACCGGTGGCCCGTTATCTCGCTTCGATCCCAGGACAGGCAAGTTTACCGACATTCCGGAGATACCTTCGGCCTATGGCATCTCGCTCGATCAGCAGAACGGCGTCTGGTTTGCCGAGTTCACACCGGATGGAAAGATCGGGCGGGTCGACCCGAGAACGCTAAAAGTGACGAAATGGGACCCGCCGACCCCTCATTCCTGGCCGCGCCGCATTCAGGTTGATTCCGACGGGATTGTCTGGTTTGCCGAGTTCCAGGCAGGCAAGATCGGCCGCTTTGACCCGAAAACACAGGCCTTCAGGGAGTATCAGTTGCCCGGAGAGGAGCCGACCCCCTATGCCCTGGGCATCGATAGGGACCATTCCATTTGGTACTCGTCCGAACACATGGACGTGATCGGGCGCCTCGATCAAGCGACCGGTCATGTGACCGAATATCCATTCCCTCATTCAGAAAATACCATGAGGGAATTCTTCCTCGATTCCCAGGGGCGGATGTGGTTCGCTTCGCCTGCAAATAACAAGGTCGGCTACTTCTTCCTTGCGGGATCGCAGGAACATGCGAGCCGGTGAGCAGATCGATGCGTCGCTCCGTCGGGATAGGCCGACAGCGGATAAGGTCACCCCTTCGAGAAGCTCGCCCGGACTGGACTTCGGCCCGATCACACTGCCCGCGGCTCCGATTCAGACCCCGATCGCTCGAGCGGTGAGAGATTTCGCACTTTCTTCATTTCTCGCCTCAACGGTTCGCTCTACCCGTTGGCCGTGTTGCCGGCCGTTTCCAGACCATCCTCACCGCCTCGTTTTTTGACTTCAGGGGCGTTCGCTTCGGTTTTCAAATACTCGATCGTCACGCTGCTTCCCGAGGGCTCGAGGCCGTAGTTGAAAGCGGGCATGAATCCCCGACCGCTCGTAATCGTTTTCAGGCATGAAGGTTCGTTACTCTCAACCAGCCCCTATACAAGCCCGAGCGGTCGGATCGAGACTCCTGCGGGAGGCAACCCTTAGTTGACCGAGAAGTTCCTATACCTGAAGATTGGAGGGGCGGTCCTAGAGCCCAGGGGCAACGTGCGAGTCGATCGTTCTCAAGAGTTCTCGAAGTTCCGAGTTCGGGCGGCGCTGAGCTTGATCCTGACACTCGCGGGACTGTGTGTTTCTCTGCCGCTCCTCTCCCAGCAGCCAGGACCACTCGCCCCTCTCCCTGGGCCGGCCGACGTTGCGGCCGGTACTCGAGAGGCGAAGACGTCGACCGCTGCCAGTCCCAGACAATCCTCGACCGGTATCTCGACCGAACCGCCGGCTCAGCCGATCGATCAGATCATCGATCGATTTGCGGCGCGCGAAGCCGAGTTCAAAGCGGAACGCGATAACTTTACCTATGTCCAGACCTTCGTCATCTCGACGATCGATGAGGGTGGGCAGCCGGACGGTGAATATCGCATGACGAGCGATGTCATATTTACTCCCGCAGGCAAGCGCTATGAAAAAGTGACCTATGCTCCTCCTCCTACGCTTGAGCGCATATCGCTCTCCGAGCAGGATCTCGCCGATTTGAAAAATGTCCAGCCCTTCGTCCTCACCACCCTGGAGTTACCCAAGTACAACATCTCCTATGTCGGCCGCGAACAAGTGGACGAAATCAGCACGTATGTGTTCGATGTGGGACCAAAGAAGATCGAAAAGAACGAGCGCTACTTTCAGGGGCGCATCTGGGTCGATGACAAGGATCTGGAGATCGTCAAGACCTTCGGGAAAGCCGTGCCGGACATTCGCAAGGGCAGCAGTGAAAACGTATTTCCTCGTTTC
>DATMRE010000020.1:0-8031 GCA_035566475.1 Verrucomicrobiia bacterium | reverse complement strand
CGTGAGATCCGGGTGGACACGACGCAGTGCGAGGTGATCGGCGTCGGCAAGCAACTCGGTTCCGTGATGGGGCAGTCGCGGGACAACTGGGTGATCTTGCCCATCACCACCTTCCAGCAAGCGTACAGCCATGACGATTCGGTTCGCCTGTGGGGGAAGGCGGCGGGCGTGACGCAGCTTGATTCCACGATGGATGAGGCGCGGATGATTCTCAGGGGGCGCCGTCACGTCGGGTATAAGGCCCTGGACGATTTCGTGATCGAAACGAATGCTTCGTTCCTGTCCATCTGGAGCAATATCAGCAGCGCATTTTTCGGCGTGACGATCGTGATTGCGTCGATCTCGCTGGTCGTGGGCGGCATCGTGATCATGAACATCATGCTGGTTTCGGTGACGGAACGGACGCGCGAGATCGGTTTACGGAAGTCGCTCGGCGCCAGGCAAAGCGACATCCGGCTGCAGTTCCTGATCGAATCATCGACGATCGCCGCGATCGGCGGCTTCTGGGGCGTGGTTCTTGGAATTCTCGCGGCAAAAATCGTGACCTGGACGACAACGCTGCCGAGCTCGATCCAACCCTGGTCGATCGTGCTCGGTCTGGTGGTCGCGACGAGCGTCGGACTGTTCTTCGGAGTGTACCCGGCGGCGAAGGCGGCCCGCCTCGATCCGGTCGTAGCGTTGCATTCCGAGTAGGTGGAAGGCGGGGGCGGTGCGCAAAACACGCTGGCTAGGTGAGTTCAACGAAGCCATCGGGCTGGCGCTTGATGCGCTGCGCCGGAACCCGCTGCGATCGTTCCTGACGGTGCTCGGAATCGTGATCGGGGTAAGCACGGTGATCGCGATCGGTGCAGTCGTGAACGGCCTGAACTCGAACGTAGTCGGTCAGGTGGAATCGCTCGGATCGAACGTCATCATTTGCTATCGCTTCTCGTTCGTCGCGCTGGGACGCCGGCCGGCGGAGGAGTTGCAGAGGAAAGAACTCAAAGCCGAGTGGGCCGAGGGTCTGGCCCGCTTGCCGCACGTCGTGGCCGCCGCACCTTCGGCGCGAATCCAGAACCGCGAATTTGGAACAGGAACGAGCTACGTCCGCCGCGGCAATGTTCGCGCGCAGAACGTGATCTTGCAGGGCAATACGCCCTCGATTGCAGAGATTAATAATCTGAATATCGCAGGCGGCCGGTTTTTCAACGACACCGATGAGGAGCACAGCTCTCCTGTCCTCGTTCTGGGGTCCGACACGGCGGACATACTTTTTCCCTCCCACGAAGAGGCGCTCGGCAAGGAAGTACTCATCGAGGGGCAGGGCTTTACGGTCGTCGGTGTGCTGTCTGCGCAAGGCCAAGCCTTCGGAAACGGAAAAAACCCCAACGACAATATCGCGATGCTTCCCCTCCGGACGATGCTCAAGCTGCATCCCGAGTACAAGGACTTCGCCCTGTTCCTCAAGGCAGACGACGCGAAGAACGTTCCCGAAGTTGTCGATGAAACGCGCGACTACCTGCGGCGGATGCGGCGTCTGTCGTCGAACAAGCCCGACGACTTCGCCGTCTTCACCACCGATGCCTTCATCGATCTGTGGAAACAGATCACGAGTGGAATCTTCGTGCTGATGTTTGGCGTGGGCTCGATCGCGCTGCTCGTGGGTGGCATCGGAGTGATGAACATCATGCTCGTCAGCGTGACCGAGCGAACGCGCGAAATCGGAGTGCGCAAGGCCATTGGCGCTCGGCGAAGCAACATTCTCTGGCAATTCTTGCTGGAAGCGGTGACGCTCGCCGTGATCGGCGGAGTGATTGGAGAAATCCTCGGTGCCGCGCTTGGCCTACTCGTCCGCCTGATCTTTCGCGGGCTGCCCGCATCGATCTCGCTCTTCTGGGTTGTCCTGGGCTTCACGGTTTCTGCTTTGATCGGCATCTTCTTCGGAGTGTACCCGGCATGGAAGGCAGCGCGGCTCGATCCGGTCGAAGCGCTTCGCTACGAATGAGAGGCCGCGGAGCTGCCAGATGTGAGCGGCAACTCTCGGTCCCGGTTGCCGCAACTATCGGAATCGACTGTGAGCGAGTTACTCTCACCCTTCATCCCCTGATTCTGCCGCCTTCGGCAAGGATTCCTCGTATGGAGCGCGGGCGACGCCGCGCTCCGTTATGATGGCGGTGATGAAGCGGGCGGGGGTGACGTCGAAGGCGGGGTGCGCCGCGGGGACATCTGGCGAGATCCGCGTGCCAGCCATATGCGTCACTTCCTCGACCGGACGCACTTCGATGGGAATCTCGTCTCCGGAGGCGATCGATAGATCGAGCGTCGAAACCGGCGCCGCCACGTAGAACGGAATCCTGTTTTCTCGCGCGAGAACCGCAATTCCGTAGGTACCGATCTTGTTTGCGGTATCGCCGTTTCGCGCGATGCGGTCGGCGCCGACCACAACGGCTGCGACGCCGCCTGTCTTCAAGAAGTGTCCGACCATATTGTCGGTGATCAGGGTCAGAGGTATTCCGTCCTGATGGAGTTCCCAGGCGGTGAGCCGCGCCCCTTGCAAATAAGGCCGCGTCTCGGGAACCAAGACTTCGATCTGGTGGCCCCCTTCGACCGCCACGCGAATCACACCGAGGGCCGTGCCAATGCCTCCGGTGGCAAGCGCTCCGGCATTGCACTGTGTCATCACGCGGCCGATTTTTGGCATCAGCTCGGCGCCGAACTGGCCGATGCGCTCGTCGGCTCGCTTGCGTTCCTGGTGGACCAGCTGCGCTTCTTCGGTGAGAGACGATCGGATGCGGCCGAGCCCGGAGGCGCCATCGGTTGAAGCGGCAAGCGCTAGTCGCTCGAAGCGCCGCTCGAATCGTTCGATGGCCCAGAACAGATCGACGGCGGTCGGGCGCGTTCGCCGAAGCACCTCGCAGATCGTCGCGAACTCCGGGCGCAACTCGTCAACTGTTTCGGCCTTCGAGCGCAGAACGCCGAGCGCCACGCCCATCGCCGCTGCGACCCCGATCGCGGGCGCCCCGCGGATGACCATGTCTTGAATTGCCCGCGCGAGCTCGCGGTAGTCGGTATAGGTGTGATAAATCACCTCGCCCGGAAGACGGCGCTGATCGAGCAGAACGACTCCCTGGTCTGTCCAGCGTATGGGTTCGACTGTGCGCAATGCCGGCTTCTCCCGACCCACGGCGCGCGCCTGGCGCGCGAGACGTGTCATTCTAACCGATTCCCTGCCGGCTCGAGGAGGAAGCCTCAATAGCCGGTCGGGAGAATCCGGAGCCAGTCGGACCCGATGAGAAAAGCGAGTAACAGGGTCGAGTTATAGCTCACATGCAGCAGGTAACTCGCGACGACGGTCTTGGTCACGGCTCGCACGTAGGTGAAGATGATGCCGACGATCACTAGCAGCACGATTTGCCCCCAGCCGCCCCATAACTGCGGCGCGTGAAGCAGTCCGAACAGTGTTCCGGTGGCCATGACCGCGGCCCTCACACCGAAACTCCGCGCGACCACAGGGTAGATGTAGCCGCGAAAGATGGTCTCTTCAACAATCGGGGCGAGCAGAACGCTCATCAGCATCACGAGGAGCGCAGTGCGACGGTCCTGAAATAGCGTTTGCATCGGCAACTTGGTCTTCGCGGGGAATGCCGCGGACGCAAGCTGGACCACGAGGGACAGCAGAAATCCCGAGAGAAGCAACCCCCCGTAGGCGAGAGCAGGCGACATACGGCCGGTTCGAAGCGGCCGCCAGCCGATCGTCCGCCAGAAGGGGGCATCGAAGCGCAAGCGCATATGCGCGGCGAGGTATCCAAGCATCGCTAGAAACAAAAGTGCCTGGCTCAGAATGGCGAGAAAACTCATTTCCGTCGCGGAGTTACGAAGCTGGGCCAGGGTCACGCCGAAGAGTGCAAATCCAATCGCTAGAAGCACGTTCACCAAAATTGCGCCGCCGACTGCCAGGAACGCGAAGATCAGGAGATCGATCCAGTCCCATGGCGCGCGAAGATCCTCGGGAAGCTCCGGGCCGGCGGAAGGGGTGAGTTCCACGGCTAGAGACGGCGCATTCTCTCGCCCGGCGGAATCACGTGGCGCGAGCGCCTCAAGGGGTTGCTCGAAGGGGTCCCGTCGACCGAGAGGTTCAGGAGGAAGCGGGTTGTTTTCCTTGAAACTCATGGACATCGACGGGGCATCGCCAGTGGTTGATCGGCCCCAACTCTACTGGCACTCGATCGCTTGCGCAACTTTGCTTGCCTGCGTGGCTCAGGTTGCGGCATTGCCGTTCGCGCTGGACTTCGCTCGATCGAGGGCGCGGGCGAGAATCTGGCCGGTATAGGATCTCTTGTTGCGCGCAACCTGCTCGGGCGTGCCCTGCGCGACGATGCGCCCACCCTCCTCGCCGCCTTCCGGACCGAGGTCGATGATCCAGTCGGACTGCTTGATGACGTCGAGGTTGTGCTCGATGATCAGAACAGTGTTGCCGAGTGCGACGAGGCGGTTGAGCACATCCAGGAGCTTTCTTACGTCGTCGAAGTGCAGGCCGGTCGTGGGCTCGTCGAGAATGTAGAGCGTGCGGCCGGTCTGGCGCCGGGAAAGCTCCCGTGCGAGTTTTGTGCGCTGTGCCTCGCCGCCTGAAAGCGTGGTCGCCGATTGCCCGAGCTGGACGTAGCCGAGTCCGACGTCGACCAGCGTTTCAAGCTTCTGCTGGATCGCCGGAATCTTTTCCATCACCTTGAGCGCTTCTTCGATCGGGAGATTGAGCAAATCGGAAATCGAGAAGCCTTTATACCGCACAGCCAGAGTTTCGGCATTGTAGCGCTTCGCTCGACAGACCTCGCATGTAACATAAACATCCGGCAAGAAATTCATCTCGATGCGCCGCTGTCCGTCGCCCTGGCAGGCCTCGCATCGCCCGCCTTTCACGTTGAAGCTGAAACGGCCGGGCTTATAGCCGCGCTCGCGAGACTCCGGCAACATGGCAAAAAGCTCCCGGATGGGCGTGAAAACGCCGCTGTAGGTGGCTGGATTCGAGCGCGGCGTGCGACCGATCGGCGCCTGATCGATCTGAATCACCTTGTCGATGTGCTCCGCGCCGAGAATGGCGCGGTGGGCCCCGGGCTTTTCCATCGAGCGGTAGAGCTTCGCGGCCAGTGCGGCATAGAGGATGTCATTCACGAGGGTCGATTTTCCCGAGCCGGAAACGCCGGTAACCACCGACAGGAGACCGAGCGGAATCGTGACGTCGATGTTCTTCAGGTTGTTGTCATGCGCACCGAGGATGGTCAGTGACTTGCCGTTCGGGCTTCGCCGCTCGCGCGGCACCGGGATTTCCATCTGCCCGGACAGGTATTGTCCAGTCAGCGATGCGGGATTCCGGGCGATTTCCTCCGGCGAGCCGCAGGCAACCAGATAACCCCCGGCATTTCCTGCACCGGGGCCGAGATCCACGACATAGTCGGCACGGCGAATCGTTGCATCATCGTGCTCGACGACAAGGACGGTATTGCCCAGGTCGCGCAGGGTCTCCAGCGTGCTCAGCAGTCGGCCATTGTCGCGCGCGTGCAGTCCGATCGAAGGCTCATCGAGGACGTACAACACGCCGCGAAGGCGCGAGCCAATCTGAGTCGCTAGACGAATGCGCTGCGCCTCACCGCCCGAGAGCGTCGCGGCCGACCGCTCGAGTGTCAAGTATCCGAGGCCAACGGCGAGAAGGAAATCAATCCGTTCAGCAATTTCCGAGAGGGGTCGCCCGGCGATTTTTTCCTGGCGCGATGTGAGCCTGCCGCGAAGCTTGTCGACAGCAGCGCGCGCCTCGGTGAGGGGGAGCGCGGTGAAGTCGGCGATCGAGAGCCCGGCGATTCTCACGGCCAGGCTTTCCGGACGCAGTCGCCGCTCGTTGCAGGCCTTGCAGGGCACCGGTGACATGTATTGCGTGAGCCATTCCCTGTAGTTGTCAGATTTCGATTCTTCGAGGCTCGTCTTAAGATGCGCGAGGATTCCCTCGAAATTGAGTCGCCTGTCGGAACCGCTGGCGATGGGATTTCCATTCAGGATCAGATTCTGCACTTTGCGCGAAAAGCTCTCGAACGGCATGCTCAGATCGAAACCATAGGCGGCCGCGGCCAGTCGCATCGTGCGCTGCAGGGACGGGGAACCAGAGCCCGGGCCGAGCCCGCCTTCGAACAGAGGCTTCGTCCAGTCCGCGATCACCTTCGACGGATCGAAATCGTATTTCGAGCCGAGGCCGTGGCACTCCGTGCATGCACCGTACGGCGAATTGAAGCTGAATGAGCGGGGCTCAAGCTGAGGGACCGAGATGCCGCAATCGGGACAGGCAAGTTTTTCGGAGTAGACGTGTTCTTCCCCGCCGACTACGGCGATCGTGACAAGTCCGCCGGTTAGCTTCAGCGCGGTTTCAATCGACGCCTCGAGCCGCTGCGCGATCCGATTCTTCAGCAGCAGGCGGTCCACGACGATCTCAATCGTGTGGTTCTTGCGGCGATCGAGAGGGTTGGGCCCGTCGATGTTGACGAGCTCGCCATCGAGGCGCGCGCGGATGTAACCCTCCCGTGCGTATTTTTCGAGTTCCTTCTTGAATTCGCCCTTGCGTCCCCGCACGACCGGCGCGAGTACCATGATGCGATCGTCGGGCTGAAGCGCCAACACCGACTGAACGATTTGTTCGGTCGACTGCCGCGTAATGGGCTTGTCGCATTTCGGGCAGTGCGGCGTGCCGATAGCACTGTAGACGACGCGAAGATAGTCGTAAATTTCCGTGACCGTGGCGACAGTCGATCGCGGCGAGCGCGTGGTCGTCTTCTGCTCGATAGCGATCGAGGGAGAAAGTCCTTCGACCGAGTCCACTTCCGGGCGCTCCATTTGATCAAGGAACTGTCGCGCATAGGCCGAGAGCGACTCGACGTAGCGCCGCTGTCCTTCGGCATAGAGCGTATCGAATGCCAGCGAGGACTTGCCGGAACCGGAGAGCCCCGTGATGACCGTGAGAGTATTGCGAGGGATTTCCAGGTTGATGTTCTTCAGATTATGCTGCCGGGCGCCCCGGATGATGATTTTCTTCAGACCCATGGTCAGCTCGAGTGCCCCCCGAAAGGGAGGCCAGTCTCGACACTGGGCATATTTCCCCCAGGGTAATCCTCCACCATAGCAAGCGGAGCTTGCCACGGTCAAGGCGGGCTATGGTCGGTGAATGGTCGGTGGTGGCGATTGGGGTCGCCAAGAAGGCGGGCAGTGAGGTTCCCTGCTGACCCGGGCCGGAATTTTTACTGACGGCGAGGAGTTTTTACTCGGGGTCGGAACTGAACAGACTGTGCTTTCAATCATTTAGCTTTGGTTTCTGGCGTGCCATGCATGACGGCGTCAGGGGGAAGGAAAGCCGAGGATCCCTTCGGGGATTGAGGGCTGGGCCGGCTTCCTTCCCTCGGCCACCTGCCACCGGGTCGCGATTCCCACCTTCCCCTTATTAATTACTCGGTGGTGGTGTGGCTAGATGCACCTTCAAAGTGTCGGGAACGAACCTCCAAGCTTGGTCTCGCCGCGTCAATCAGTACCCAAGGGCGTCGTGGTCGGTGTCTTGGCGAGAGTGTTGGACCTCGGCAGAACCATTTTCTCGGGGTCCATGACGGGACAGCTGAAAATCCCTCATTAGGGGTGGCAACCGCTGGCTTTCTGTACCCCCTTCCTGCGCATGATTGGATTGCGCCTCATCCCTGACCCGGCCAAAGCTCAGCAGTCATTCGATAGGTTGCCAGGCGTCACCATCGTATTCGAGCTGGCACCGCCCCACATGGGTAAATGTCGCGCGTCTTCCTAGTCCAACTGACGCCAGAGCTAGAACCGCCGCCGGGGCCCAGTTGGTCTATGTCCAGTAAGTCGTTGCAGCGTATGGTAATCTGTCGATGAGTTGGGGCGTGGTCCAATCGGTAGGACACCTCACTGTTAATGAGGACGGTGGTGGTTCGAGTCCACCCGCCCCAGCCAACTTCTTCCCTTTATAATCAAATACTTAATAGACATCATTTTTCAACTGTATGTGTTTCT
>DATMRE010000019.1:0-20813 GCA_035566475.1 Verrucomicrobiia bacterium | reverse complement strand
CGCCGTTTCGCACTCGGCTACCGTCTTTTTGGCCTCAGCCTCGCTGCGACTGTAGTTGATCACCACGTTGTATCCTGCCCTCGCAAGAGCGATGGCCTCGGCCCGACCGATGCCCGAAGACGAACCAGTAATCAAGGCAACTCGCTTCTGTTTGCTCATCCTGAATCTCCCATCCGCGTAGAGTCACGTTTGCCGTCGAGTTCGCGCGAGCGCACGAGCCCGTCTCACCACTCCCTATCCGGTTCGTCTGCCATCGAGCGCTCTCTCACCTCCCGAGAGTGCGGAACGAGGGAAGTCTGGCACCCAATTTCCGGCCGGTCCATAGCGAGGCACCGAGATCAACCGAGACGCAACCCGGGCCAGCGAGCCGAGAGAGAGGTGCCGGGCAGGACGAACACATCTCGGAGGAACCGGAGCCTTCGGATTGCCGTCCCGCTCATCGTGCGGAATACGTTCGATGATATTGAGCGTATCAGGCAAGCGATTGGCAACCGCCACCTGGCGCGGGAAGCGCCCTCTCTCCCCTCTCCGGCAGAAAGCAGGAGGGCGCAAGCGGAGAATGGCCGGCATGTGACGGTTGACGACCAGGATCCGTTTTCTGAGAGTTTGCGCGGTGGCAGAGCGAGGATGGACGCAACAATCGGAATCCCTTCGTATCCCGGAAGCCGTGGCCGCCCTCGGTTCCTCGAGCGGTGTTCCCTCGAGCGATCGACCCAACTCGTCTGGCGCCTCGAGAGGTCTATACTCTCGCCAGAATCGAGCGTTCGGGCCCTCTCGGGCCGGCCCGCTCAAGCTGCATCTTTCCGCAGTATGGCGATGAGGGAAAGAGGCGGAAGCGGCAGCCACGGGTCTAGCCGTTGAAAGATCGGAGTTAAGACATTTAGCAGCTTGATCTGCCCGAACCCAAAGGTTTTTCTGCGCAAGATGCGCCCGTTCAGAAACCAGGCCACGACGCCGACGCGGTTGAATTTGAGCATATTCTCCACGCGGAAGCCGGCCTGTCGTGCCACTCGCGAGAACTGGTCCTCGGTGTAGCGTCGGAAATGTCCCAGCACCTTATCCAGGCTGCCGTAAAGCCACGGTCCGGAGGGAACCAGGATGACTGCCCGGCCGCCCTCCTCGAGGGCATTCCAAATATTCTGCAGGACGGCGACATCGTCTTGAACGTGCTCGACCACGTTGAGGCATACGACAGTGTCGAACGATTGTCCAGCGGGGAAGGTCTCCGCATTCATCGAATCCGTGTAGGCTACCCGCATATAGGGCCGAGCGGTTTGCACCTTGGCGAGATAATCCAGATAAAGCGGATTGACATCGGTAGCCCAATAGATCGGGCGCGGCATGAGTTGAACGGACATATTGCCGGTCCCGGCGCCGATCTCGAGAACGCGGTCTCCTACGTAGGGGCGCAGAACGTCCGCCATCCAGCGATTAAATCGCGGGGCGCGGCTCAGGCTCTCGAGAATGTCGCCTCCGTGCTGGTCGATGACGTAGATTCGATTGGAAGCTGCATAGAAGAGAATAGCCCAGAGGGCTCGCACCCCGTCCTTCCAGCCGATCTTCTTCCCTTCGCGGTAAGTTCGTCCCGAGTAGCTGATCGGTACTTCGAAGATGCGACTGCCACGCTTGGCTAGCTTGATCGCCAGTTCGGGCTCAACATCGAACGTAGCACTCTCGAGGGGAATGCTCTTGAGCAGAGGCGCCCGTACCATCTTGTAGCAGGTTTCCATATCGGTGAGATTGAGATCGCATACAAGATCGGTCAGGAACGTGAGCAGGGTGTTTCCGAGGGCATGGCGAAAGAAGAGGGCGCGCTTGTACCCGCCGGACATGAAACGGGAGCCAAAGACGGCGTCGGCATCCTCGCACAAAAACACTTCCACCATTTTCAAGAGATCGCGCGGGTGATATTCAAGGTCGGCATCATGGATAACCACCAGTTCGGTGTCGACATGCGTCAACCCCGTCCGAATGGCCGCGCCCTTGCCGCTATTCCTCTCATGCCGCCACCAACTCCACGAGGTTTTGCCGTCGTCCTCTTCGGACTCAAGCATCTTGCGGAAGCGCTCGATGGCTCGGGACGTGCCATCAGTCGATCCGTCGTCGACCACGATGATTTTGATCTCTCGCAACAAGGGTGATTCGGCCAGAACTCGAAGGCGCGACAGGCTTGACTCGATGAGGTATTGCTCGTTGTAGACGGGAACGATCACCGAGAGCGTCATGCTCGTTCGATTCGTCTCCGTCCCCTTGCTCGAGCCGAGCGAGGCTCCGGCCGCAGACTGCGCCAAGTGAGCCTGTTCGAGACGGGTCGATTCTGAGATCATGTCCATTTCCGCAAGCTCTCCGTAACAGGGTACACGATTTCCCCGGCCTCGGTGCACGGTTTCACAGCCGCCCAGCCGCCGCAGCGCAGCGGTAATGTGAGACCCACGGCACCTTGGAGCTTCTTCGCGTTGCCGGTGGCTGCCGCCGGCCCTGGCTCGGCGGCTGCCAGATTCGTGTCCGTATCCGCTTGATTCCAACAGGACCCGGTGCTGCGATCGATGACCTTACGGGAACGGGCGCGTAGGGCGAAAGAATGTAAGAAGCTCAGCCGTCGATCGCGGACTGCTTTGTGCACGATCGCTTCCCCGGGAAACCCATTCTCAAGCCGCCTCTGCCCGATCATCCCTCGCGAGGTGAAATTCCGATCGACCTGCTGGAGGGCAAACCGTCGTTTACCAGCAATTGCGCGCATAAAAGTCATGGCAGATGCGGCAGATTCCCACCATATCGCTATTTGCTTGCCAATGGTAAAATCGCATGGACTCAAGCCACCATGAGGAGCGCTCGAGTTGATTGACACGGATCGATTTGACACCGGCAGCCTGGCCCAACTAAACAGCAAGGCTCCGCCCAAGTTCCATTCCATCCATTTCGCGGCATTCAGCAAGATCTTTGCGACCTCAGAGGGTTTGTTGCCTCGGGATCTGCGACTGAACCGTCCATACCGCTGCGTCACGCTCGAAGTCGGCTTGGCGACTGGAGCGATTGTCCTGTCGAGCTTCTTCCTGAGTGTGCTCGGCATGCGCCGCCCATGAAATCCGTGACTGATTTCGATTGCTATGCGGATTCATACGATCGCGCGCTCGGCGAGGCTCTGGCGGCATCTGGCGAAGACCGTCAATATTTCGCCCGGGGCCGTGTGGAGTGGCTAGCCGGATGCCTGCGCCAGATCGGTTCGGTTCCGCTCCATCTAATGGACTATGGATGTGGCACCGGCGCAACCACGTCGCTGCTCCGGGATACCCTGGGCGCCGAGACCATCGTGGGGGTTGATCGTTCCCTTCGCTCTCTCGAGGTTGCCAGGCAATGCTACGGATCGGAGCGGGTGCGCTTTTTTCCCGTCGACCAGTATCAGTCGGTTCAAAGTGTCGATCTCGGTTACTCGAACGGCGTATTCCATCATATCCCTCGCGAACAACGTGGCGAGGCCTTGCGATTCATTTCCCGGGCGCTCCGTCCGGGCGGGCTGTTCTCTTTTTGGGAGAACAACCCGTGGAATCCGGGAACGCGACAGGTGATGGCGCGCTGCGTTTTCGACCAAGATGCGGTCACCCTAACTCCTATCGAAGCCAAGCGACTCCTGCGCTCGGAAGGCTACACAGTTCTGCGAACCGATTTCCTTTTCATATTTCCGCGTAGTCTCAAGGTGTTCAGGCCCGCCGAGAAGCTTGTTTCCCGCATGCCGCTCGGGGCGCAATACCAGGTTCTCTGCCAGAAACCGATCTCGCAATGAATCGTCCGTGACCGTCGCTCGGTCCTCGATCGCCCGCCGGATGAGACCAAGTCTCGGTCACGGCCAGGCCTCGGCCCCAGGCAGTCTAGGCTCAAAGCAATGCCGGAGAAGGGGCGGCACTTCTCTCCAGGCAACGGTCAGGTGCCGCCGAAGCGATAGATGACTCCGATCGAGAGGCGATAGTTATTCTGCGAGGGGCCAAAGAAGTGCGTCTTCCCATAATCGAGCTCGAAGAGTCGAATTCCCCAGTGCGCTGAACGAGTCATCTCCACACCGCCGCCGGTCTCCCACGAGAATCTCAGATCCGAGTTGATCTTCGGCGGGAAGCCCCCGAAGGCCGGATAGTGAACCCGGTAGTACGCCTCGCCGGCCAGAAAGTGGCCGAAGAGCGTCAGTCGGTGACCGTGGCCCAAGGGATAGAACTGCGGACCAACGAGCGCCGTGTAAATCGCCGTGTTCCCGTTCGTGCCGTTATTCCGATAGGCTCCGGTGCCTTCGGCCGCCGCGCCTAGCCAATGAAAAATATTGTAATCGGCCGATGCATACCACCCGTTCATGCCGACCCTGGCATAGTCAGGCAGGGTGTACAAGCGGAGGGAGTAGCCGGCCGAGAGGTCGGTTCGAGGCATGGTCTGCGCCATTGCCGGCGGAATCAACAGCGCGAGGCAGGCGAAAAGCCCGAATAGCTTTTTCATCCGCAGCATCCTCCTCAGTGTTTGCTACGCTCACAAATCTGGCTCAGGTCCATCCTGTAGGCTGCATTCTGGCATGACTGGTTGGAATTTCACTCGCCAATCCACACGGGTCGCTTAATTTCAGGCACTCTCGCCTTGAGAGCGGCTCTAGATTCGCGTCGCACGTCTGGCTGGGCGCAAAGAGCTTTCGAAGCGTTTTCGCGGGATCAAGTTGCACAGGCAAGAAGGGCCGTACACACCGGGTTAAGGAGGTACGGCCGCTTTTTGAGGAGTCGGCGTCGGCGGGTTGCGTTTCTCCCGGTCTCGGTCACCATGACCAGATGCTGAGTCTTCGGCGTGCCCTGGCGGCCGTCTGAAGAACCTGCCGGAGAGATGTGACCCTGGGGCCAGCCGGAGGAGTTGATCGACAGGCGTCTCGCCCATCGCGATCGGTATTCGGTTCTAGGACCGCTTGCAACATCTGGAAAGAAGCGGGATCACTCGAACAAGCGAGCGCTCGGCGAGTCCGGCAGGTGTGGGCTTCTGCCCGTCGCTCGGGAGAGAGAGCGGTATCGCCGAAGATACTTGTGGACAGTAGGCAGCTACAGTAGAGTTTCGTCGGACAAATGGAGCGCACGACGATGAAGGTCCCCGTTCTCGATCTCAAGACCGAGTACGCCGAGCTGCGGGATGAAATTCTCGCAGCGCTCGATCGTGTTTGCCAGAACTCATCGTTTGTTCTCGGGGAAGAAGTCGAAGCCTTCGAGCGGGAATACGCCGATTTTTGCGGGACCAGGCACTGTGTGGCGCTCAGTACGGGAACTGCAGCGCTCCACCTAGGCCTGCTGGCGCTCGGAGTCCAGGCGGATGATGAAGTCATCACCACCCCGAACACATTTCTAGCCACGATCGAAGCGGTCACCTACTGCGGCGCGCGGCCCATCCTGGTTGATATCGACCCGGCGACGGCGAACCTGGATCCGAAACTCCTCGAGCGGGCGATCACGCCTCGAACTCGCGCGATTCTTCCGGTACACCTCTATGGCCGGCCAGCCGACATGGACGCCATTCGGGAGATCGCTGCGCGCCACAATCTGCGCATCCTCGAAGATGCGGCGCAGGCACACGGGGCGCGCCATCGCGGACGGCGAGCCGGAAGCCTGGGCCATGCCGCGGCGTTCAGCTTTTATCCGACGAAGAACCTGAGCGCCTACGGGGAAGGCGGCGCCCTCACGACCGATGATGATCAAATTGCGAAGTTTGCGCGCGCCGCGCGCTCCCATGGCCAGACGGCGCGCTACGAACATGAGTTCGTCGGCTACAACTACCGCATGCATGGATTCCAGGGCGCCGTCCTGAGGATCAAACTGCGCCGCTTGTACGCCTGGACCGCAAAACGCCAGGAGATCGCGCGAGAGTACCGACAATTGCTCGCCGGGGCGCGTCTGGAAATCCCGGTCGATGATCCACGAGACGAGTGTGTCTACCACCAGTTCGCGATTTATGTGAGCAATCGCAACTCCGTGACCTCGCAACTCGCCGCCCGCGGAATCGAGACGGTTGTGCACTATCCCAGGCCCGTGCACCTGCAACCCGCATATTCATCGCTCGGCTATCCACCCGGAACCTTCCCCCAAGCCGAGCGCGCCTGCGAGCGCGCGCTGAGCCTGCCGCTATTCCCGACCTTGAGGGCCGAGGAAATCGCCTACGTAGCCAGTTCGGTCCGCGAAATAGTGGGAGAAAAGTAGCGAAATTCGGAAGCCCGGCTCAAGAGGTTTCGAGGCAGGTGATTGATTAGCCGTTCGCTCGATAGGCCTCTGGCTGATCGTGGGGTTCGGGGGTGTTCGAAATATCCCTGCTCGGCTCGGGCGTGACTGGCGCACGGGCCCCGTCTGTCGCGCGTCCTCGTAACATTTCTGCGAAGCCTTCGAACACCTTCGAGCAAGAATCGCGCAGAGCCTGGTCGGCCGAACGCACAAGCGATTCGATCGCATTCTTCCCCTGTTCGTTCAGCCGGCGCACCGAAGACACCATCCAGGAGTCGCTGCTCGTTTCCAAGCGGTCCTGATATTTTTCTGTCGCTTTGTTCGAGAGGACCCCGAGGTCCTCGACCCATTGCTTCTCGCGAACGTCGCGTTCGGCGCGGTATCGGTCAAGTGTCAAAGAATATTCGGCCGCAAGAACGCCCCGTCCCTCCGTCGCGCTCGCGTCGAGCTGCGCGGCCATTTGTTCGCGGAAGCGCTCGATGGACCCTCGGGCGCTCGCCTCGAGGCTCGCGACAAACTCCCCTCTCGCGCGAACGAGATCCTCGAGCCGATCCGCAAGTGCACTGCGGCTGCTGCTTGTGAATTGGCCGATTTCCTGCTCGGAAATCCCGCGAAGAATCTGCCCAAACGAAGCAGCCGCGGCTTGCGCGATCCCCTCCAACTGCGCGCGGGCCCGGCCGGCCAGTTCGCTCGCAGACTGATCGAGCTCGTCGCCGACTTTGGCGAGATGAGCGGTAGACCGTCCCTCGAGTTGAATAGCGAAATTTCGGGCGGCCTGGGCTGTGTTTTCTTCTAAAGCGGTTCCCGTGGCGGCGAGCGTCTGCTCGACATGCACCTGCAGCCGCGCCCGTGCTTCCTGCTCGAACCATTCGGAGGCGCGGCCGATCGATTCGGCAGCGGCGTGCGAAGCCCGAACGCTGGCTGCGTCCAGTTCCTCGCACCACTTCGCGAGGGCCTCCCTGCGTGCCGATTCAAAATCGCTGTGGAGAGCTGAGACCGTCGCGGCGAGCTCGGAGGCAACGTCGCGCTGATACTTTTCGGCAACCTGTCGAAGGTGTTCGCGATGCAAGTGCAGTCCCCGCTCGATATGCGCTTCTTGGGAAGAGAGCTCGGAAAGAAGTTCGGGGACCCGCTTGAAGTGCGGTTGGAACTTGGATTCAAATTCCGCCGCCGACTGCTCGACCAGCTGCCGGGCCAGGGAATTGACCTCGGCCGTGAGCCGTTCCGGCACCCCGGCCGTGAGGCTCTCGACGCGCCGACCCATCTCCTCGGTCCCGGCCTTGAGTATATTCCCGATCCTGCAGTCAAGTTCGTTGAGCGTATCGTGGCTTGCCGCCTCGAGCTGCGACGAGTAATCCCTCATTCGGTTCGCTGAGTGTCTGATTTCAGAGAGCGAAGCCCGGGCGCGCGCTACCTCTTGTTCAAACGCCGAGCGCACGCTGCTGAGCCTCTCCGGCGCCTCCGCGGACATTTGCGCGAGAGGCCGGCGGATCTCCGCCGGTCGATCCTCGGGGGCCTTCGGACCGCTGGGCACCACCTCGGTCGAGCACTCTGGGAGTTGCGCGGCGAGAGACTGCACGGCCGCGTCGGCCGACGACTTGACGGGTTCGTTCCCTTGCTCGCCGGGGCGGGCTCGGTGGACGGCCTCGGTCGGGAGCCCCGCCTGGCCCGTCCTTCCCGCCACCCGGTCGGCCACCCCTTGTTCGGTGCGCAGTTCTTCCGCCTTGCGGTCGAGCTCGCCGATCAGTTCGCGGGCTTGTCGCAGCGCCGTTTCGAACTCCGATTTCAGTCCGAGGAGCAGTTCCTGTTGTCTTGAAGCGAATTCTGCTAAGAAATCCTCGCGCACGCCGGTCCGCGCCTGCTCGAACTCACTCTTCCATTGCTCGATCGATGCCTCGGCCGTTGCCGATCGCTTCTGCTCCACTTCTTCGACCATTCGGCGGATCTGCCCGGCAGCCTCGGCCGTGGCGGCCTCGAGCGCATCTCTCGCCTGGCGTTCGAGGTTCGCGCTCAATTCCCCGAGCAAGGGGTTTCGATTCTGCGAGACCGATTCCCGGGATTCTGGAGCGAAGGCAGAATCTGGGGGTGTGCTCGTCGTGGGGCCCTCGAACCGGTCAAGCGAAGTCGCGAGCGTTGCTGGAACCGTAGCGGATTCCGGGAGTCCGGCGTTGTGCTCGTCCGGCTGGGATCCTGCGAGGATCGACCAGTTGCCGGGAGGACGGTCGAGCCCCCAGATATTCCGAGGATTCTCGAGTGCCACCGCGACGTGGAAAAATTCGCCCGCGGGGTGGGGGCGCTCGATCGAGCTGACCCAGGCCCGGACATTCGCGCGCTCCGGTCCCTGCGCGACTTCAAGAGTGATCCAGCTGTTTGGCGGCAGCTGATGCCTTGACGAGTACCGGCAGCCGTGGAGATTAAAGGACAGCGTGACTGTTCGTTCCTCAAACGGCCGCCCGAACAGATCGACTCCTCGGACCACGATAGGGAGGGATCGTAGGACTCGTTCGCTGCGTCGGCTGCGGGTTCGACCGCTTGCGCTCAAACCTACTTCTTGCACCGGGTACCTCGAGTTGACGGCGAGAGGATAACACTCCCGCATCCCAGGGTCGAGAGGCGGGAGATGTCGAGGCGCTACGCCTCCAAGGCATCAGGATTCACAGCTCATGAAATGGAAAAAAACGCCGAGCTCGGTTGGGTGGGCTCGGCGCCGTTCTGCGGCCACATCGAAGACCTACTTCTTCGTCTTTTTCCGCTCCTGAACTGTTGTTTGTGCGCCGCCGCTCAGCTGGGCGAGGCTATCGAGCGCCGCCTTGGCCTGAGCCGCATATGGCCCGTTGGGATCGGCGTCGATGCACTTCTGATAAGCGTCGGTGGTCCCGGGAGGCACTATGTAGACGAGCTTGTCGCCTTCCTGCTTGGTGTCGATCGAGCCGGTGAGGGCACCGCCGAGCAGGAACCAGGACTGAGCGTCTTTCGGGTCTGCCTGAGTCGCCTTCTGGAATGGCACAACCGCGTCCTTCAGATCCCCTTTGTTGTTGAGGATGATGCCCAGGTTTTTCCAGCACACCGCGGCGGACCCGGGGGGCGCGCCCTCGAGCGTCGCGGCCTTATCACAATTCGCTTCTGCATCAGAGACCTTCTGCTGGGTGACTTTGGGATCCGTCTGCGAAACAGCGGCATTGGCCAACGATGTACTCAGGTGAGTGTAGTAGGGCGCCATGGGCTGCAATTCGATGGCCTTTTGGTAGGCATCGGCTGCTTCGTCATACCGCCCGCCCATGTCATAGGCCTGGCCGAGGTTCGCCCAAATGAGCGCGTGGTTCTTCACATCCTTGGTTCCCGCCGCCTGCTCGGCTCCTTGAAATTCCGTGACCGCAGTTTGGCTGTCAGCCTTGATCTTGTCCTGGAGGGCACTCTTCTGGTCGGCCGGCGCCGCGGCCAACTGTTGACGAACTTGGCTGGAATCGGTCATGGCCGCGACACCGGCGTCGAAGTGACCTTTCATGTTCTTGAAATTGTTTGCCGCCTCTTCGGCCTTCTTAGCCTCCTCCGGGCTGGCTGCTTGCTGCGCGATAATCTCCTTGAAATTGATCACGATGGTGTTTTCCTGACCATCTGTGATCGCGTGTTTCTCTGAATAGTTCAGTTTCTCGGGCTCGACGGTGATTGCGTACACACCGCCCCGCGGCAGCACCTGGGCGTATTTTCCGTCCTTGTCGGTCTTGAGCGTGAAGGTCTGGCCGGTGTCGGGATTCTTGAGCTGCACGGTGACGCCGACCCACGGCTTTCCATTTCCATCGACAATTTGGCCGTTCAATCTTGTCGAGCCTTGCGCCGCTACGATCGTGGCGAGCAGAAGAACAAGGGCCAGGGTTGCCCCGATTGGAATCAAACGTCTCATGTGGTTATCTCCTAAAAGAGTAAGATGCGGCATCTAATTATTGCGCAACTCGGGCCCGATCGGGGACCGGGTCTCGCAAACCACCGTGGAACGCGTATACCGTATCACACCAGGCGCAGCGAAGACCGTAAGGCGCACAAAAATACAGGGCAGGCCGGCACCGGCGCCTTGGCCCTCGATCGAGTTGAAAATTTCGGTGATAACCATGCGCGACGCTCGCTGCGGTTCTGACCCTTCGTTCGCCGCCGCTCCGCCGGCCGATCACATCGCTTTGGCCGGTCGCAGACGCTCCGAGGGCTCAGGTTACCGTGTTAGACGCGGATCAGGGAACAGAGGTTACGGCGCGAGGAGCTTTCGAACCCCTCGATTCGTCCCGAATACGCTATGGCCGATATGTCGCCGCGCTCGTTTCCGTCTCCCACACCGTGATGCTCGAGATTCCCGCTCCGTTCGAAGCCAGCGGAAGCTGTTTCACGGCCTCGTCGTAGATGTGACGCGCGATATTTTCCGCCGATGGGTTCAGCACGTCGAAGGGCGAGAGCTCGTTCAGGTACTTGTGGTCGAGCGAGCGGACGACGCGCTGAATTACCTGCTTCAGATGGACAAAATCATAGAGCAGTCCCACCGAGTCGAGTTCCCTGCCGGCCAGCGTGGCGCGCACCTTGTAATTATGGCCGTGGAGGTCCTCGCATTTCCCTCTGTAGCCGCGCAGGTTGTGAGCCGCGGCGAATGTCTCGTCAACACTGACTTCGTACATGAAACCCGTCCCCTGAGCCTCATCGATCGCAGCCACCGGCTCGCCGAACCCGCTAGGCCGGATGAGTTTCCATGAAGAGCGCGACTTCGGCGAGGTCCTGCGTGGTTCTGTAGTCGGGTAGAGACTCAAGAAAAATCTTACCATACTGCATGCGCAGGAGGCGGTTATCGAGGATTGCGAGGATGCCCCGGTCGCTTTTCGAACGGATCAGCCGGCCGAAGCCCTGCTTGAGCGCGAGGACCGCTTCGGGGACCTGATATTCGGCAAAGGCGTTGCGGCCATCTTCCTCGAGTGCTCGCACGCGCGCGGCGACAATCGGGTCGCTCGGCACGGCAAATGGCAGCTTGTCAATGATCACGCAGGAAAGCTGAGCTCCGGGAACGTCGACGCCCTGCCAAAAACTGGAAGTCGCGAAGAGCACAGCATTCGGGGTCGAGCGGAAGCGGTCGAGCAGAATCGAGCGCGGGGCTGTTCCCTGCAGCAGCAAAGGGAAGCTCAGGCGTCCTTGGACACGCTCGTGGACGTCCTTCATCTGCGCATAGCTGGTGAACAGGCAGAAAGCCCGGCCCTGTGAAATTTCGAGCAGGCGCGTGATTTCATCGGCAGCGCTCGCAGAAAATGCAGCATGGCGCACGTCCGGGAGCTTCCGCGGAATATAGAGCAAGGCCTGTTCGTGAAAATTGAACTCCGGGGGCAGGACCACCTCGTTCGCGGGCAGGATCCCGAGCCGCTGCTTCATGTAATCGAATCTCCCGCCGATCGAGAGCGTCGCCGAGGTGAGAACGACCGTATCGAACTGATCAAAGAGCCGTTCTCGGAGAATTTCACTCACGTCAATCGGCGTCGCCGCGACAAACACTCCTCGCCCTCGGCGCTCGTACCAGTACACGTAGGTCTTCTCCTCGCTCTCGAGCAGGAACACGAGCTCGCGGCGCAATTCGGCAGCGCGTCGGGCAATGGTGATGACTTCCTCCGGCTTTGGCGAGAGCGCCGAAAGCTCGGTCTCAATGCGCTTCACTGCCGAGCTCAGTTCCTGGTAGGCCTCGTGGTTGCGTTCAAGGAAGGAGCGTCTCTCCTCAGCCCCGAACGGAAAGCGCCCTTCGCGCTCCGGGAAATTGTCGAAGAAGCTCCGGCCGCGCTCGCGAACGCGCGCGAGGTGCCTCCGCAGCGGCGACGCTTCGATCCGTAGCACGCGAAGAATGTTCTCCGTGTCGCGCACCAGCTCCTCGAAGCGGTAGCTCGATAGCTGGCGTCCGAAGTAATCGCTCGCGACGTCTTCGATTTCGTGCGCCTCGTCGAAAACGACCGCCGAATAATCGGGCAGGATCGAGCCGAAATCGTCGTGGCGGATGGCAAGGTCGGCGAAGAAAAGATGATGATTCACAATGATGAGGTCCGCCTCCTGGGCCCGCTGGTGCATGGCGGTGATGAAGCAGCGCTGGAATTCCGCGCACTTCTGGCCGGTGCAAAGGTCGCTGCGTGCGTCGATGCGGTTCCACATTTCGGCACCATCGGGAAGAAACGTGAGCTCGCTGCGGTCGCCCGTTTCGGTCAACTTCTCCCAGTCGCGGATTTGCGAGAACCAATCGATTTCATCGAGCCCCTTCAATCCCGGCTGGCCCTCCATCTGGTGAACCTTTTGACGACACAGGAAATTTGCTCGCCCCTTCATCAAGGCGGCCTTCAGATTCGGCGCAAAATGCCTTTGCAGGAACGGCACGTCCTTCTCAAAAAGTTGTTCCTGAAGGGACTTCGTGGCTGTCGAAATGACCACGCGGCGGCCGCTGCGGATCGCCGGAATCAGATACGCAAGAGTCTTGCCGGTGCCCGTGCCGGCTTCGATGACGGCGTGCTGGTGCTTCTCGAATGCCCGATCGACGACCTTGGCCATCTCCAGCTGCGAATTCCGGAACTCGTATCCTGCATGGCGTTTTTCAAGCAGGCCGCCGGGCCCGAAGATTCCTTCAACACTCGCTTCCTCCGGCTTGGTGGCCAAATCTTTTTTCGGCATGTTCGGTTCCGGCTCTCGCAGGCCCTCGAGCCTAGGTGCTAAAATAACACACCGTCAGGGCTCTACCTGCATGGCCATTCGAATCCCCCAGGCGGACCAATCGAGCGTCGGGTTTCAGCGGCGGAAGGATTTCTCGAGGAGTTTCCCCCAGTGGGAAAGGTGGTTGAGCGAAGCGCTGTGCGTGTGATCGAGAACCAGTGGAGTGATCGAAACGGCGCCGTCGCGGATGGCGGCATGATCGGTGTCCGGCTCAATGTCTTCGGTGAGCTCCTGCTCGTGCAGCCAGAAATAGCGGCGTCCGCGCGGATCGATGCCGGGCTGGAGCAGGTTACGCGTGATTTTGGAAGACTGGCGCGTGAAGCGCACCGATCCGTTCCACGGTTGAGGCACGTTGACATTCAGAAGAACGCCTGGCGGAAGCCGTTCGAGCATAACAATGGGCGCCAGGCTGCGGGTGAACTGAGCCGCCGGCGCGAAATCGAATTCCTTCCCGCGATAGGCCACTGAAACAGCCACGGCCGGCACGCGGTTGATGGCCGCCTCCATCGCCGCGCCGACGGTCCCCGAGTAATAGACGTTTTCGCCCAGGTTCCCGCCAGGATTGATGCCCGAGAGGACCAGATCGGGCTTCTCCTTGAGCAGCGTGTGAAAGGCAAGGATCATCGCGTCGGCCGGAGTGCCTTCAACCGAGTACTCGCGCTCGGCGATCTGGTCGCAATAGATCGGCTGGCGCAGCGTGAGCGACTGCGCGGAGGCGCTGCGCTCGTGTGAGGGTGCGACGACCGTCACGGTCGCCAGGTCCTCGAGCGCTCCGATGAGCGCACGCAGCCCCGGCGCATGAATTCCATCGTCATTGGTGACTAGGATGTGTGGCATCGGGATTCGCCGCGGGCCAAACGGTACTCGACCGAGCCCGGGGCGGAGTGGAAACTGGTCGGGTCGGCACTCGTTTCGGCTGGCAGCGGCCCGTTTTCGCTCCGTCCTAGGCAACTACTCTAACAGCAGATGACCGAGCAGCGCACCAAGCCATCGGAACCCTGAGGTTTAAATCGATAACCCAGACTGGCTTGCCCGGCCCTTATTTGCTCGATCTCGAGCGGATCGGCCGCGGCTCGCGCCTCGAGCAAACCTTCGTCTTTCCATCATCGTCGGTGCCGACCGGGGGGTACACTCGGGGTACAATAGCCTGCTCGGAATTGCGAAAAAGGGGAAGACTGGTTTAAATGTCCGGGGAATGCAACGTGACCGCGACTCGGCGAGACGGGAGACGAGAGGCCGAACAGAAGGTCGTCTTTAAGATCCTGGCGGCCATCAGCGCCTGTCACCTCCTGAATGACATGCTGACGTCGCTTTTGCCCTCGATTTATCCACTGCTGAAGGCGTCCTTCCACCTCGATTTCGCACAAGTGGGTCTCATTACGCTCACCTACCAGTCAACCGCATCTCTTCTGCAACCGCTCGTCGGGCTCCATGCCGACCGGCGGCCGAGACCGTACTCCTTGACGGTCGGAATGGGATTGACGCTCAGCGGGCTGTTGGCTTTGTCGATCGCGCGGAGTTTCCCGACGATTCTCATGGCCGCGGCGCTCGTGGGCACGGGTTCCTCGGTCTTTCATCCCGAGTCATCTCGGGTGGCCCGCATGGCGTCGGGCGGACAGCACGGCCTCGCGCAATCGCTGTTTCAGGTGGGCGGCAATGCTGGCCTCGCGCTCGGACCGTTGCTCGCGGCCTACTTTGTGCTGCCGAGGGGGCAATCGAGCATCGCCTGGTTTTCGGTCGCGGCTCTGCTGGGCATGATCGCTCTCGCGAACGTAGGCGGCTGGGCGAGGAGACACAGGTTGAACCAGGTGAAATCGGGCCGGACCCCCGCCGACGAGCGCCCCGATCTGCCACCGAGAAAGGTCGCTTGGTCCCTTGCCGTCCTGATGGCTCTTATATTCTCGAAATACTTCTATCTGGCGAGTTTGACGAGCTACTACACGTTCTACCTGATGAGCAGGTTTCACGTCTCTGTGCGCAACTCGCAGCTCCATCTTTTTGTCTTTCTCGGCGCCACAGCGCTCGGAACGCTCATCGGTGGACCGGTCGGTGACCACCTTGGCCGTAAGTATGTGATCTGGTGCTCGATACTGGGCGTTCTGCCGTTCACCTTGATTTTGCCGTACGCCAATCTCTACTGGACTGGCATTCTGAGCGTCGTGATCGGCCTGATTCTGGCGTCCGCTTTTTCGGCGATTGTGGTTTACGCTCAAGAACTCGTCCCCGGTCGGGTCGGAATGATCTCCGGCCTGTTCTTTGGATTCGCCTTTGGCGTGGCCGGGCTGGGCGCGGCTCTGCTGGGTGCGCTCGCGGATAGAACGGATATCCACTTCGTGTATCTGGTCTGCTCATTTCTCCCGGCTGTCGGCCTGTTGGCCGCATTCTTGCCGAATCTCGAGCGTGCCAGGGTGCCGGCGGCGGCGCAGGAGTCGGCAATCTGATCGCGATCAGAGCTGCTTCCTGGGGCTGGGTGCGGATCGACCGGCGGCGGTCGCGAAACGAATGCTCCGCCCCCGCTTGCCGAACCCAGCTCTCAAGTCAAGATTTGACGATTGCTCGGACGGCTAGCGGGGTTCAAAGGTTTGGGTTTCGATGGTCGGGACGACTGGATTTGAACCAGCGACCTCACGCACCCCAAGCGTGCGCGCTACCAGGCTGCGCCACGTCCCGACTGTGATGGCCATCGAGCGTATCACCTGCGTTCGAGCAGGGTCAAGACGGCGCGGAGTTCTTCACGCAAATCGAGTAGAAACCGATGATCTTTTGGCCGGGCCGGTTCCTGACTCCGGGGCGCCTCGAGCGCCGGCGCGAGCTCGGGCGCTTGATCTTCGGTTGTCCCATTGCGACCAGCGTGTTCGACAAGATGCCTGCGAGCCCCCGCAATTGTGAACCGCTCGTCGTAGAGGAGCCGCTTGATCTCGAATACGGTCTCGATATCCTCGCGGCGGTAGAGACGATGTCCGCTCGGACTTTTGACCGGCTGAAGCATCGGGAACTCCGTTTCCCAGAAGCGCAGGACAAAGGTCTTTGTCTCTGTGAGACGGCTGACTTCTCCGATGCGGAAAAGGCTCTTTTCCGGAATTTCGCGCACGCTCTGGGCAGCACTTGCCATCTTTTCTGTATCCTAGGCCGATTTGCGGCCGTGTCAACCCCCGAGTCGCGGTGCTGTTGCGCCCGGCGCGTGTCTCCGCACGCTCGGATTCCCAGGCGCTTCGGCTCGCGAACGTTTCGGTTCCGGGCGAGGTCGAGGCCGACCGTCAGAAAGATCCCTCTCCGTGGTCATCGAGCGCGCTCGCCGCGTGCCGGACCCTTCCGGTCCGCCGATCAGAACCGACACGAACGCAGGTTGTCAGGGAAGGTCCTCGGCCGGTGTCTGGCTAGTTCCTCAAGAGGCCTGGACAGCCTTCTCAACTGCTATCGATCCGAGTCGCGTGGGTCGCCTTTGCGCGGTGCGCGCTTCCTCAGGCGCTGGGTGAAGCGGATGGGTGTCCCGTCGAAATGGAAGGCGGCGCGGAGACGATTTTCAAGAAAGCGCTGATAGCTGAAGTGCAGCGGCCGCCTTTGATTGGTGAACAGCACGAACATGGGCGGCGCGGCGGTAGCCTGCGTGATGTAATAGATTTTTACCTGGCGGCCGGCCGGCGAAGTCCCGCGATCGAGATCCACCCGGGCGAGCCACCGGTTCATCTCACCAGTCGAAATCCGCCGCCGCCGCGCTTCCGAGACGCGATCGATCAGGGTAAACAGGGTTTGAACGCGCTCGCCCGTGAGCGCCGAGAGGAAAACAATCGGCGCGTAGTCAAGGAATTTCAATTTTCGCCGCACCAGCGGTTCGTATTCCCTCTGCAGCTGACTCGAGTTCGCGCCAGCCGGTCGCTGGCCGCCTGATTTTGTCTCCTCCTGGCCTCTCGCAGCCTTGAGCGCGAGGTCCCATTTGTTCATCGCGATGATCACGGATCGGCCCGACTTCTCGGCATAGCTTGCAATTGTCGCGTCGTGCGAGGTGACGCCGACCAAGGCGTCCACGACAAGCACGGCGAGGTCGGCGCGCTCAAGATGCTGCCGGGCCATGATGACGCTCAATTTTTCCGCGACCAGCTTCGTCTTTCCCTTGCGCCGGATTCCTGCCGTGTCGAGGAACCGATATGTCTTGCCGTGGCGCTCGACGACGGTGTCGACGGCATCGCGCGTTGTGCCCGGTTCAGCAGACACGATCGAGCGCTCGGCACCAACCAGCTGATTGAGCAACGTCGATTTCCCGACATTTGGCCGGCCGATGATGGCAATGTTGACATCCGGTTTCGCTTCGGTTGACTCGCCCTTCGGAAAATCCGCCGTAAGTGAATCGAGCAACGTATCGAGACCGAAGCCGTGCTCGGCCGAGACGGGGAAGACTTCGTCGCCGAGCTCGTAAAACGGAGCCCCGAGCTCCGCCTGCTTCGCCGAATCGACCTTGTTCACCGCGAGCACGGGCGGCTTCCCCGCGCGTCGCAAGAGCTGCGCGAGTTCCAAATCGAGCGGCAGGAGTCCGGCTCGTCCGTCGACCACCTGCACGACTCGCGTCGCAAGATCGATCGCGACCCGTGCCTGGCGCAGGATCTCTCGCGGAATGCCGGCCTTGTCCTCCGGTACGATTCCACCGGTGTCCACGACCTCGAACGTGCGGCCTTCCCATTCCGCCCTGCCATAGATGCGGTCGCGAGTGATACCAGGTTCATTCGTTACGATCGACCGGCGCGTGCCGGTTAGGCGATTGAACAGCGTCGATTTTCCCACGTTGGGGCGTCCGACAATCACAATCGATGGCAATGGTTGACTCATCTGGTCTCGTGCCGCGAGGGCGCCCACTAACCTACCATGGGCAGTTGCGCTTTCAGCATCCGAGGTCGCACCCGGTCGAGAGCGTCCTTGGTCCGAACTACCCCGAGCACTCCCTGTGCGCCGCGCTGCTCGATCCAGATTTCCTGATCACCTGTGCACTCGCGGCCGTGTGCCCGGGTCACCCGGAGGCGATCGACCGATCGGAAAGCGTCCCCGCATTAGGATCCGAATCGGCCGAACGCGCGTCTCTGTCTTGGCTAAGCATACGGCCAAACGGGTGAGCCCGCATCTGCGGCCCTCGTTCCCCTTCGCGTCAGCGCATCCGGCTGATCTCCGTCCTCCACTAGCCGAAGAGGGTGCCCTGGGCGGTTCAGCTCACATGCGAGTTGCCGAACTCGCTGGCAACCCGAAGCTTGAGGGCGTCGCGGTCGCTCATCTCGCGGACCATGAGGAACCACCGGTCCGGCGCGGGATGCGGACCATTCCTATCAGGGACGCGGTCTTGATCGAAGGGCGAACGACGCGCGCAACCAGGAGTCCGATTGGTTTAACTACGGATAATTTCTCGGTCGGCGTGGTCTATGGAATGGATCTAGGCCGCGCGTCGATTCTGGGCGCTCAGAAACTCCTGTTACCCCCGGCACCCGGGAACTGGAGGCTGTGCAAACGGTTCGGGTGAAAAACGACCCGAGTGGGCACCCGGCAAAGCCGTCTGTTTCCTGGTTGCCGCGGAATTGTTTATAGTTGCTTCATGAGCGAAACGGTCGACCGGCGATGATCAAATTGCCTCGGAGCGCAATCCTGTGGGCGGCCGCCTTTTTTTCTGGCTCGCTCGCTGCTTCCGGCCAAACCTTCGAGCCCCGGCAGCCTCGATCCGATCAAGCAACCGAGCTCGCTCAATCGGGCCTCCCATCGCTCGTGAGGCCGCTTGAGACCGAGAGTCTGACTGCACGGTATGCTCCCATAGAGCGTCGCCAACGCCTCCGGTGGTTTCTAACCAACACGCTCGGTCCTCGACACCTTGCGGGCGGCGCGATCACTTCGGCCTTCGGCACCGCGGTTGACAGGCCCAAGGAGTACGGGCCGGGCTGGGGAGGCTTCGGAGACCGATTCGGCATGCGGCTCACCGGCGCGTCTACCGGGAACGCCATGGAGGCAGGCATCGGCGCACTCTGGGGCGAAGACCCTCGTTATTTCCGCGTACCTGAGAAGCCGTTCAAGGCCCGCGTGCGAAATGTCATCAGGCTTACGTTCGTCGCCCGCCGCCGCGACGCTAGCTTTGCGCCTGCCTATGCTCGCTTCATCGGCGTCACAGGCAACAACTTCCTCTCAAACACATGGCGGGCCGATAGTGAGGCGAACAACCACGACGCCGCTCTAAGAACACTCGAAGGGATTGCTGGCCGGATGGCCGGCAACGCCTTCGAGGAGTTCTGGCCCGACGTCGAAAGCCATGTATTCCACAAGAAACGGTGACGCGCGATTGCGACTGAGCCCACTCGACGCCCGAGAGGTATCCCCACGATCGCCCTGTTTGCTCGTTTGAGACGTCCCGCGGAGGCGCACGCTCGGGCGAGTCCGTTCCTTCGAGGAGAGAGGGATTGGGAGGGGGCGTCGAGCAGGGCGGCTCTGTAGTAAGATGTATTTCATCAAACAGGCTTGGCATTCGGGAACGAACGCCTGGGAGGATACGAGTAGTGCGGTAAGGCGCTCGGCCCCGGGGGATGCCAACCAAACGTAGCTTCCTGTAGAGTGCGAGCGATGACGGGTTGCCTCGTGATGTTCTCTTGTTGTACTCGCCCCAATTCGCCGGCTGGCGCCATGCGTCTAGAGGGACAACTGTAGTCGTCGAGACTTGTTAAGGTTTCCTGATAGGCCCGCTATTCAGCCGGACTGGTGCGCGGGCCTCTTCTGTTTGGGCCAGTAACCTTCTCCGAGGATCCGCGCAAGAAACAGGAACGGTTCTGTTGCTCCGTGCCGCGCCGATTGCTGCGGGTGACCGGTGGCAAGCTCGGTTCGGAAACCATCTAAATCACCGGAGGAGAAAGAAATGAATACGAGGAAGATGAAACGATCCCAGTCCTGGCTGCTGGCAGTCGCCTCACTGGTGCTCTCGGTGGGAATTCCGCAGGCTTACGGTCAGCAACCATCACCCAGTCCGGCTTCGGCCTCGGCGACCGATAAGCCCTATCTCGTCGAGTGGGATTACAAGTTGAAGTGGGGCCACGCGGATGAATATTGGCAGATCTTCAAGAAATATCAGATTCCCATTCTCAACCGCGAGAAGGAGCTGGGCTACGTGAAGTCTTACACCGTCTACAGACCCGCGCTGCACACGAGCGAAGACATCCGATGGGAATACCGCATCGTAGTTGTCTACAGGAACCAGGCTGTGGCCGGACAAGGAAGCAGCATTGCGAAAGAATTGTTCCCCGACCAGAAGACTTTCAAGCGCGAAGAAAATCATCGCTGGGAGCTCGTTGAGGCGCACTGGGATCTACCGATCCGGCAGATTGACCCGAATGGAGACGGCAGCGAGTAGTCCCTCGATCTTCGGGCCTCGGCCGGTACTGGCTTGTTGAGCTGCTCGCGGACAATCACCAACGTGCTTCGCAATGAGGTGAACCGTTTCGGGTGAGGCGCACAGGGTTCGGCCGGCCGTCGCGCGTTCGATTCGCGCGCTTGACAGCAAAACAACTAGTAAAGTAAACGTGTCTCGCACTGCGAATCAGCATGTGGCGGCACGAAAGCTTGATGTTCGATCGAATCCTCCCGGAGGCGGAGCGTGAATCGAAGAGAGTTTATGGCCCTGTCCGGGCTAACCGCGGGCGATCTGGCGTGGCGGGCGATGGCGCCGCTAGACTCGGCGGCTGCGGCCGCAGCCGCAGCTTCAAAATCTGACATTACTCTTCGCATCGCTCCTGTTCGGCTGGACTTGGCGCCCGGCACCGTAATCGAGACGGTCGGCTACAACGGCACTGCTCCGGGCCCGGTCCTGCGAATGCGCGAAGGCCGGCGCGTTACCGTCGATGTGCATAACGATACCGATGTGCCCGAACTCGT
>DATMRE010000018.1:0-2030 GCA_035566475.1 Verrucomicrobiia bacterium | reverse complement strand
CTCCCATCGAGACATCCGTGGCGAGAACCTCAGCGGGGGCGAGCGGCAAATGGTAGCGATCGCCCGGCGCTGATGGCGCCGCAGACATTGATCTTGCTCGACGAGCCGTTCGAAGGCCTGGCGCCCGCGGTGGTGACCGAGGTGCTGGCCGCGGTCGAGCGCCTGCGCGAGCGCACCAGCATTCTGCTGGTTGAGCATAAGATCGACCTGGTGCTGCACCTTGCAGAACGCGCTTATGTCATCGTCAACGGGCAGATCGCTTTTGCCGGGGAGAGCGCTGCCTTGCGGCGCGATATCAATCTGCAACAACGTTTGCTCGGCGTCGCCACTTGAGTGGATCCGCGAGCGGGCGACGGTGATCGACGTCACCCCGGAGAAGTGAGGACGGCCCCTCGCGGAGACGTCCACACCTGCTGTCCTCGAACCTGTGCCGGGACGGTCCCCCTGGCCGGGGCGTGAGCAGCCGGCGACCTCTCCGGGAACCGGGGGGCAGAGGAATTCCGGTCGTCGATGAATGTAGGACAAAGCCTCGCGCATCATACCTATTGCTGCGCGGTATCGAGTTCAGGCAGAACGGCTTCGATATCGTTGCGGCGCGCCTCGAGGAATGGGGGAAGCTTCAGGCTACCGCCCAGCGACTCTTCTGGTTCATCCACCGCGAAGCCCGGGCCGTCGGTCGCGATCTCAAACAGAATGCCGCTCGGTTCGCGGAAATAAACCGACCGGAAGTACTCCCGATCAATCTGATTGGTCGGCTGCAGCCTATGATTCACAACGAGCTTGCGTGCCATTTCAGCCTGGTGTGCATCGTCCGAGGCGCGGAACGCAATGTGATGGACCGAGCCTTGGCCCAGATACCCTGCGAGAAAGCCTTTCGCTTCGCGAACGTCGACGATGCTACCAATTGCTTCACCGGCACGATAGCGGGCAAGGGATCCGTCTCGGTCAACGTCCTTAAATTCCAGAACGTCGCGCAGGACGGCCTCCGTACGGTCGGCGTCATCGAGCAACAAAGTGACCCCGTGAAAGCCCCGAATCGCGTGTTCAGCAGGGATGTCACTGCCGTCCCACCCTTGCTCAGCCTCCGCTCCCGCGGTGCCAACGAGCGCAAGGCTCATGTCGTCGGGATCGCTGAAGGATAAGACTGGCTCGCCAAAGCACTTTTGTAGCGCTTGGTGCGCGACGCCTTTCTCAATAAAGCGATGCACCCAGTATCCGATCGAGCCCGCTGGAATCCGGAACGCCGTTTGCTGCGTGAGACCCACGCCGGCACGTCCCGGCGATGCGTGCTCCCACGGGAAAAAGGTGAGAATCGTACCGGGATGGCCGATCTGGTCGCCGTAGTAGAGATGGTAGGTGCCGGGATCGTCGAAATTTACCGTCTTTTTGACAAGGCGCAGACCAATGATGTGCGTATAGAAATTTAGGTTGCGGGTGGCCTTGCCGGAAATTGCGGTCACATGATGGATACCCGCCATGGCGCCATCCCCTTCTCTTGCATTCGATCAAATGGGTAATGCTGGTCTGACGGCCCAGTTAATTCGTTTCAGTTCGCGTCAACTCGCGTTCTCCAACTTCATCGCTTTCTCCCGCGCGCGAGCTGCGCTCTCGCGCCCGAGCCCCCCGGTAACTCGCGCCGCCCGAGCTACTGGATAGACTTGGACAATACCCCGATCGCTAAAATCCGCAGTCCCGCCGTTCACCATTCTCGATACTCACACGCGCGCACGCGCCGCGCCAGCCGCGCGCCGATTCCAAACCGAGCGCCCGCGCCGCGACCCGCCCGAGCTACCGGGTAGGCTTGGAGGCGGCTGTTTATCCATCCCATGCAGATAATCCGAATCTCGGCTTCTCGTAAGGCCAAAATGGCCATAGGGAGATGGGTCCATTCCAGCCTCTCGCAGCGGCACGCCATGCTGATAGCGAAGATCTCTCCCGCGCCTGTTCAAACGCTTCGCGTGTTCATACGTTGATGTGCTCGGCCGCGCCCGAGGACAACAAGACATCGTAGATAGATTTGTGGACTGGTC
>DATMRE010000017.1:0-2496 GCA_035566475.1 Verrucomicrobiia bacterium | reverse complement strand
GGCGTGAGTGAGCCCCACTGCTGGGTCTTAGCTTTATCCCAGAGGTCGCTCACCGCGCGTGGCAATCCGACGACGATGCCCGAAAAAATAATGAGAGACATCCCGTTGCCAATACCGCGATCGCTAATCTGCTCCCCAAGCCACATGATGAATGCCGAGCCCGTGGTGAGGGTCAGCATCGTCATCAGGATGAATCGCGGCCCGGGACTATACACGAGTGCCTGCCCGGACAAACTCTGACGCGTCAGCGTAAGAGCGATGGTGAAGGATTGAAATGCGCTCAGTATGATTGTCAGATACCGCGTATATTGTGTGATCTTCCGCCTTCCGAGTTCGCCTTCCTTCTGCAAACGCTCGAGGTAGGGCCATACGACCACCAGCAATTGCAGAATAATCGACGCCGTGATGTAGGGCATGATGCCGAGCGCGAAGATCGTCAGTCGGCGGAAGTTGCCACCGCTGAACAGGTCGATAATGCCGAGCACAGAACCGCGGCTCTGCTCAAAAAGCCTTTGCAGAAGGTCGGTGTTGATGCCTGGAGTCGGGATGAAGGCGCCCAGTCGATACACCCCTAGCAACGCCAGCGTGAACAGCACGCGATTGCGCAGATCCGGAGTGCTGAAGATGTTGCGAAATGCCTCGACCAGCTTCCTCATGGCAGAACTTCTACCTTCCCTCCAGCGCCCGTAATCTTTTCCTGCGCCGACTTGCTGAACGCATGGGCGCGAACCGTCAACGCCACTTTCAAATCCCCGTTACCGAGTATCTTTACTTCCTGGCGACGCGCGCGCACGATCCCGAGCTCGGTCAATGCTTCCGGCGTGACCGTGTCTCCCGGCGCAAAGGCGTTTAGGGTCTCGACGTTCACAATTGAGAAGATTCTCGGAAACGGGCTCGAAAATCCATGTTTCGGCAGGCGGCGGTGCAAAGGCATTTGGCCGCCTTCAAAGCCCGCACGGCGCGAATACCCGCGGCGGGACTGCTGACCCTTGTTGCCCGCGCCGGATGTCTTGCCGAGCTTCGAGCCCATTCCACGTCCCACGCGTACCTTGCGATGACGCGAGCCCCGCGGCGGCTTCAGATTCGATAGGGTCGGTTTCTCGGCCATCGCTAGCTCTCGATCTCGACAAGATGGTGGACTTTCGCAATCATGCCGCGAACTGCCGGCGTATCCTCGCGCTCCACCACCTGCTGCATCCGGCGGAAGCCCAGCCCGCGAATCGTTTGGCGCATGTCGCGCGGGCAGCCGATGAAGCTGCGCACCCATTTAATTCTCAGTTTCCCGGATTTTATTGCCGTAGTCATTTTTTGTAGACCGAGCAGCTAAGACGCCGCCGCTTCTTCGGCTCCCTTGCCGCGGGATTCTGCGACCTTCGCCGCATCTTTCAGGTGCAACAACGCGTCAAAGGTCGCCTTGATCACGTTGTGGGGATTGGAAGTGCCGAGCGACTTCGTCAGCACGTTCTGAATTCCCGCAACCTCCATTACCGCCCGAACCGGCCCGCCGGCAATCACGCCGGTGCCTTCCGGAGCAGGCTTCAGCAGCACCTGCCCGGAACCATAGGATCCGAGCACCTGATGCGGGATCGTTGTGCCCTTCCGGTTCAGCTTCACCATGTTCTTCTTGGCTTGCTCGATGGCCTTGCGGATGGCCATGGGCACCTCGCGCGCCTTGCCCATTCCAAATCCGGCATGGCCGTTCTGGTCGCCCACAACCACGAGCGCCGAAAAGCTGAGGTTCTTGCCGCCCTTCACCACTTTCGTGACCCGGTTGATCGATACCACCTGATCCTTCAGGTTGGCTTGGTTGGTGTCCATGAGCCGGCGAATCGAAAGCGTGTCTTTGAGCTCTTGTTTGGGCATAATGTTCAGAAATTCAGGCCCGCCTCACGGGCCGCTTCGGCAAGCGCCTGCACGCGGCCGTGATATTGGTAACCACCGCGGTCGAACACGACCTTCTCGACGCCCTGAGCACGAGCGCGCTCGGCAATCACCTTGCCCACCACTTTCGATGCCGTCACGTTGCCGCCGCTCTTGAGCTGCGCGCGAACCTCCTTGTCGAGCGAGCTTGCGGAAACAATCGTGCGCATGATCTGATCATCGATCACTTGCGCGCGAATATGTTTGCTCGACCGGTGCACGCAGAGGCGCGGACGCTCGGACGTGCCGGTGATCCTCTTGCGCATCCGCACGTGAATCCGCTGGCGGTGCGCTTCCCGCGATAGTTTCCGGACCGGTGCTGCCACGTTGGTTCTCCCTTTCCGCCTGCGTTAGGCAGCCGCCGCCTTGGCTCCTGCCTTGCCGGCCTTCTTCTTCAGCCGCTCGCCAGTGATGCGAATCCCCTTCTGCTTGTAAGGGTCGGGTGGGCGCAGGGCACGAAGGTTCGCCGAAACCTGCCCGACCTGATTCTTATCCGCCCCGGTCACGGTGATGTGCGTGTTCTTCTCGACGCTGATCTGGATGCCTTCCGGTATCGGGAACTCGATCGGATGGGAA
>DATMRE010000016.1:0-6385 GCA_035566475.1 Verrucomicrobiia bacterium | reverse complement strand
AGGGGCCCGAGGTCATGATGGGTCCCCGCCGGACGGTGCTCGATCCTCCGCGCACGGTGGCGCCGGACGAGCAAAAGCCGCCGCCTGGTTGATCCCGCGTAGGAGAACTCGTGGTAGGTCTTGAGCAGTTCGGCCGGCGGCGGCCGCCGATACAGGCGCCCGAGCAGGATGGCGGCTGCTGCTTCGACGACCGATCGCGGCGCCTGCCGAAGGACGTCGGATAGCCGCACGTGGGCCGTATCCTCGCTCAAGCGAATCGTGTGCGTCAGATCCGTGTAAGGATGGTACTCCACGATGAAACTCGGCGGTCGTCCCTCGCATCCGAGTCGCGCGTAGATGCGGCGGAAAAGTCCATCCCCGCCTGGAACGTATCGCTCGCTCGGGCCTGTCGACTTCACGGTTTTCTCCGCACCGGGGCGGGAAGCATTTCCTTTTCCGCTTGTTCGGCTTGGGAGATCGCGTCCTTGGTCCCCTCAATCGCGTCTTCGAGCGTCTCCTGGTAATCATCGAAGTTCGGTCCGGGCTTATCGTATTTTTGAAGGACCTCGAGAGACTCCTTGTCCTTTGTGCGCATCGATTTGAGCGCGTCGTGAATATCCATTTGCTTTTCCTGCGCCACGTCGATTTGATCGGCGGCGTCGTCTACGCAGCCCTCGTAGGCGTTCAGCAGCGCGTTCAGCATCTCGCTCCGGCGCCGATCCGGAACCGGTCGGGCAAGCTCATACTCGAATTTTTTGAGCCGGTCCTCGGCGAAGGTAAGATATAACTTGATGCGCAGTGCCGGGGTATCGGCATCGCGAATCTTATCCGCTTCGGTTTCCGTCAGGTAGTCCTTCTTTTGCGCAGGAGGCTCCGGCAGGCGCGCCCGAGCGACTCCGGCGACCACGAGCGCCGCAAGAATGAGCGAGAAACACCGTTGGTTAGGCATACGAGCTCCTAGTTCCTCGGCTTTCCGGATCGAGAATCGCTTCCAGGCTGGCTGGGAAACAACTCGCGAATCAGATGCCGGTCTAATTGTTCCAGATCTTTGCGCACTTCGATGAAGGGTTTTTGCTCATCACCGGTAAAGTTCACGAGTATCTCATCGAGGCGGCGCAACGATTCGCGCAGCGAAATTTGCAACTGTTTGAAGCCGGATGGATGCTTCTCGGCGTCCGGCTCCTTGGCATCGAGCCCATTTTCGCACGCCCGAACTTCGTCGCGATACTCCTCGGCGACCGCCAGGGCTTCCGGGAGGTGGCCTGCCGCGACGTCCTTGCCAATTTGCTGGAACTCGGCATCGCTCAGTTGCGGCATCATCTTGGCCCGGTGCATGGGATCGGTTTCCCGGTCGAAACGAGCGCGAAACTCGAGGGCCGAGCTTTGGGCGAAGACCGGCCCGGCGAAAAACGAGAAGAGCAGGACCAGTAACCACATGCGGTACTCCACGGCCTACCCGCTACCTCTTGTTCTGCAACTCGCGAGTGAGCGCCCGCACGCGCGCAGTCGATTCGAAGTACATATCGTTATTCTGATCCTTGTTCGACTGAAGAAATCTCTGGTACGCATCGAGCGCCTGCGCTGGCTCGCCCAGTCTATCGTAACAAGTGGCGCGAATAAACCAGCTGCCCGCGGGGAGCGGTTCACGTTTGGACAACAGATCGAGTCCGCCGAGTGCGGCTGAATAATTCTTGCTGAGGTATTGCGCTGTGACCAGGTCGCGCAGCACGTCGGTGGCCTCGGGGGCCATCTTGAGCGCGGCGATCAGTTGGCTCGTCGCGTTCGGATAATCCTTCTTCTCAAGATAGACGTGCCCCAGGCGAGCGGGAATATCGGGGTCCTCGGGGGCGAGCGCAGCGGCCTTCTGCAACACGCGCACGGCATCGTCGTAACGGCCTTTCTCAAAGTAAATGTCCGAGCGCAAGCGCAGCGCTCGGACGCCTTCGGGCCCCGCGGCGGCCGCGCGGTCGAGCTCGCTGAGAGCGTCATCATTCCTGCCGAGGCGCACGAGCGCCGAAGCACGCTCGATGCGTGCCGCAGAGTCATTGGGGCGCGTCTCGAGATAGGCCAGAAGTTCCGCCGCCGCAGCGTCGAGTTTTTTTTCCGCGACCAGGCTCTGCGCAAGACCCAGATGCGCCGGGCTCGAATCGGATCGCAGTTCGACGGCGGCCCGGAATTCGGGTTCGGCCTCGCTGGCCCGATCAGCGCTGAGCAGCGCGCGAGCGAGCGCCAGCCGGGTATCAAAATCCCTGTTGTCGAGCCCCTCCGCCGCCTGATACTGCTCGATGGCCGCCCCAGACTTTCCCGAGCGCTCGAGCGCCACTCCCAGCAGGAACTTGGGCCGCACCTCGGCCGGCGCAAGCTCGGTCGCTTTTTCAAAAGGCGCGATTGCCGCGCTCGGGTCGCTCTCCAGCAGCGTCAGCCCGAGGTTCAGATAGGCCGGGGCCATCTTGGGATCCAGAGAAATCGCCTTTTCGTACTCCGCCCGCGCTTCGCCGCGCCGCTGCATGGCCGTGTATGTGTATCCGAGCTGGAAATGGACCGCAGCCTCGTCAGGCTTCTTCGAGAGAAAATCCTGATAACTCTGCGCGGCCGCCGGGTAATCCTTGCGGTCGATGGCCGCCTGCGCCTCGGCGAGAAGGTTGTTGAGGTCTGTTTGATTCGGATCCGCCGGCAGACGCTTCCTGCTCTCGCCGACAGTCTGAGCGGAGGTTTGCTCTAAACCACCGAGCAGAACGCACAGCGCACAGCAGGCCAGCGTCCGTGAAACGAATCTCATGCTGTCGTAGGACCGTTATCTGAACCGTTCGATTTCGCCACCCCGCGGCTCCCGCGGTGCCCGCCGTTGCGGATATTCAGCACGCGAGCCAGGTATTTGCCGGTGTGCGACTGCGAATTTCGCGCCACCTGCTCCGGTGTTCCGGTGGCCACCACGCGCCCGCCAGCGTCCCCGCCCTCGGGCCCGAGGTCGATCATCCAGTCGGCGGATTTGATCACGTCCAGGTTGTGCTCGATGATCAGCACCGAGGCCCCGCCTTCGAGAAGCTTTCGAAACGCGGCGAGCAGTTTCTGAATATCGTCGAAATGCAGTCCGGTCGTCGGCTCATCGAATATGTACAGAATTCCGGTATTCTCCTGCCGGGTAAGATGCGCAGCCAGTTTCAGGCGTTGTGCCTCGCCCCCGGAAAGCGTCGTCCCGGACTGTCCGAGCCGCAGATATCCGAGCCCAACTTCCTCGAGCACCCGCAGACGGGAGGTGACCTTCGGGGATGGGGCAAAAAATGCCAGCGCTTCACGCGCGGTCATCTGCAGCACGTCGTGGATGTTCTTATCTCTGTACCGCACTTCGAGGACGCTGCTCTTGTACCGCGTCCCGCGGCATTCCTCGCACACGAGCTCGACGTCAGCCAGAAAGCGCATCTCGACGGTCACCGTCCCGTCTCCCTGGCAAGCCTCGCACCGTCCGCCGGGAATGTTAAACGAGAAGTGCCCGGAGGTGAACCCTCGCTTCTTCGCCTCCGGCGTCGAAGCAAACACCTCGCGAATCGGATCGAACGCTTTGAGGTATGTCGCCGGGTTCGAACGCGGCGTGCGCCCGATCGGGGACTGGTCCACCATTTCGATGGCCGCGAGGGACCCGTCGCCTTCCAGCCGATCGCAGCACTCGCGCCAGTTGCCGCCGGCGCGCTTCGCCTCGAGCGCCTTGTAGAGAACGTCGTAGACCAGCGTCGACTTCCCGGATCCGGAAACGCCCGTCACGGCGACCAAAAGTCCGAGCGGGATCATCAGGTCGATTCCCTGCAGATTGTGGCTGCGCGCGCCGAAAACTTTCAGGAATTTTCCCTGGGGCCGGCGGCGTCGGGCGGGCACCGCGATCCGTAAATCGCCCCGAAGGTAACGGCCGGTGAGCGACTGCTGGTCGCGAAGCAACGCTTCGCGGTCCCCGGCGAAGATCAGCTCTCCGCCATGCTCGCCCGCTCCCGGCCCTAGATCGAGAATCATGTCGGCAGCGAGAATCGTGTCCGGATCGTGCTCGACGACCAGCAGTGTGTTGCCCAGATCCCGCAGACCCTTGAGAATCTCGATCAATCGGTTGGTGTCCCGCGGATGAAGTCCGATCGAGGGCTCATCGAGCACATAGAGCGCGCCTACAAGGTGCGACCCGAGCGATGTCGCGAGCTGTATCCGCTGGGCTTCGCCGCCCGAAAGCGTCGAGGTCAGACGATCGAGCGTCAGATAGTCGAGGCCCACCTCATCGAGAAATCGCAGTCGCTGTTGAGTCTCCTCGAGAACCTTGTCGGCGATCTGGGCCTCGGCGGCGGACAGCTTCAGGCCGTCAAAGAACGGCCGCGCTTCCTTCACCGTCAACTGGCAAACTTGCGTAATCGACCGCCCGGCGATCTTGACGGCGCGCGCCTCCGGACGCAGCCGCGTGCCGCCGCAGTCGGGGCACTTCGTGTAGCCCCGGAACCGGCTCAAGAACACCCGCACGTGCAGCTTGTACTTCTTCCTCTGGAGCCACGCGAAGAAGCCCTTCACTCCGGTGAAACCCTTGTTCGGGTCGCCTTCGAGAATCGCGTTCTGCTGCGCCGCGGTCAGTTCGCGGAACGGAACATCGAGAGGAATTCCCTCCGAGCGCGCGTACTTCCGGAGTTCCACGGTGAGCTGACGATATCGCGGCTTCGTCCAGGGCTCGATCGCGCCCTCGCCGAGCGATTTGCCCTTATCCGGTATCACCCGGTCGAGATCGAAATCGATGGTGTTGCCGAAGCCCTGGCAGAGAGGGCAGGCGCCATAGGGATTGTTGAACGAAAACAGCCTCGGTTCCGGCTCCTGGTAGGCAACATCGCATCTCTTGCAGTCGAACCGTTCGCTGAACACCAGCCGCTCGGGATCGCTCGTCGCGGCGGACGACCCTTCCGGCGCCGGTTCGGCAACGAATTCCAGAATCGCTTCGCCGCGGCCCTCCCGGTAGCAGATCTCGATCGAATCCATCAGCCGCGAGCGAATTTCCGGCGAGAGAACGAGCCGGTCGACGAGCACATAGACGGGCTGCGTGAAATCGAGGTCGAGCAATTCCTCCGGCGTCGAGAACTCGAAGACCCGTGCGGACTGGTACAGGCGATTGAAGCCGCGTTTGCGCAAGCCGATGAGCGATTCCCGGATCGCTTCCGGGCCGGGGCGCGCCGTCTTGCGCAGGCGCGGCGCATGCTGCCCGTGCGCGCCCTGAAGAGCGCCGGGCACGAGTTCCGGAGTTAGCCTGAGCTCGTAGAGAACGTAGAATCGGCGCCCCTCCGGCAATCCCAGTACACGCGCCGCAATCTCGTCGATCGAATCTTTCCTGACTTCCTCGCCGCACCGAAGGCAAAACGTATGACCTACCCGGGCGTAAAGCAAGCGCAGGTAATCGTAAATTTCCGTAGCCGTCGCGACGGTCGACCGCGGATTGCGCGTCGAATTCTTTTGTCGGATGGAAATGGCGGGAGCAATCCCGGTGATCTCATCCACGTCCGGCTTTTCGATCCGCTCAAGGAACTGCCGCGCGTAGGCTGATAGCGATTCGATGTAGCGCCGCTGGCCCTCGGCGTAGAGCGTGTCAAACGCAAGGCTCGACTTGCCGGAGCCCGAGACGCCGGTCACAACCGTGATGGCGTTATGCGGGATCGTGAAGTCGATGTTCTTGAGGTTGTGAACCCTGGCTCCCCGAACACAGATCTCCTCAGCCAAATCAGCTGCCTGGGTAGGCGGGGCAGGTACTGCGATCGTGGCTGCCGGCAGGGCATTCGCGCGGGCCGAGTTCTCTGTGGGTCCAGTCGGCATATGCCTAAACAAAAAATTATACGCCGGCAGGCCGGTCCGGGCAATCAGCGGGAAACCTGACAAAACTCGAGCGAACTCGAGGGCTCGCGGACGCTCGTATGGTTCGCTTCAACCGCGAGCGAAGCGGCCCACTGAAACCTTGGTTCGGCCGCAGAGGAAGCTCAACGATACCCGCCGCTTCCACCACAACTCGTAGGGAGTAGAGCTCGAGGCACGGTTTTCGAGCGGCTGCGCAAGCTCCCGCCGCCCGGAGCGACGCGCTTGCCGGGGAGTCCCGCGGGGAATAACCGCGATTCGATCGCTTTCAGTCAAGAGGCTCAATCTCGGCGATCTTACCCTGATGGACTTCGGCGACCCATGCGGCGACCGGGGTTCTTGAGTCGTCGACATCGATATGCCGAATATTTGCGTCCACGGTCGGGAGGAGGTATTCGGTGAACCCTCCGGTCCGGGGATCAAGGCGAAGGATCAGGTCGGTTCCCATTCCAGCCGTCCAGGCCTCGCCATTCTTATCAGCCTTGGCAGGATAGGGGCCCGTCCAAGCGGTCGGCGCAGTCCATTCCTTGAACTGCTCCGTCCGGGGGTC
>DATMRE010000015.1:0-3497 GCA_035566475.1 Verrucomicrobiia bacterium | reverse complement strand
CATTTCTTTGGGACCAGTACAGTTCTCGAGCGATTTCCAGGTGCCCGTTTCGTCGCGCGGCCGGAAGTCATCAAGATCATGCGGCAGCAAGCATCGCCAGAGTCTCTCGAGACGTTCTGGAATCCGCGCTTTCCCGATCAGATTTCGAGTCAGCTTGCGATCGCGGAAGAACTGACTGGAAACGTCATTAACCTGGAAGAGCAGGAGAAGGGCAGGCTCGATATTGTGTTTGCGAATGCCGGCGTCGTCCGCTATGCCGCGTTGGGTGCCATCAGCGAAGAGTTTTTCGATTCGATTTTCGACACCAACGTAAAAGGGGTGCTTTTTACGGTTCAGACGGCTCTGCCTCTGCTGCCCAACGGCGCATCCATCATTCTCAGTGCGTCGATGGTAGGCAGCAAAGGCCTGCCTGCATACAGCGTCTACTCCGCGACCAAGGCGGCGCACTTGGAGGTCTTACACAATTCCGACGACGATGCGTTCACTCACGTCTGTAAACCGCTGAATCCAAATCGCATCGAGGAACATCGGGATTTGAAGGAGGGTTTTGCGATACACTGTTTTGGACTGCTCGCAAGTCGTTGATTTTAAACGGAGAGATGTCCGAGTGGTTGAAGGAGCACGCTTGGAAAGCGTGTGTAGGGGAAACTCTACCGTGGGTTCGAATCCCACTCTCTCCGCCAACATTTCGCTCTCGCTCATGTTGTCGGAACGAGTCGTCTCCAGGCTTCGAGCGACTCGCTCTGCTCGTCGCTCTCGGCACGAATCCCACTCTCTCCGCCAATCAATAAACAACTCAAAATAAAAGACTTACAGCATTTCTGGTGTGCTACCGTGGGTTCTTTTCCCACTCTCTGGTCTATGAAGAGTGAGCGGTCGGCTTGGCGAGCTTGTGGTTCGGGATGTCGCTTCCGAAAAAGCGAGGCCTCGGGATCTTCTCGAGTACCTGCGGAAAGCTGGTCGTGAGAGCCTCGCGGACGCTGATCGACGTTGACTTGAAAGAGGCGACGCAGCGGACCCTTGCGGAGGTCGTCGCTGGCACGTTGACGGCGGACCACCTAGCGCAAGCGACCAGTAACGCCCCGCACCGACTTCGTCCGGCGCGATCGCAATGCCGATCGCGGCGAGTACATATTTTTGTCGCTTGTCGAATTTGACGCGTATCGGGAATCCCGCCGGCACTACAGGTCGAACTGTTGGAGCCCAGATTCCATTGCATGGAGCGCAGCCTCCACAATCCTCTGAACCTGCATGCGGGTTCGATGACGATGTGTCCATTGAAACCGTCGGTTCAGCGAACCTCACTTGCGTCAGGCGTTTCTAGACTCGGTACTGACCCATGGGTCGCGTCGACGCCGCATCGGCCATAAACGTCTTGAGATCGCGACAACTTGTTACCACGGCGCCGATTGCCCAGTGGGGCTCATGGGATACCGCGGCGGGGTCAAGGCTCCACGGATTCGATGGGAACGTCCCTTGCTCAAGTCATAGCCGCGCGTGTGGCAGCGGTGAGACGGTCAACGAACAACATGACTGGACAGGAGCCTTCCGATGGGCAGCTTGGCGAATCGCGTTGGCAATAATCAAGACTGGGGAAAGTCGTCAAGTCAAAGATGGCGGGCAGGTCAAACCGCGTCTGGGAGTTCGTTGTGACCTGGGCCAAATGGTACAAAGGCCACGTTTCAAGATGGCTGTTGACCATCGTTGCCATTGGGTTAAATATGGCCGCTGCTTATTTCATTGATGATCCTGCCAAATCAGCGGTGGTTGTCCGGTGGTCGGCGCGTGTAACGCTCGCAGCTGCGATCTGGGTGTCCTTTCTTGCCCAGTACGATGCATGGAAGGAACAGAGAGAGTAGTAGAAGAACTCGGCTCTGATTTCCCGAAGTTTGAAGTAGCCATGGAACAAATGAGGCGACCAAGCACTGGGGCGAAAGCACCTCGATTCCTGGTGGGTTATGAAACGATCCGCCTTAAACGGCGCACTGTGGCCGGTGCCTCCTCGATGGACATCGTGTGCTGCGTTTTGCCTCAAATGCGGTGCGCAAGTTCAATTGAGTAGGTCTCATGGTTGCCGCGAGTGAACTCAACGTACCGTGAAAGGGCCTCTAAGTCTCGTTCAAGAGCTCGCTCGTCTGGCCTGGGCATCCCTGGAGGTTCTCATGCGAATCGCTCGGTGTACGGCCCTCTGTCTACTCGTTGCATGTGCCCTGGCCTCCGCAACGGCCACGGTGCTTCACGACCCGGAGGTCCGCGGCCTCGGGGACGGCCCCGCCGTCGCGACGCTCGGCGAGCCGCCGAGCGGTCTCATCGCGATGAAGGGGGTGGCAGTGCCCGGACTGCTCGATCCGCGGACCGTGAACCACCCGCTTGTCAGCGGGATTGCGAAGCAGTTCGAATGGCGCGACCTCGAGCCCGTCCGCGGGAAGCCGGACTGGTCGCAGCTCGATTCGATCTTCGGCGCCGCCGAAGGCGCGAAGAAATGGGTGCGCCTGGTCATCTACGCGGGGATGAGCGCGCCGCCGTGGGCCCTCGAGGGCGCGCAGGTCGAGCGGTTCGCGCGAACGTACGGACCCGGCACGGGCAAGGTCGAGAACTTACCGATGCCTTGGGACACGGTCTATCTGAATAACTGGTTCGAGTATCTGAAGCTGGTGGCGGACCGGTACGGCCGCTCGCCGGCGTTTCGGATAATCGCCGCCGCCGGCCCGACGTCGATGACGGCCGAGTCGACGCTGCCGCGCGCCCCGGGAGACCTCCCGAAGTGGATGGCCGCAGGCTACACGCCGACGCGGTACATCGAGGCGTGGCGGCAGACGCTTCGCACCTACGCCGCGCTCTTCCCGGGGCAGTACATCTCCTGGTCAACCGGCGGAGGCGTAAACATCGACGACAACGGGAGAAGGGCCCCTTGGTTGGCAACGCTGCGCACGCGTGACGCCGTGATCGACGTCGGGATCGAAATCTTGGGCCGGCGATTCGTCCCCATGTGCGACTGCCTGCAGTTGGGAGCGGATCGGCAGGCGGGCATCAACAAAGTCCTCGAGCTCAGCGGCCGCTTCGTCACCGGCCTCGAAATGGGGTGCCGCGTGACCGCACCCGGTTGCGCGGCGGCCGCGATGGGGGCCCCAGGGGATCCACCTCGCGGCTTCACGAACGCGCTCGACCGAGCGTTTCGGCCGACGGCGTCGGGCAAGCACATCCGCTTTCTCGAGATCTACGAGGGGGATTTTCTCGCGCCCGCGATGCAGGGCGTCTTGCGTGACGCGGCCGAACGAATCAGTCGGCCTTGAGCCGCGAAACCGGCGGTTGGTTGCCGACGCGCACGTAGGACCTGAGTGTCTCGCGCAGGCCTCGCGGCTCGCCGCTACTTCTGCTCCGGTGCTATCGGGCAGCGGGACAGCTCCGGCTGCATGGGCGCAAACGACGAGTTCTGCACGCCCGTGCCCGCGGACGTCACCGTGTAGGGCCCGCCGCGCCCCGAGCGGATAAACGTG
>DATMRE010000014.1:0-3622 GCA_035566475.1 Verrucomicrobiia bacterium | reverse complement strand
ACCGTCGCGCCGCAGCATACTGTCGCGTCGGTGGTCAGGGTACTTGCCCAAAATCGGATCGGAGCCGTGCCGGTGATCAACGAGGAAGGTCAACTGATAGGGATCATCTCCGAGCGCGACATCATCCGCGGGATGTCGGAGCACGCCGACGCGGTGCTGACGCTCCCGGCCGAGCAATTGATGACTCGGGACGTTAAAACCTGCTCGTCCGAGGACCAACTCGTCGACCTCATGGAGGTGATGACGCTGCAGCGTATCCGGCACCTGCCAGTCATTGAGAAGGGAGCACTTCACGGAATCGTCAGCATCGGCGACGTCGTGAAGCAGCGTCTCGAAGAGGTCCAGTCCGAAGCGGAGGAACTCCGACGGTATATTCGCTCGCCGTAGTGGCGACGGTCTTAGCAGCGCGTGTAGCTGAATTCTCGGAGGCCCCAATGATTCAAAACCTTAAGAAAATCCTCGCTCCGATCGACTTTTCGGAATACTCGATGGACGCGTTACGCGGCGCGGTGGAGCTGGCGAAGGACCTCGACGGCGAGGTGCATGTCGTGCACGTAGTCGCGCCTCATTTCGCGCTACTCGACAAACCGCGCGAGCTGGCGCGCGAGACCTTGATGCTGGAGGAGGCCGAAGTGGAACTCGCGCGCATCAGGAAAGACGACTACGGAAATTCCGCCCAGGTCGTCACTCATGTGATGATCGGACCGCCGGTCCCAAAGCTCGTCGAATATGCCAAGCAGCAGCAGATCGATCTGATATTGCTCGCAACACACGGGCGGACCGGCATCGAGCATCTAATGATCGGAAGCGTGGCCGAGAAGCTGGCGCGCTACGCGCCGTGCTCGGTCCTGGTCTTCCGGCAGAAAAAGCCTTAGGCGGTATCGAGACGGGTCAGACTAGCGGAACCGCGCGAGTCGAATCTCGCGTGGCGGAGCTGATCGGGAGGCGTAGAGCCGTCCCCGGGCTCATGCAGATCAGGTCCGACCTCTGGCTAAAAAGGCCCAGTCGCGAGCTATGGCAAAGGGGCGGCATCTATGCGGTCGCCGTCCTTCGTCGTCAAGATGTCGAGGATTGCTTGCGGGATGATCATCCGCCGGTTGTCGACCGCCGCCGCTGCCGCGACCGCGCGAAATCCCTCGTCATCCTCGCGCGAGATGAGGTAGCGGACTCCCTCTCCTTCTGCCGACTCACCCTTCTTTGCACGATACGTTGCGAAAGACTTTACCGGTGCGAGATTTTCGACTTCGGCGCCATAATACGGTCCGCCGTCAAATGGATCCATTTGCTTGAGGAATCGCATCCCGGCCTGCTCGAGGATCTTCACCGCCCCGCGCGCATTCTCGTCAACCGCGCCGAGTGAGCTGCGGACCGGCTCCGGGAGCATGAATGTGTAAAGCGGCGCGTCTGGAAAGAGCGCACGAATGAACTCTTTGTCACGAGTTGAGAGGCGGTCCGCCTCGCGATACGAGAGTCCGGTGACGACCCGTCCGTAATGATCCCAAAACCGATTTCCGTGTTCTGGCTGGCCGGACGGAAGCATTTCCGCGATGAGTTGTCGCTGGAAACGCCCGCGATGCCGCGCGATGTACAGGAATCTCACCCACGAGATTTGCTTACCGATTCGTTCTGGATGCCCTCGCGCCGCGGCACTCACGATCAGCCCTCCGATTTCTGACGGCCCATCCATGGAATAGCGCAGCCGCAGGTACGGATGCCGGAACATCCGACGCAGCGTATGCGAGTAGCGCTCGTCGGCATCCATCTCGAAGTAGTAATGCGGTGAGCTGGGTGTGCCGTGCTTGCCGATGATCATCGAGGCCGCGACGATTCGATGCCGACCTATCTCCTCCGCGCAAAATACATAGATCGAATGCTCTCGCTTCGCGATTTCGCCAGCGAAGGATTTTGCTGAGCGCTCGAGTACCTCTGCTAGCTCTGCCGAATCCGTCGGCAGGTTAGTCGAGTCGAGTTCGCGTGCGAGACGAAGGATTTGGCGATGGTCCTGCGGGCCGGCTGGGCGCAAGAGGAACGAGGGAAGCGCAGAAGCCATGCGAAGAGACTAGCACTCGGAATACTGGGTTTCGCGATCAGGCAGAAAGAGTCCTCAAGATTCCATTTTAAAGAGCTGCTGGTAACTACGCTGAGCGCGGAACGAAGCGGCTTCGGCCCCTGTTGGCTGTTCGGCCGCCGGCCCGAGATCCAGGATCATACACTTAATCGAGCCACCGCCCTTGGCCAGAAATTCGCTGACATCTATCAGTACCGGCTCGACACCACGTTCCCGAATCTGTTGGCACAACCCTTCCCCAACGCCGAGCGGCATGAACAAATAGAACTTCCCACGATACTCAACCTGGAAAGAGTTGGCCGCATAGAGTGCCGCATCGACCGCTTGCAATTCGACCAGATTAGAAGCGAATGCGCTCCGCAATTCTTTCTGCGACTGACGCGTCAGCCCATCCAGGTAGGCGAGCACGAACTCGCGGCGGGGCCCAAACGAGCACAGCACAGTATCTCCGTGGTAATGGGCCTCGAGGCAGAGTTCCAGAGAAAGGATTTGCGCGCCCGGCGCGATCTGCCCGAGTTCACCGAGGGCGTGATTGTCCGAGCGGAACCCGTACACCCGCTTCCACGGCGGGAGGCCGAGAGTCGGCACGAAACGCTGCCGCTCTATCCGCCCGTGCGTGAACAGCATGTAGGCGCTGGCTGGGAAGAAATCAGCTTCGCCCTCGAACCGCGCCTCGATTTCGTCGGTGGTGAAACCGAGCGATCGGATGAATGACCGATAGACTTCACGCTCGGGAGCCCGGGTGGGCAAGAGGTTGGCGAGATGAAACACCTTCCAGGCGGCCGGGATACCCTCTAGCGGGTAAAGAAAACCGGCATTGGCGGGATAGACCAGACCGGGGAGAAGCTTGTGCGGCTCAACCACCAGCACCTCGGCGCCGTGCGCCAACAGTGTCATAGCCATCGTGTGCCACTGGCGGCGGGCCCGCTCCGGATCGACTCTCTTCTTAAGCCCGAGAAGGTTGCGTGTGTGCGGGTTGGCCCCGCCCTTGACTGAGAAGTATAGAGGATCGCCCATCAGGATAGTTCTTGACATTTTGAGTTGAAGTCGAAAACCCGCGGCTCAACTCGATACCGTCGCTAGACTATTTCCAAACTTAACGAAAACAGACTTAGCCTGGGTGTAAAGTTCGATCGAGTCTTTGCCAAGCTCGCGGCCGAAACCAGATTGCTTGTAACCGCCGAAGGGCGAGATCGGATCAAGTATCCCGTAACAGTTGATCCACACCGTGCCGGCTCTGAGAAGGCGCGCTAGTGCGAGAGCGCGACTGACGTCCCGAGTCCATACCGCCGCCGCGAGTCCGTAAATGGTGTCGTTTGCCTGAAGCACCGCGTCGGTTTCGTCGCGGAAGGGAATCAGGGAAGCGACCGGGCCGAAAATTTCCTCGCGGGCTATCCGCATGCTGCTTTTGACGTCGGCGAAGACCGTCGGTCTGACGAAGTAGCCCCTGGACTGCGGTCCACGCTCGCCGCCCGCGCGCACACTGGCTCCTTCCTGCGAGCCGACCTTCAGATAACCGAGCACACGCTCGTACTGTTCACCGGAGACGAGCGG
>DATMRE010000013.1:0-7278 GCA_035566475.1 Verrucomicrobiia bacterium | reverse complement strand
CGGATGATCGAAGAAATGATCGATCAAGTGCACCGACACAGCTGGCTTGTATCGGCGATTCCACTCCTTCAGGCTGCTCCCGGTCGTGGCGAACGAGTAGTGCGGGTAGAGCGGGAGGAGAACGAGCTCCTCGAACGGGGCTCTCTCGAGCGACGCGATCGCCTCTTCGGTATTCGGATGCCAATAGCGCATGGCCACGACGGCGCGCGCAGAAATATGCGGTCGCAGGGCCACCTCGAGCGCCCTCCCCTGCTGCACGGTCAGCCGGCGAATCGGCGAACCGCCGCCGATCTCGGCGTAGTGCTGGCGAACGACCTTCGCACGGGTCGTCGAAATCAGCTTGGCAAGGGGCTTTCGGGCCAGGAATGAGCCCGGGAAATTGATGATGTCCGGATCGCAGAACAGGCTGTAGAGGAAGGGCTCGACGGCGGCTTGCGAATCGGGACCGCCTAACTGAAACAGAACAACGGCAACATTTTTTGATTCTGGCATGATTTCATCCACCGTAGGAAGAATCTCACGACTGTCCCTGGAAGCAAAATGCAAAAAAGTTCACTTGCCGCTGCACTCGGCCCTGGCCGGCCGAAGCCGGGCAGTTCGCCGACCGAGACGCAATTCCGAGCTCCTCTAGCCTTCGTGCAGCTGCTGTTTAAGGCGTTTGACCTCGTCGCGGAGCTCTCGGAGGCGGTTGGCGACGGAGACTTCATACAGGAAAAAAACCGCCCAGACGGTGATCCAGGCAGTAAACAGGAACCCGAAATTCTTCATAGGCCACCCTTCGTAGAGATGGGATCGAAATCGGTCCCGCGGTTTTCCACCTCGAATCGCAGCTCTTCGACTTCATGGCGGAGCCGCTCGAGACGATAGCGGTCGACAAGGATCGGGATCATGATTCCGAACACGGCGAGGACGCACAGCAGGAGAACCTTAGCCATCGTGGGGTCAAGCCCCGATCCTTCCCCGCCGAGGATGACCGGCTGCGGGTGCTGCGTCCGCCAGAGGCGGTTCGACACATAGACGAGCGGGACATCAAGAAATGCGAAGATCCCGAAGATTGCCGAAAGCGATGCCCGCCGCTGCGGGTCTTCGAGCAGGCCGCGCAGGAGCAGATAGGAGATATAGAGAAGCCACAGCAGGAAGGTCGTCGTCAGCCGCGCGTCCCAGGTCCACCAAATGCCCCACACCGGCCGAGCCCACAATGGGCCGGTGATGAGCCCGATCGTGCAGCAGGTGATGCCCATTTCTGCTGCGGCGACACCCAGCCAGTCCCACTCGAATCGGCGCGTCGTGAGAAAGGCGACGTTCGAGAGGAAGACAACCGCGAAGGCCGTGAAGGAGGTGATCCAGGCAGAGAGGTGAAAATAGAATATGCGCTGCACTGCGTGCATGGTCCGCTCTTCGGGCGCAATAAACAGAGCCGCGTAGCCAGCAAAGAAGATCAACGCTGCAACGACCGCGGTCATGGCCATCCTGCTTTTCATCCGTGTGCCCCTATCACTCCTCTACCAGAAAATCGCACAGAAGCCAAGAAGCTGTCAGGAACACAATATCAAATCCTCCGAGGAATGTGACCCAGGTGGGATCAAGCGCGGGCTTCTCGGCGAGGAGCAATGCGGTCGCTTCGACCGCGGCAATGAGCAGCGGCGCAAGAATGGGAAGAAGCAGAAGGGGCAATAGCAGCTCGCGCATGCGCGCATGGGCGGCAATCGCCGAGAAGACGGTGCCGGTGATGACCAGGCCAGAGGTCCCCAGGATCAACACGATGATCAGCCGGCCGGCGACGCCCGAGAGCGAGAGGTTGTAGAGAACCGCAAACACCGGGACAAGCACCAGCTCGGAGAGAGAGAGGAAGACAAAGTTCGCAAGCATTTTGCCGAGCAGGATGGCGAAGCTCGAAACGGGCGTCATGCGCAGGGCGTCGAGGGTGTCGTTCAGTTGCTCGCGGGCGAACGAGGGGTGCAGCATCAGCGAGCCGGCGAACAGGAACGCGATCCAAAGCAAGCCGGGGCCGTAGCGGCGCGATTCCGCCGCCGTGGGCTCGAAGGTATAGCTGAAGAGCACGATGACAATCAGGGAGAAGACAACCGTGGCGTTCAGGAGCTCGCGAGTGCGGAATTCGAGGCGGAGTTCCTTGGCCAGAAGGATGGCGGCGGCACGGGCAGTGGTCATTTTCGGGCTGCTTGGGCGATCCCGACGAGCCTAGGACGCGGCTGCTGCGCGTCGGCACTCCCTATAGAAATTACGCCTCGGCGCGCAAGGCGGCAAGAAGCGGGCGCGGATCGCCGCCCGGGCCGCTATCCTCCTCGATGCGCCCGGCCAGGAGCGAAACGGCGCGCGTAGCCAGGTCCACCGACTCGTTGCGCGCATGCGTGCTCATGAGCACCGTACAGCCCTCGTCGCGAAGGCGGGCGAGTGTAGCGCCCATCCACAGATGGCCCTGGCGGTCGAGGCCGGCCGCTGGCTCATCGAGAAGCAGGAGCCGCGGGCCATGGAGGAGGGCGCGGGCGATGGCCAACCGCTGGCGCATGCCTCGGGAAAACGTCCGCACCAGGCCGCGGGAGCGGGAGGCCAGGCCGCAGGCTTCGAGCGCACCGACTACCCGCCTGGAGACGTCGTCGAGGCCGTAGAGTTCAGCGAAGAGAGTCAGATTCTCAGCAGCGCTCAGTTCGTCGTAGAGCAAGATGGAATGGCCTACCATGCCGATCGAGCGCTTCACGTCCTCGCGAGTGCGGCCGCCATCCTGGGGCCCGGAATCGCCTCGGCACTCGGCCGCGCCCGTGAACTGGACCTGGCCGCTGGAAGGATTCATAAGAAGCGCGGCGATACGAAGCAGGGTGCTCTTCCCTGCCCCGTTCGGCCCGAGCAGAGCCACGAATTCACCCGAACGTATGTTGAGCGAAACTTTGCGCAAGGCGACGAGCGAACCGAACCGTTTTTCGACCCGCTCAAACGATATCCCGAGGGGCTGATGGCCGGAAGGCGTGCTCGTGCCGCGAGCGGACAAGGGACGTCGCTCAGCCCTGCACCAGATCGCGCATGAGTTTCTCCATGCGGGCGTGTTCGCGGAGGTATTCTTCTTTGTCGATCGTGCCGGCCTGCCGGCGCAGCTCGAGGCGAAACAGATTGTCTTTGAGTTCATCGAGGCGAGCGCGGTTGTCGCGGCCGACCTCAGCGACCGCCTTTTGGGATCGCGAATCCCCGCGATCCCGTTCCTGCGCCGATGTCGCCTGTTCCCCGGAAGCAGCTACTTCCGCCTGCGGCTGGCGCCACAGGTAAACGGCACCAAGCGCGAAGAGCGCGGCAAATCCCGACACCAGAACCCACTTCAGGCTATCAAGACGCGCTGGCAGCGTCGTCGCGGTGGCCGTGAGGCCGGCTCCGCCGGAATCGGCACGGGAGTTGACCGAGGGATTCTGCGAGGTGTCGCCCGCCGCACCCCCTGGTGTTCCGCCATCCGGCTGAGCGAGCGGCGCTGTCCCGGACACGGAGATCTCAAACGGAGAGTTCGCGGCGACCGATTCGCGCATGTAAACGCTGAACCCCTGCTCTTGACCAGCAGGAGAGAGACCGAGAGCGGAGACATGAACCGAGGGTGGAGCGAAGATCGCCAGGCGGCTGGCCGCGTAGGCGGAAACAAAGCTGAGCTTCGCCTGGTTGCCGGGATAAGGGAGGTCGTAGGTAAGCCGCACGCCGCTATCTCCGGGCCGGAAGGCATACGCGATAGCCTCGCGGTTCTTCCCCTTGTCGATCGTGGTCTGAACGACGGGCATGCCGGAGGAGCCCACGGCGGAGACATCGCTCAACTGGGCGCCATCGGGCAGCGAAAACAGGAAGGATCCATCGGCGCGGTAGTAGGCGCGGGGCGGCTGAGTCTTGTTCTGAACGTTATAGATCTCGCCGACCTTCAGCTCCGCGCCGTTCGGCTGGAGAATGATGGCGTGGGCGGTGACGGAAAACGCATCGGGCTTGTCGGTCGGATCGAAGACTTCGACATCCGCCGTGGCCTGGCCAGGGCGCACGGGCTCGTGGTAGTTAACGCCACGATAGACGGCCCGAATCAGCATTGGCGCCGTGCCCAGGACCGGATGATCAAACCGGAAGTGGCCCTCGGAGTCGGTTTTCGTCTTGGCGACCGGTTGCATCCCGCCCTGAAGCTGGATCAGCAGGACGTCTACGCCGCCGGCGGCTTTTCCCTCCGTGCCGTTACGCACCGTGCCGCTGACCGTGCCGGCGCTTGCGGCCGCAGTAACGGTCGCCACACCGAGGGCTAAGGTTGCGATCGAACGATAAAATCTTGATGTCCGGGCGCCGCGATTCATGAATTCCGCACCTTCTCGGTGGCCGCCTGACGAGTGGCGGCGGTGGGCATGCTTCCGGTGAGCCGATCCATATCGGCGAGGACGCGGGCCGCCTCGACTTCGAGCGACTGCTTGATCTCCTCGTAGTCCGTTTCCGAGTACTTTCCGGCGCGATATTCGAAGCGCAGATCCCGGAGATTGTCGTAGATGGCGTCCCGGCGCTCAAGCAGCTGATCGAGTTTCGTGCGGTGCGGAACCGAATCAGAGGCGTCCAGGTGAACGCCGAAGATGAAGACGAGCGCTGCCGCGCCGAGCAGGACGCAGGCGACGGCAACATCGACGCTACTCATTCGAATCCCTGCCCGCCTCGTGCCGCGCCCGGGCCAGCAGCTCGGGCGAGATGTTCGGGCCAGAGGCCGGCGCAAGAACGGCGCGCCGTCGCCAGCGGCGCACGACCGCCGAGACAAGAACGATCGCCGAGATGGGAACGACGACCGGAACAATCCAGGCGGCCAGGTTGAAGCCTTTTGTCGAAGGCTCGGCAAGAACGGTTGGACCATATTCCTGCACGAAAGCCTGCAGGGTGAGGTCATCAGATTCGTTGCGGGCGACGCCCTGATCGAGTTCCTTGAGCATACTGTGCGAGTAGGTGCATCCTACATGGTTGCAGGCGGTCAGAATTTGATTGCAGCCGCAGACGCACATGAGCTTCTGGCCGAGGGCCCTGGCACGAGTGGTTTCCTGGGCGCTCGAGGGAGGGGCGATCGCGCCCAAGGCCGGGGCGAGGAGCGAGAGGAGCATCAGAGAATCTAAGAAGAGGCCTCGGAATCGGGCGTACCTCTCGATTCGGACGATTGGCCGCCCGGTCATTCGGGACTCGGCTCGACCCGCCTTAATCATGTGAATCGACTCTGCGAGCGACGGCCGCGATTCCGCTGGCACTCTGAGCCACTCGATCACCCCAGGATCTCTGCTCTGTGGCCCGCAGGACGAGCGCCGCGCGTCGATTCGGAACCATTGCAAGGCCCGTGCCCAGGACAACGATCAGGCCGCCAAACCAAATCCATTTCACCAGGGGATTGAGATAGGCGTGGATGACGGGGTTGCCGCTCTCGGGGCTGCGGCCGGCGTAGACCACGTAGAGATCGCGCAGCGGCGTCGTCTGGATCGCGACCATGGTTTCGGTCACCTGGCTCGCCAGATAGGTCCGGCGCTCGGGATAAAGCATCATGGCCGAGCGGCCGTTTCGGAACACCTCAAGAGTGGCACGTTCGGACTGGAAGTTGTTATTAGCGGTCTGATCGAAATTCTGGCAGAGGATCCTGTAGGAGCCGATCGTGAGGCTCTCGCCCGGCGCCATTTCCTTCTGAATGTCCCTGTTGAAAGCGGAGCCTGCAATGCCGATGAAGATGAGCACCATGCCGAAGTGCACGACGTAACCACCGTAGCGGCGGGTGTTGCGCATGGTGAGTTCGCCGATCGCCGTGAGTAAGTTTGTGCCGTCTCGCGAGGCGATCACCCGCGCTCCGCGATAGAATTCGGACATGATGGTTAGCATGACAAAGACCGAAAGGGTCAAGCAGATCAACGCATAGAGACCGCGGAAGCCGAGTGCGAATGCCAGGCATCCGGAGAGAAGTCCGAACCCCAGTGGCCACGCGAAATTCCGCCTGAGCGCGTCGAAGGATGTCTTCCGCCAGGCGAGCAGCGGTCCGATACCGGTCAACAGCAAGAGGAAGAGCGCGATCGGCACATTGACCTTGTTGAAGAACGGCGGGCCGACGCTGATCTTGCTGCCGGTCACCCACTCCGAGAGCACCGGGAAGAGCGTCCCCCAGAGCACGGCAAAGCAGGCGGCGAGGAGCACGAGATTGTTGAACAGAAAGCTCGATTCGCGGGAAACGAGCGAGTCGAGCTGGTTGTCGCTGCGGAGATAATCGCGGTTCTTCCACCAGGCCGCAAAACAGACTAGGAAGATGATGGCCAGAAAGGCGACGAACCAGTTCCCGATCGAGGATTGCGCGAAGGCGTGCACGGAGCTGATGACTCCTGAGCGAGTGAGCAGCGTCCCCAGGATGCAGAGCATGAACGTGGTGAAGACGAGCCAGATGTTCCACACTCTCATCATGCCGCGCTTCTCCTGCATCATCACCGAGTGCAGGAACGCCGTGCCGGTGATCCACGGGAGCAGCGAAGCGTTTTCAACCGGATCCCAGGCCCAATAACCGCCCCAGCCCAGCACAGCGTAGGCCCAGTGCGCGCCGAGAAGGATGCCGACGCTCTGAAAACACCAGGCCACCATCGTCCAGCGGCGAGTGATGTGGATCCACTTCTCGCCGGGATAGCGACCGAGAAGTGCAGAAAGCGCGAAAGCGAAAGGAACGGTAAACCCCGTGTAGCCAAGATAGAGCATCGGGGGATGGATGACCATCTCCGGGTACTGCAAGAGCGGATTCAGGCCGTTGCCTTCGGACATCCGGGCGAGATGGAACACGCCTGTGGAATCGGCGCTCCCCATTACTTGAAACGGACTGGCGACAAAATTATTCAGGACCAGAAAAAAAATCTGTACACCGGCGAGGACCACGCCGACAAAGGGCATCAGCTCCGGGTGCTTCTTGCGATTCAGGAACAGCGCCGAGAAGGCGTAGATCGACAGGAGCCAGCTCCAGAACAGGAGCGAGCCTTCTTGTCCGGCCCAGAGTGCCGCGAATTTGTAAAACGCGGGCAGGGCCCGGTTACTGTGCTGCGCAACATACGACATCGAAAAGTTGTCGGTGAAGAAAAAATACTCGATCGAAGCGACTGCGAGCGTGACGAGGCCGAAGACAGCTATGCCGGCATTGCGCGCGCTCTTGATGAGGACCGAGCGCCGCGTGAGAATTCCGGCGATGCCCGAGCAGAAGGCGTAGATGGCAACGAGCAGCGCAAGCAGAAGAGCAAATGAGCCGAAGATATCCACGAATTCCCCCCGTCTTCT
>DATMRE010000012.1:0-5468 GCA_035566475.1 Verrucomicrobiia bacterium | reverse complement strand
CGGGTCGGGCTGCAGGGAAATGTTGCCCCTGCGATTCTGCTCGGAACCGAGGCAGGGGTCCGGCAAGCGGCGCGCGAGGCCGTGGAAAAAACCGGCGGCGCCGGCCACATTTTGAACCTGGGGCACGGGATTTTGCCGCATACCCCGGTCTCGAACGCGAAGGCCTTCGTCGAAGCCGGCCAGGCGGTTGCGTTGCCCGCCGGAGGATCGATCGCCAGGGCTGATTGAATAACGATGCACCCGACCACGACCAATCAAAACGAAACACTCGAGATCGGACAAATCTCGGACGCCTTTCTTGAAAAATACAATCGGCCGGGCCCCCGCTACACGAGCTATCCGACCGCACCGGTTTGGAAGGAAGACTTTGGCCCGTCCGACCTTGAGGAATACTATGCCCGGGCAGAGACCCTAGCCACGCCGGTCTCACTGTACATGCATCTTCCCTTCTGCGAGAGCTTGTGCCTGTTCTGCGCGTGCAATGTCTCGATCCAGAAAGACAAGCGGGTCACGATTCCCTACCTCGCCGCGTTGAAGATGGAAATCGATCACGTCGCAGCCAGGGTCTCGAGGAAACGCCCGGTTATTCAGTTTCACTGGGGCGGCGGTACGCCGACCTACCTCGCACCCCCGCAAATGGAGGATCTGTTTCGATTCACGCTCGAGCGGTTTTCCTTCGCGCCCGACTGCGAAATAGGGATCGAAATAGACCCTCGAGTAACCAGTCGCGCCCACCTGGAAACCCTGCGGCGTCTCGGATTTAACCGTATCAGCATGGGCATTCAGGATTTTGACCCCGACGTACAGCGGACGATTCGGCGGGTGCAACCGTACGAGTTGACGCGCGAGCTGATGATGGCGGCGCGCGAGATAGGATTCGAGAGCCTGAACGTCGACCTCATTTACGGATTGCCCTTTCAAACCGCGGAGACCTTCAAGAAGTCGATCGACCAGGTGCTCACGCTCGCGCCGGACCGCGTGGCCATGTTCAGCTACGCGCACGTGCCCTGGCTGAGGAAGCAGCAAGGAGCCTTTCAGGCCCACCTGCCCGAAGGACAAGAAAAATTCCGGATCTTCCGTGCGGGGCTCGAGAGGTTCCTCCGAGCAGGCTATCTCTACATCGGAATGGACCATTTCGCGCGGATGGGCGACGAACTGGCAATCGCCCAGCAGGGCCGCACGCTGCACCGAAATTTCCAGGGCTATACGACCAAGGCGGGCGCCGACCTCTACGGCATGGGTGTCAGCGCGATCAGCTCGGTTGGCCAGGCATACGCGCAGAATCGCCGCGAAGTCGCGGCGTATCAAGAAGCGGTTCGGGAGCGCGGGATCGCCACGATGCGCGGTTACCGGCTGACGCCCGACGACAGGATCCGCCGCGCCGTCATTGGCCGGCTGCTGTGCCACACTGTGATCCTCAAGGCGGAAGTCGAGCAGGAATTTTCGATCTGCTTCGATGAATATTTCGCCTCGGAGCTCAGGCGTCTCGCGGAACCGCGGGACGAGGGGTTAGTGGTTCTCGATCCGGACGAAATACGCGTTACCGCACTCGGCCGCATCTTCATCCGAAACGTCGCCATGATTTTCGACCGCTACCTTCACGAACAGCAAATGGACCAGAAGCCGCTGTTTTCAAAAACACTCTGACGAACCGAACGAACATGGCTGATGCGAAGCAGGTCGCCGTCATCGGGGGAGGGATTTCAGGGCTCGCCTGCGCCTACCGGCTGAAACAACTCGGTGTCCAGGTGACACTCGTCGAAGCGGCGGACCGCGTGGGCGGCCTCATCGGGACGATCGAGCGAGACGGGTTTCTTTTTGAGTCGGGGCCCCAAAGTTTTCAAGGCACGGATGCTCTTCTGGGGCTCATCGAGCAGCTTGGAATCGGAGCCGAGCTGCGCGAGGCTGATCCGAACGCGCCGCGTTTTGTTCTCCGGCACGGCCGCCTGGAGAAACTTCCGATGTCGCCGCAAGCGGTGTTGACCAGCTCCCTGCTGCGACCGGGCTCCCGGTGGAAGGTCGTCTCGGAGCCTTTCCGCCGGACCAAGGCTCCCCGCCAGGAGGAATCGGTCGCCGAATTCGTGCGGCGCAAGTTCGGGCACGAAATTCTCGAATACCTGGTGGCGCCGTTCGTCTCCGGCATCTACGCGGGCGACCCCGAAAAGCTGAGCTTGCGCGCGGCGTTTCCGTCGCTCGATGAGTGGGAACGAGAATACGGAAGCGTCCTGCGCGGCGCGATGAAATCCCGGTCCGCCGAGGGCCGGCGGCCGCCGGCGCTTTGTTCGTTTCGGCAGGGCATGGGTACGCTTGCGCGCGCGCTCGCGGAAAAGCTCGGAGACAGCGTGCGAACCGGTACGCGAGCCGTGGCCCTCAGTCGCGGCGCGGTTCCCGGCGGCGCGCGGTATGAAATTCGGATGAGCAGGAACGGGCAGCAGGAAACGGCTGCCGCGGCTGCCGTGGTCCTCGCCATACCGGCTTACGCGGCCTCGGGCGAAGTCGAGCCGATTTCCGCCCCACTCGCACACACCCTCTCAGGCATCGCATACGCGGCCGTTGCGGTCGTTGCCGCCGGATATGACGCCAAACAGCTCGACCACCCGCTCGAGGGGTTCGGATTCCTGGTTCCGCGGAGCGAGAAATACCGGACGCTCGGGACCGTCTGGAATTCGTCGCTATTTCCAGGGAGGGCTCGCGCGGGAGCTCTCACGATGACGAGTTTTGTCGGCGGGGCCACCGATACGGAGACCTTGAAATGCTCGGAGGCGGACATCGCCGCGGTCGTTCGAGAGGAACACTCCCGCATCCTCGGTATCACTGGGCCGCCCGTTGCATCGAAGGTGTGGAAGCACCCCAAGGCCCTGCCGCAATACAACCTAGGCCACGGTCATATCGTAGAGGCGATTCGCGAAGCCGAGCGCGGGATCCCCGGCCTGTTCTTCTCAGGAAACTACCTCGGGGGTCCGTCGCTCGGCAAGTGCGTCGAGCAGGGATTCAGAACGGCGGAGGCCGCGCGGGACTATCTCGAGGCCGCATAATGAAAACCCGCCCGAGCGGTGCCCCTCGCGGCGCAGAACCCGAATCCTGTCCGCCCGAACCGCCCGGGGTGCGCCTCGGCTTTTCGCGCCGCAGCTTCCTCCCTACCGAAAAAGGGCCCGGCGACGCGACACGGCGCGTGATGGCAGGCGACCTCTAGGGTTGGGGCAAGAGACCCTTGTGGCGCGTGGCGAGCCGCAGCCGGCGTCGCTCGCCCGCCTCTCCGTAACGCCGGCGATCGTCTTCGGTCTCGGGAACGAGCGGCGGGACAGGATGCGGTTGTCCGTCGAGGTCGATGGCCACATAGGTGAGGTAGGCGCTGCTCGTATGCTTTCTTTCCCCGGTGAGAATATTTTCCGAGAAAACCTTCACGCCGACCTCCATCGAAGTTCGAAAGGCTCGATTCACGCTCGATTTCAGAATGATGAATTCGCCCACGCGGATCGGGGAGCGGAAGTCAAGCGAGTCGACCGACGCGGTGACCACGTGGCTCATCGAGTGGCGGTGTGCCGCGAGAGCCCCGGCGATGTCGATCAAGTGCATCACCCGGCCGCCCAGCATGTTCCCTAAGGCATTCGCGTCGTTCGGGAGAACCGCTTCGACCATTTCCGAACTCGATGCGCTTGCCGGCCTGCCCGCTGGCTTCGATTCCAGCTCGGGTTGTCGCTTGCTAGAAGCATGCTTGTTGGTCGGCTTTGGCATGCGGGTTCTCGCGTCTCCCGAGGGACGATGCAGGCTCTTGGCGTGAATGGCCGAGGCCGCTATAATACGCGCATTCATCCGATGGCCCAAGTGCAGAAGCCGCGCCGCGAAGTTCTCGAGAAGTTCGTCGCCGAGAAGCCGGGTGACGCGTTTGCCCGTTACGGACTGGCCCTCGAGTGCGTGAAGCTGGGGGACGACGAAGCCGCCACTCAGCACTTCCGCAAACTCCTCGAGACCCATCCTGAATATGTCGCCGGCTACTTCCAGTTTGGCCAATTCCTGTCGCGCCTCGGACAGATCGAAGAGGCGCGTAAATTGCTCTCGGACGGTATCCTCGTTGCGCAGAGGGCCGGCGACATGCACGCGCGCGACGAAATGCAAGCAGCCCTGACGCTTCTGCGTTAATTTCGCAGGGCGTTCAGATACCGCACATGAACAAACCGGATCGCATTCCTCTTTTCCCGCTCGATGTCGTGCTCCTGCCAGACATGCTGCTGCCGCTGCACATCTTCGAACCGCGATACAAGACCATGGTCCAATACTGCCTCGGCAACCAACTCGAATTCGGGATCGTGCTGGCAACGAACCAGACCGTGGCCAGGGTCGGGTGCATGGCCGAGATCACCTTGAAGATCAAGGAGTATCCGGACGGTCGTATGGACATTCTCACTGGAGGCCGTTCCGCGTTTCGACTCACAGACGTCCTCGAGGAGAAGGAGTACCACGAGGGGATCATCGAGTACATCGATGAGGATCGGACGGCTCAGGACCCTGGCAAGGAGGCCCGGTTGATCGAGGTTTTCGAGCAGTGCCACGTGCTCCTGTTCGGCCGAGCCTGGGGCGACCAGGATCGGGAGCGGTCGGCCACCCTCGCCTTCCGGATGACGGCTCGGTTGCCCACCGATCTCGAACAAAGGCAGGCGCTTCTTGAGATGCGAACCGAGAACGAACGCCGCGATTTCCTGCTCGGCTGGCTCGCAAAATTCCTGCCAAAACTCGCCGATCGGCAACAGGCCCGCCGCCGCGCGGGCGGCAACGGGCATGCGCTCAATTAGGCGCTCGGATCAAGAGTTCCGCCAGCCGCGCCGTTCCACTATAATGGTGTGCGGGGCGCTCGGTCGAGCGAGCGCCTCATCCGTTACATAAGGATCTGGTGAGCGAATGAGTCCACAGCCTAAGAATCTAGGTGAACTTCGCCGGAGTCAGTGGTCGGAGGAGCGGGCTTCCTGCCGGGGTGTCCGGCAGGAGATGCGCGAAAACCTTCTCGAGAGGATGGAGAAAGGGGAGGTGCTGTTCCCGGGCCTGCACGGCTACGACGATACGGTGGTACCGCAGATCGTCAATGCGATTCTTTCCCGCCATCATTTCATTCTGCTCGGCCTGCGCGGGCAGGCGAAATCCCGGATCCTGCGAAACCTCGTAGCCTTCATGGACTCGCTGGTTCCCGTTGTGGAGGGCTGCGAGATACACGACAACCCCTATCGCCCGCTCTGCCGGCCGTGCCGAGAGCGGATCGCGACCGAAGGCGATCTGACGCCGGTCGCCTGGCTACGGCAGGAACACCGGTATGTCGAAAAACTCGCTACCCCGGATGTGACCATCGCCGACATGATCGGCGACGTGGATCCGATCAAGGCCGCGCGCGGCGGGCGAAATCTTTCCGACGAACTGACCATCCACTATGGCCTGCTGCCACGCGCCAATCGCGGGATTTTTGCGATCAACGAACTGCC
>DATMRE010000011.1:0-16172 GCA_035566475.1 Verrucomicrobiia bacterium | reverse complement strand
CACCGCGATCGTGATCCCTCGTTCCCGCTCTTCCGGCGCGTTGTCGATCGAGTCGAACGCCCGGAAGGTTACCTTCGGATTGTTCTTCGACAGCACCTTCGTGATCGCTGCCGTCAGCGTCGTCTTCCCGTGGTCGATGTGCCCGATCGTCCCCACGTTCACGTGCGGCTTAATCCTCTCGAATTTCTCCTTGGCCATCTCGCCCTACCCTCGCATCAAGGCTTCGCGGCCATTGCCGCGGTCGAGTTGCTCATCGGGCCCCGGGCCTGCGGGCGACCGTCCGGATGCCGCTCGGTGCCCGACATTCTCGCTCGAACGGGCGCTGGAGCGGGGGACGGGGCTCGAACCCGCGACCATCTGCTTGGAAGGCAGAGACTCTACCACTGAGTTACCCCCGCTCATGCCTTGGTTTGCGTTCCGGACATCCCGGACTCCTGCGCGCCATTCAGATTGCGCCGCGCGGCCTGCCGCTCGCAATCGGGAAACTGGAGCCTGGGACCGGGGTTGAACCGGTGACCTCGTCCTTACCAAGGACGCGCTCTACCAACTGAGCTACCCAGGCACAAGCCAGCCGCGCTCGCGCGATCCACATTGAACTTTCAGCTCCGACGGGACTCGAAGTCCCGCTCGGTTGAATCCGAGGTCAGTTCTTCTCAACTTGAGACCGGAAAATTCGACCGGCTCCCGAGGATCAGTCAAGCGTTGCGAGTCCGGCGAGCGGCTTGGTGGACGGGGGAGGATTCGAACCTCCGTAGCCCGCAAGGAGCGGCAGATTTACAGTCTGCTGGTTTTAGCCACTCACCCACCCGTCCCGCGAAATCATCGAGGACGCAAATTCCCGGTCCGGCAAACAGCGTCCGGACACAACGATCGCTTGCCGCAGACCCAACCGGAACCGAACCGGATTGCTGTATGGGTTGCCCTGCAATGCAGAAAAGGCTCGTGCCCGAAGACACTAGCCCCAGTGCTTTTGTCGCGAGGAATCGTCCTTTTCCCTTGCCCCAAAAGAGCGCTCGGTCCCTCAAACTCAGCTGGCGGAGGGATTTGAACCCCCGACCCTCTGATTACAAATCAGATGCTCTACCAACTGAGCTACGCCAGCACTGCCAATCCGAGCAAAACTATCATACAGGCAATCGAATTGCAAGCGTTTCTAAGAATCAAGCAAACTCCTTGCCAGAGCGCGAGTTACCATGCTGGGGATTTCCTATTCCGCAGCCGGCTTGGCAAATTCGTGATCATCGAGTGAGATGTTGTGATGCACCTCAGTGATCTTGATCGTGAAGGCGGAGTCGGTGCTCGTCTGCAGGATCGTGAAAGGCAGCTTGACTCCGTCCACTTCGCGATAATCCGCGAGATCCTCCTGAAAGGCGGATACGCCCTCGGGCGAATGGTGCTCGCTCACCATTCGAATCGGAAGCCCCGTCTGCGCGTCAAAGTACATCTTATCCGGGCTCCCACGCTCCCCGACAGTTGCCAGGACGCAGTAGGCATCGCGGTCGCCGATTTTTTCCCGGCCCGAAACGGTGAATTTCGTGTAGTGACTGCGGATATTGAGTGGAGCATAGAAGTCGGCTTCGCGTTCGGTCTCCGCGAGCTCGGCGCCCGCCTGATCCCGCAAGCCATTCTGAGGATCATCGGTCCATCCGACCGTTCCGTCGAAACCCTGGCGAAAAGCCGCGCCGCCGATGGCGACGACCGTGAGCACTCGATTGGGAGCCTTCTCGTGAATCTCGACGGTGCCCGATAGGCTCATCGCCGGCACATCGATCGTTCCCGACGACACGCGCGAATTGAGCTTCTGCCAGGCGGCGCGCCCTCCGACAGCCTCGAGATAGCGACTGAGAATCTCCTCCGCCGTCGGCATGGCCGGGACGGTCGCGGGCGCCTGCGCCGGCGATCGCTCAGCTTTCTGCCGAGCAGGGGATTGCGCATTGACGGTAAACGAGGAAAGAAGATAGAGCGATAGGACGGCGCGGAAGAGTCTAAAATTCGGTTTCAGGTTCACAGCCTCGACAGTGACCTCAGGTCCCCTAAGCTATTGAGATTCGAAGCTCGCTTGCCTTCCGAGGTTGCTTCAAATCCCCGACCGGCCTCGCTTTTGCCCGCCCGCGGGACCGTCCGGAGCTTCCGATACCCAATCATCGGCCGAAACATTACACTCATCAGGGAGCAAGAACCAAGCTCCGTCTGGTGTGGCCATATCGTCTACAAGTCGCGCCTCGATCGCGGCTCTCGTGCTCCTCTCGCTCGCTCTTGCCGGCCGAGAAATCTACGTGCATTCGATCGGCCACCGGCTCGGAGGATCGGGCACCGGACCCGCTCCTGACATCGTGAGCCAGCTTCCCTCCGGCGCGCCGGTCATTGCATATATAGATGTGGCCGCGCTGCGCGGGACCCGAGATTCGCCCCTCACGGCCATCCTCGGTTTGAGCGGTGCCCGAGCGGGCGGGGACCGCGATTACACCTCGTTCGTCGACGAGACCGGCTTTGACTACACACGCGATCTCGATAGAGCGGCGATCGCCCTCTGGCCCGCGGCCGCCGGAACGGCCGCGAGCGTGACCCGGGAGGAGCGAGTCTTGGTGATTGCCGACGGTCGCTTCGACGAACAGAAAATCAGCCGATACGCTCTCCGCACAGGACGGACCGTATCGCGCGGCGCGCGATCACTCTATCAAGTCCCGGGCCATCCGCCCATCTCCTTCGAGTTTCTCTCGACCACGCGAATCGCTCTTGCCAGTGGAACCGACGCCCGGGAGTTCATCGCTCTATCGAATCCGGGGCCGCGTGATCCGGCCCTACAAGCGCGCATCGATCGGCTGGCCGGTGCGCCGATCTTCGCCGTCGCGCGCACCGACAATCTTCCCGGAAACTTTTATGCGAATTTCGCGAATGCGCCGCAACTCGAGCGCCTCGCGCGCGGTGTCGAGACGCTCACGCTCGCAGGCCGGCCCGAGCGGGAGGGTATCAAGCTCGAACTCGATGGCGAGTGTAATTCGACGAAGAACGCACTCGAGATTGAAGCACTGCTGGAATTCTCTCGAGTGGGTGCTTCGATCGCGATCGGAGATCCCAAAACGCGCCGGCAGATGACCGAAGAACAGGTGGCGTTTCTCGAGGCGGTGATCAAGCAGTTGAAGATAGATCACGAGGACCGCTCGGTGCGGTTGACTCTCGATCTGACGCCCGAGATGTTCGGCCGTGCTCCGCTAGCTCCCTTGAAATCGCCGCCGAACCGAGCGCCGTGACGAGCGTCGGAAGCCACGCGCATCGAGGCCGGTACGATCTGGAGGGCGACCCTCGCCGGATAGGCGAACCGTTCGGTTTTTCCGAGCGGCTCAGGTGCGGGAGCTCCCTACCGACTAATCGCCGGCCGTGCCCGGGCGGACGGCGACCGCGACCGTGGCCTCCGGGCTCACGTTGCGGAGGTAGCGGTAGGGGTTGACCGGGGTATTGTAGATGCGGACTTCGTAATGGAGATGCGGACCGGTAGAGCGGCCACTCTGGCCTTCGTAGCCGATGACATCCCCACGTTTTACGCGCATTCCGGCCACGGTGTTGAACGCCGAAAGATGGCCGTACCAGGTGGTGACGCCGAATCCATGATCGATGATGATCAGCCGCCCGTAGCCTGCGCGTCGATCGATTTCCGCGACAATGCCGTCGGCCGTGGCACGAATCGCGTCGCCATAGTGCGAGGCAATATCCAGGCCGGCGTGGAAGGCGCCCTCACCGCTAAATGGGTCGAGCCTTTCGCCGAAGTGGCCGGTGATCTGCCCGATCACCGGCCAAAGGGAGGGGGCGATCGCCAAGTTGGTCAATTGCGCGACAGGGAGCAGCCGCATCCCGTTGCTCGCCATGGCCACAGCAGTGGCGTTCTGCTCGAGATAGCTGAAATCATTCAGTGACTGCTCGAACCCCGCCTCCGTGTCGGTCTCAACCGGCGCGTCGCCGAGACCAAACGGAGTCTGTCGGATGCGTGTAAGGCCATAGGCCATGGCCACTTCACCGGCAAGCGATTGCAGGGAGCTCAGGCGCTGGTTGGTATCCTTCACTTGAGTCTGGAGATCTCGATACTGCTGCTTGAGGCTATCCTGCTCGCGACGAAGGGAGTTGTAATTCGTGGCTTTCCAGAGCATCCGCGAGTAGGAGCCCATCGCCGCGATGACGGTGATGCCGCCCACGATGGCAAGAATGACCAGAACGGGAACGACGTAGAAGGGCACGCGCACTCGTTCGACGCTCGCCGAGGAGCCCGAAGCGATAAAAAAGGTGTAGTGTTTTCGGCTCATCGTCTAGTATTCGCCCGAGTGAATTTCACGCCCTCTGACCAAAGGCAACCCCGATCGCTTGAACGGTTTGCCGACCGGTCAAAGAACAAAAGCCGACCGAGAAAATCTGAACCCAGAACCTTGGTTCGAAGCGGGAAATTGTAATGACCCCGCCATCTGCCGTCAATGCAATTCTACCATTTTGCATAGGTTCCGTGTTCTCGCATCTCGATCCGGGGCACTCTATAATCCCGTACCAGCCACGTTACCCGAATCGAAGAGGCCGCGGGAACTGTACGAAGGACCAGTAGATGGATAGCGAAAGCCGGCTGGTCGAAAGGATAGCGCGGGCCATCCCGTCGGGAATTGGCCCTTCGAGACGACGCCCGGGCGAGGCGGGCGGCCTGGAGTTGCGACTCGGGATCGGCGATGATGCCGCGGTCATCATGCCGGAGCGCGGCGAGTGGGTCCTAAGCTCGGACGCTTCGGCTGAAGGAGTTCACTTCACGACGAACGCGCATCCGGCCGACTCCATCGGCTACAAGTCGCTGGTTCGCGCAACGAGCGACCTTGCCGCCATGGGTGCGACGCCGCGGTTATTCCTTCTGACGCTGGCCCTGCCCCGGAGCCGCACAGGTCGATGGCTCGACGAATTTTTAACCGGGATGCGCCGGGCGGCCCTCCTGCTGGGCTTGCGCCTCGCCGGAGGGGACACGACCGCGAACCCAACCATCTTCGTCAGCATCACCGTTCTCGGCGAGGTGATGGAGGGACGTGCGGCGACGCGTGCGGGGGCGCGGCCGGGCGACACAATTTATGTAAGCGGGAGGCTCGGGCGGGCGCAGCTCGGTCTGGAACTCATCCTTCGAGGTATCGGCCGCGAACCGAGGTTTGGCCGACTCGTTGAGCCTCACCTCTACCCGCGCCTGCGGCTCAAGCTGGCTGCGTGGCTTGCGAGGGAGCGGGTGGCCTCGGCCATGATGGATATTTCAGATGGGCTTTCAACCGATCTGGCCAGGTTGTGCGCACGAAGCGGAGTCGGGGCGCGTTTATTCGAGACGAGAATCCCGCGCGTTGAGGTTCCCGCCATTCGATCGGTCAAAAGGGGAGGTATGAAACTTGATTCGCTCGAGATGGCCCTGCATGGTGGCGAGGACTACGAACTTCTATTTACTGTCCCTGGGCGCCAGGCCCAGCAGTTGGCAAGGGCGCCGGGACCGAGAGAACTCACGGCCATCGGCGAAATCACCCGTGCGAAACAGATCGTGGTGGTGGGCGCCGATCAACACCCGACGCGGCTCGACTCCCGCGGGTGGGATCCCTTCCGCACGAGGAGCCGCTCGATCAAAGAGCGGCTAAGGGGCTAAGGTTGTCGCCGAAACGGCCGCAGGCGCCGGAGTGGGTCCGGTCGCCGCCGAATTGGGCGCTCGAGTCTTGGCCCGGGCGGGTCTAGGAGTTAACGGTTTCCCGGCCGGCTTCGAGGGCCCCGCCCCTGTTTCCGTCAGGCCCTGCTCGGCGGCATCGGCGGGCGGAGCCAGGTCGGGCGTGTCGACCTGAAGCAGCTGCCTGTCCGTCGTCCTCTCCAGCGGCACCACATTAGGAAACTCCTCGACCGGCATTTCCGCCGTGGCCTGCTGCATAAACTCGAGCCAGATCGGGAGGGCTGCGCGCGCACCGGTTTCCTTATCGCCGAGCGAGATGCGCTTGTCATCGTTGCCCACCCATACGCCCGTCGTGATCTGTGGAATGAAACCGATGTACCAGGCATCGGTGAAGTCATTGGTTGTGCCGGTCTTCCCCGCCGAAGGACGGCCGAGCTCCTTCGCCCGAACGCCGGTGCCGAATTGCACCACGTCCTCCAGCATGGCAACCATCGTGCGCGCCACCTCGGGCGGGATCACATCGCTGACGTTCGGGCGCGGCTCCTCAAGAACGGCCCCGTCGTAAGACGTCACGCGACGGATGTAGTGCGGCTCGATGTGGATTCCTTCATCCGGAAAGACAGAGAACGCCGAGGTGTGCTCGATGAGCGAGAGGTCGGCGGCGCCGAGGGCCAGCGGGAGATACGGCGGCAGCGGACTCTTGATGCCGAATCTCCGCGCCAGATCAATCACGTGTTCGATTCCGACGCGATCGAGCAGGCGAACGGCGGGGACATTTCTCGAATCGGCGAGCGCCCGGCGCAGCGTGATGCGCCCCTCGAATTTTGCGTCGTAGTTGTGCGGCGAATATTCCTGACCGCCGCTGCGGAATGTCACCGGCTCGTCGACGATCGTATCGAAAGGCGAAGACCCCTGTGCGAGGGCTTCGGCATAGACGTAGACTTTGAAAGAACTGCCGGTCTGGCGGAGGGCCTGGGTCACGCGATTGAATTTCGATTCCCCGAAATCATACCCGCCCACCATCGCTTTGATTTCACCGGTCGAATTGTCGATCGAGAGCAACGCCGCTTGCGCCGCCGGCTGCTGCTCGAGCTGGACTTCGGCCACAATGCCGGCGAGCTGCTTGATCGAAACCACGACGAGATCGCCCACCTTCAGGAGTTCGGCAGGCGACTTGTGAGCGGTCCAGGCGAAATCGGCTGGCGTCAGCATGGCGTGGTAGGGACCAATTTTGATCCCTGCGTAGGTCGCGGCGACCGAGGTCACCAGCCCGGTCGCGTAGTCGCCCTTCTGGATCGAGGCGCGCCAATCGTCGCTCTGGTACTTGTCGATCGAGCCGAGATGGTCTCGCAGGATGTTGGGCAAGTTGCCGCGCCAGCCGTGGCGACGGTCATAGGCGTGCAGGCCCTGGCGAACGGCCTGGTCCGCAGCCCGCTGCATCGCCACGTTGAGCGTCGTATAGACGCGCAGCCCTTGCTCGTGCACGGCGGCCGTGCCATAGGTGTGCTCGAGATACTGGCGGACGTCTTCGACGAAGTACGGCGCCAGATCATTTCGACCCGTTGAGATGTTCAGACTGAGGGGCTGTTTGATCGCGGCCTCGGCGCGCGCGCGGGGGACCTTTCCGTCGCGTAGCATCAGCGAGAGGACCAGGTTGCGCCGGGCGAGAGCGCGGTCCGGATGGGTCGTGGGAGTATAGATCGGCCCGCGGATAATGGCTGCGAGCGTGGCCGCCTCCCCGAGCGTCAACCGGCCCACGGGCTTGCTGAAATAGTATTCGGATGCGGCCTCGAAACCATAGTTCCCGGAACCGAGGTAAATCTGGTTACAGTACATCGTGAAGATCTGTTCTTTCGTGTAATGACGCTCGATCTGCAGCGCGAGGATCGTCTCCTCGAGCTTGCGGTGGAAGCTGCGGTCGGAGCGATTGAGGAAAAGCCCGCCGGCAAGCTGCATGGTGAGCGTGCTGGCGCCCTCGGCGATGCGATGACGCGACATGTCATGCCAGGCAGCCTGGAGAACGCGCGGGAAATCGACACCCCAGTGCTCTTCGAAGTGCTGGTCCTCGGTCGTGATGATCGCATCCTTTAGAACGCCCGGGATCTGGCTGTAGGCGAGAAGGATCCGTCGCTGGAGCGCGAAGGTGCCGATCGATTGGCCGTCGTCGGAGTAGAGTTCGGTGACGACGTTCGGATGGTAATCCTCAAGAGCGCGGATTTCCGGAAGGTCGCTCGAGTAGACGAACAGCAGCCCGACGGCTGCGCCGAACCCGATCGCGCAGACGAGCAGGAACGAGAATGCCAGCCGCCCGAACAACGTTCCGCCGCCGATCTTCATCGTGGCTCGATAGAACCTCTCCATGGCCGTACTATTCTATCTCATCCGTCCGGGCCCTGCCGGGCGGGTGCGCGATTCGTGTGCTTCGAGACGAGTTTCAGGCGAGTCGAACGATCAAGTGTGATCTCAAGGCCCATCCGCGCTCGCCTGAGTCGATAGACCGACCGTGCGCTTTCGAGTGAAGCGGTCCGAAGCTGCTATGGGAGGGGAACCCGAGCGGGCGCCTCGAGAGGGCTCAGGAAATCGCGGACTCGGCTTCTTCGATCGTGCGATAGATCCCAAAGAACTGGTTGACGTGGGTCATCTCGACGAGCGCGCTCACCTGTGTGTTCATCGCGGCGAATGCCAGCCTGCGATTCGCTCGCTCGGCGGCGAGGTGGGCTCCGACGAGCGCGCCGAGCCCGGTCGAGTCGATGTACGGCACGAAGCTGAAGTCGACGACGAGCGCGGGAGAGACGTCCGCGCGCACCGCATTCTGAAAATCGAATACGGTGCGAATATTAAGCGGACCCTTGATGCGCAGAATCTTCAGGCCTTCGCGCGACCCTGGGCAGACGGCGATCTCGATGATCTCGGTTGGCATGGGACGCGATTGTAGCGAAGGCCCGAGCTGTGCGATGTTAATATTCTGTTACAGTGAGAACTCCCCACTCTGTCGCTCCCCTCAGGTAACTCGATCGGCCAACTGGCGCTCGATCGCCCGGATCGAGGCCATACTGATCGAACGGGCGGCGGCTCTGGTTAATCACCGGTCACGATTCGATCGGCTTCGACTTCAACCAGCATTCCTTGAGCGATCGAAGCGCTGAGCCTGACCATCGCACCGGCGGGCGGATCGTGGCCGAAGACCGAGCGCTCAGGAAGTTTTTTCATTTTCTTACGCCTCTCCCGCTGATTTCTCGGACGGCCCTCGTGCTTCAATCGCTCGAGGACAGTCTGGCGCGCCCTCCGGTCGATTGAATCGAATTCCGAAGTGCGGGTGAAATCGACTCGTCCCCCGCCGGTCGACCGACGGGATCATGTCTAGAACGCAACGCCCAGGCCAAACTGGATCGAGCGGCTTCCCGCGATGCGCTTACCCGGCACGAACTCCGTCGATACAACTCCAAAGGCCCAGGGATTGGTCATATCCAGAAACGATGCACTTCCCCCCACAACCGGGTCCACAAATGTGACGTTGTTAATCAAGGTTGAAGAAGTCGGCCGAAAACTGCCGGGCACGACCCTAATGGATATAGGTAACTAACGACATGCGCAATACGCATGTAGGGAAGGTTTCCTCAAGAGGACTCCGCCCCAGGGAACGACGGGCCGTACAAGATGAGGGGCCCCGGCCGCTCTCGAGCGTCCGAGGCATCGGTCCGCACTCGGGCTTGAAACTTCGCTGGACAGAGTTTTTCGATGACTCTAAGCTACTTCGTGCCCGAGATTTTGGGAGAGAGAACGCGATGAGGTGCAACAACATCCTTGAGGCCATGGGCAACACGCCGCTCATACGCCTGAACCGTGTGACCAAGGATCTCCGGGCGGAGCTCTATATCAAGGCCGATTACCTCAATCCCGGCGGGTCGGTGAAGGATCGAATCAGCCTCGCGATGATTGACGAAGCGGAACGCAAGGGGCTCTTGAAGCCCGGCGGAACGATCGTCGAGGGAACTTCCGGCAACACAGGCGTCGGCCTCGCACTGCTCGCCGCGGTGCGAGGCTATAAGGTCGTATTCACGATTACGGACAAGCAATCGCGCGAAAAAATCGATCTCCTGAAGGCCTTCGGCGCCGAGGTGATCGTCTGCCCCACGGCGGTCGAGCCGGAGGATCCGCGCAGCTACTATTCGGTGGCCAAGAAGCTTGCTCGCGAGATTCCCAATGCCTTCTATCCCAACCAGTACGAGAACCCCATGAATCCGGAGGCGCACTATCGCACGACGGGCCCGGAGATCTGGCGGGACAGCGACGGGCGGATCACGCACTTCGTCTGCGGAATGGGGACCGGAGGCACGCTGAGCGGTGCCGGACGCTTCCTCAAGGAACAGAATCCGCGCGTGAAAATTATCGGCGTGGATCCCATCGGCTCTCTCTACTACGAGTACGTGAAGACAGGAAAGATCGGCAAGGCCGCGCCGTACGTGGTCGAGGGGATCGGGGAAGATATTTTCCCAGGAACGATGGATTTCAAGGTACTCGATGACGTCTTGCAGGTGAATGACGAGGAATGTTTTGTGTGGGCCCGGCGGCTGGCCAAGCGGGAAGGAATCTTCACCGGTGGTTCTGGCGGCGGATGCGTATCGGCGGCGCTGCGCATCGCGAAGGATACCAAGAAGGGCGACATGATCGTCGCGTTCCTGCCGGATACAGGAAGCCGCTATCTGAGCAAGGTCTTCAACGACGGCTGGATGCGTGAACACGGGTACGCCGATTCCGAGGTGACCCTCACGGCAGCCGACGTCATACGCGTGAAGCGCCAGAACGGGAAGACGCGCGAGCCCATCACCGTAGGCCCCAATCACACGGTTTTTAACGCCCTCGCCGCCATGCAGCAGGAGGATATCTCGCAGCTTCCGGTCTTCGAAGGCAGTCTATCGATTGGCACGGTTTTCGAGGATCAGATACTGAATCTCGCGCTGCAGGGCAAAGATCTGCGCAAGCTCATCGTTCGGGAAGTGATGGGCCCGGCCATGCCGCAGATGCCGTCGAACTCGCCGGTCGAGCGCGTGACGTACATCTTAAGTCATGAGAGCCCGGCGGTCTTTGTCGAGATGGGAAACGGCAAGCTCGAAGTCTTGACGAAGTTCGATCTGATGGATACGATCGCCGGCCTTGTCGGCCAGGTGCGCTAGGCCCGTCTCGCTGCCGCGCTCGACCGCAGGAACGCGAGCCGCGCACCTCAACCGTTCGCCCCATCTCCCAAACAGCGCTTCGAGTGCCCTCCCGTCGGGGAACGAGGTGGTCCGATTGCAGCCATCGAAGGTCGCCCAGGTCTCTTGACCGTCGATCAGCCTGCGCCCGCTGTTAGAAGAGCACACCCTTCGCCTCCCCCGGTTCGATCCGAGTGTCGAGGGGTTCTTCGCGACCTCGGGGCGCCCGGAATGGGCGATGCTTCCCGCGCGTTCGTCCTCCGGGTGAATGCTATACTCGAATATTTCTCAAGCGGCACGGGGACCGACGATGCGGATTGATGATTTCAACGAGCGTTTGCGGACCAACATTCTTGTCGCTGACGGCGCCATGGGCTCGCTGCTCTACGAGGTCTTGGGCCAGCAGCGCACGGTCGATGAATTGAACGCCTCCCACCCGGAAACGGTCGTCCACTTTCATCAGGCCTACATCCGTGCAGGCGCCCAGATCATTGAAACAAATACGTTTGGGGCGAACCGCCACAAGCTCGCGCAACTGGGGATGACCGATCGAGTTACGGAACTCAATCACCGCGGGGTGAAGATTGCACGGGAGGCCCGCGAGTCGGCAGGACACGAGGTTCTGATTGCCGGATCGATCGGCCCGCTGGGTCTGGTCGGCCGGGCGCGCGAGCTTCCCGACGAGGAGGTCTCGGCCATCTTCAAGGAGCAGGCGGGAGCACTCGAAGAGCGCGGTGTGGATCTCTATCTGCTCGAGACATTCAGCGACATCGCGGAATTGAACGCGGCAATCGATGCGATTCGTTCCTTCTCACGGCTGCCGATTGTCGCCGAACTGACGTATTCCGAGGAAGGGTCGACGTTCGGAGGAACGCGTCCGGCCGAAGCCTGGGAGAAGCTGAAAGAAAAGAATATCCAGTCGATCGGCGCCAATTGTACGGTCGGCCCGCAGCCACTGGTCCCGATCCTCCGCGAACTCGGGAGCTGCTCTTCGCTGCCGCTTTCGGCCATGCCGAACGCAGGTTTTCCGAAGCGGATCGGTGACCGGACCGTGTACCCGCGCTCCTCTCCCGAGTACTTTGCTCTGTTCGCCCAGGAGGCCTCTGCCCTGGGCGTGCGCATTCTCGGCGGATGCTGCGGGACGACACCCGAGCATATCCAGGCGATGGCCGAGGCGGTCGGGCGGATGCGCCCGGGAAACTCCGGCTCGGGCCGGGATAGTGCGGCCCGCTCGATCGAGGTCATCGCGCCGGCCGAGCGCAGGCTGCGCGTGGCCGTGCGCGAGCCGGAAAGCAAGCTCTGGGGGAAGATCCGGGCACAGCAATTCGTTGTATCGGTTGAAATTGACCCTCCGAAGGGCGTAACGATTGACCGCATCGTCGAACAGGTGGGGGCCGTGATGGCCTCGGGCGAGGTGGACTCGATCGACATCAATAGCGGCACTCTCGCGCGGGTCGGCATGGATGCGCTCGTGCTGGCCGGCGCGCTCGAAGCCCACGGGTTTGAAACCATTCCGCATCTGACGACCCGCGACGCAAACATCATCGGACTGCAGGCCATGCTGCTCGGCGCCTGGGCCGTCGGAGGGGTGCGCAATGTTCTCGCGATTACAGGCGATCCGCCGTCGGTCGGCGATTACCCGGAAACGAGCGGGGTCTTCGAACTGGACTCGATCGGGCTCGTGAAGGTTCTCGCGCGGCTCAATCACGGTACGGACTGGGCGGGGAAAAATTTAGGTGGCGCGACCAATTTCACGATCGGCGTAGCCGTGAACCCGGTGGCGGACGACCTCGATGAGGAGCTGCGCCGATTTGATGAAAAGGTGAGGGCGGGCGCGCACTTCGCCATGACCCAGCCGATCTTTGACCCCGAGCACTGGCACGCCTTTCTCGGGCGCCTCGGCGGAGCGCCCCCGATCCCGGTGATGGTCGGGCTGTGGCCGCTCACAAGCTACAAGCAGGCGCTGCGGCTCAATAACGAGGTGCCGGGGATCGTGATTCCCGGGGCGGTGCTCGAAGCCATGGAGAAGGCCGGCGATCGCGCGCGTGAACGCGGGTTCGAGCTGGCTCGCGAGATGCTTGATTGGGCTCGCACCGCGCGCGGCGACGGGATCGCCGGCGCTTACCTGATCCCGCCGTTTAAGCGCTACGAAGAGATCACCGAACTCTTCGACTGATCGCGGTTCAAGACAACGCTTCAAAAAAACCAGAATCGCTTGCGGCGGCGGCCCCGGGATCCGGCTTCCTGCCCGCCGGCATCATCGGCTAGCTCGGGCACGTAGGGGAGCGGGCGGCCCTCGAACGCGGCGAGCGGATTCTCGATGAGGAGCGCTCGGGCCAGGCGTTCTCCTTGGGTCTTCGCTACGTGCTCGAACGCTTCCTTCAACCGCAGCGGACGCGACGTGACATTGTGCGCGTCGGAGGCGAGAAAATGAACCGCTCCCGCACCGATCCACTGCCCGGAGACCTCTTCGGCCGCTGCGCCGAATTTTCCAACTAGCGACTGCGCGGTGATCTGCACGTAGCAACCCTGCCGCAACCAGCGGTAGAGCCGCTCGGGCTGGGTACGGATCAAGGGGTTGCGCTCGGGATGGGTAATGATCGGGTTGAGGCCGGCGTGCTGCAACTCGTCAAGGGCCTGGTCGAGCGAGGGGGGAATCGAAAAATCGGCGAATTCGACGAGAAGGTAATTCTTCTGGTTGAGCGTAAAGCGCTCCGCGTCCTGGCGGATGTCCTCGAGATTTTCCGAATTCAGATGAAAGTCACAACCGGTGGCAAGAATCAGCCGGCCTTCGAAGCGGGCCTGAAGTTCATCTCGGCGCTGCTTTACCAATTCGGGAACGAAACGGTGGCTGTCGCTTGCATGGGGCGTCCCGATGACGTGGCTAATTCCATCTGCAATGGCCATCTCCGCCATGGCGCACGCGATTTCGACCGATTCCGCTCCATCGTCCAGACCCGGAAGTATGTGGCAGTGAATATCGATCATCTCTTCAAGCGAGAATAGCTCAGCCCCGGGCGGATAACAACGGAGTCGATCCGCGCGCGAGCCCAAGAATCGAGGCGAGAGAGTCGGTTGGCCCGGAGTTTCGAGGAGTCGGGGCTCGATCGCGGCCGAGCCGCGAGTGTGAGGGGAGGAAGCGAGTGAGAGTACTGGTCACCGGAGGAGCCGGCTTTATCGGGTCGCATATTGCCGATGCGTTGCTCGAACGAGGCTATGAAGTGCGGATTCTGGACAATCTCGAGCCGCGCGTGCACCCGCACGGGTGCCCCCGTGCGCAATCGCGCCTCGGTCGCGAGCGCGATCGCGGGTGTCGATGTGGTCTTTCATGAGGCGAGCCACCAGGACTCGATGCCTGAGTACGAGAAGTTTTTCCATTCGAATGTGGTCGGCACCGCGCTCTTGTTCGAAGTGATCCGCGAGAGGTGCGTGCCGGTGCAAAAAGTCGTGATCGCGTCGTCGCCATCCGTTTATGGCGAAGGACAGTATTCGTGCTCGACGCACGTTGTCGCGAAGTTGCTTCCCGTCCTCGAAAATCAGCGGCTACTGATTGCGCTTCTGGGAGCCGCCCGCTCGTGTAAACGCGAGGGTCCTCCGACTACTTTCGGTTTTCCCCAGAACTACCGCCAAGCACCACAAATCGCTTACGCGCGGTTGCTCGGGCGCCGGATGAACTCGCAAATTTCGCCCGCTTTGCGTTGTGCTCTGCGTAGCCTCTTCTCGGCTGCTGCCAGTTCTAAACAACTCAGTGGGCATAGGTACAAGATCTTTGTCTGAAAAAGGGGATTCCTAACTTCCCCGTCAAGCCAAGCAAAAGGCAATCCTTGGGACTGGAATGTCAACCGGGCCTCCATCTCGACGCTTGTAATCTGCCCCAAATCAGCGATGACCACATGCAGGAATGGCCGCGTTTTTACAAGGCACTGTTGGCCGACCATCTCGAACGGCATCGCCAAATGGCACTGGTATCGGGGCCCCTCCAGGTCGGAAAGACCACCACCTGCCGGTCCGTTAGCGATCAGTATCTCAACTGGGATAATGCCGACGACCGCCGGCTCTTGTTGCGCGGCCCAGCGGCACTAGCCGAGGCTCTGCAATTGGAGCGCCTCCGTGCCCAGCCTCCCGTGACCACTCTCGATGAACTGCATAAATACACCAAGTGGAAGGGGCTGCTGAAAGGCTTCTTCGACAGCTATGGAGATCGAGTGCATCTGATCGTCACAGGAAGCTCTCGCATCGACGTTTTCCGGCGGGGCAGCGACAGCATGATGGGACGTTATTTTCTTTACCGCATGAATCCGTGGAGCGTCGGAGAAAGCCTGCGAACAGACTTGCCACAACGAGAAATTCAGACGCCTGAGGAAGTGCCCTCGGCTGAATGGGATGCACTCTGGGAACATGGAGGATTTCCGGAACCGTTCCTTCGCCGTGACACTCGCTTCACTCGCCGGTGGCGTTCCCTAAGACATGAGCAACTATCGCACGAAGATCTGCGTGAAGTGGCCCACGTTTCTGACCCAGGAACGATGGAAACGCTGATGCAGATTCTCGCTGAAATGAGCGCGCAGCAGCTCATCTATTCCAATCTCGCGCGGGAGATCCAGGTCTCCGTGGACACCGTCAAACGCTGGATTAATCTTCTCGCACGCCTACACTACGGATTCATGATTCGTCCCTGGTTCAGCAATGTCGCAAAAGCACTACGCAAGGAACCCAAATGGTTCCAACGGGATTGGAGTGGAGTGGCCGACGACGGCGCGCGTGCGGAAACCTTTGTCGCGTGTCATCTCTTGAAGGCAGTCGAGGGTTGGACTGACCTTGGATTCGGCGATTTCGAATTGCGCTACTTGCGCGACAAACAGAAGCGCGAAGTGGACTTTCTCGTCGTCAGAGACCGCAACCCTTGGTTCTTAGTGGAAGTCAAATTGAGCGACACCGCACTTTCGTCATGGTTAGGCTATTTCCAAGCTCAGACGAAGGCAGAACATGCCTTCCAGATGGTTATGAATCTCCCATACCAGCAAGCCGACTGTTTTCGGGTTCACCGACCTGTGGTTGTCCCAGCGAAGACTCTCCTGAGTCCAACTCTCGTAAGTCTAAGAACCCAGAATCTGTCCCTTTTTCAATCGACGGGACCCTGGCTATAACCGGCAGGAATGACCATCCGCTCAAAAGTCATTAGACGGCGTAACAATCTCTGACTTGGTGGCCAAGAGCAGCGATCATAACCGCCCGTCGGGGAGGCGTTTGAATGCCTTACGCGGAGATTTGTGACGGTATTCTGCTACGGAGCGCGGAAGCTGCTTACGTGCAATCAGACGGCA
>DATMRE010000010.1:0-10229 GCA_035566475.1 Verrucomicrobiia bacterium | reverse complement strand
AAGGAGAAGAAGGCTCGCGTCGAAGACGCCATGCACGCCACTCGCGCTGCTGTCGAGGAAGGGATCGTTCCCGGTGGCGGCGTGGCACTGGTTCGCTGCATCGCGGCTCTCGAAAAGCTCAAGCTACAGGATGATGAGGCCATCGGCGTCAACATCGTGAAGCGGGCGCTCGAAGAGCCCATGCGGCAAATCGCCCTCAACGCGGGACATGAAGGTGCCGTGATTGTCGGCCGCATTCGTGACTCGAAGGACGACAATTTCGGCTTCAACGCCGAGACGGGCGATTTCAGCGACCTGGTCAAGGCTGGAGTGATCGACCCGGCCAAGGTGACCCGCCTAGCCCTGCAGAACGCAGCATCGATCGCCGGCTTGATGCTCACGACCGAAGCCCTGGTGGCGGACATCAAGGAAGAAGAGAAGAAGGCGGCGGGCGGTGGCGCACCGGGAGGACCGGGCGGCATGGGCGGAATGTACTAGACCAGGCGGCCGCGTGTGCGGTGTGCTTGGTGTTCGGAGTCATGGGGCGCCTCGGTCGACACGGCCGAGGCGCCCTTCGTATTGGTCCTCGCGCCCCGATCCGGGCAGCGCGAGCCCCCGACGGACGATCGCGTCGACGACCGGGAGCACACCGACGAGCAGGAACGCGTTGCGATAGTCGTGCGGTCGAATCGCGAATCATTATTCAATGCGATCGGAGGATTGCCGACTATGGACGCGCCCGGGCAGCTCGGGAGAGGGGCCGGAAGAGAAACGATTCCGGTCGGCAGAGCGCAGGATTGGGTTATCATTCCTTGATCCGCGGAACCGGCCGAAGATCGCGGTTCGAAGCTTCCCTTCCGGCATGGTTATAGAGGAAATGGCACGACACATATGAGCGCGCGCAGAGCGCCATTCTCAACGGTTGACGAGGCGAGCGAGGAGATCCGCCAGGGCCGCATGATTGTGCTCGTCGACGATGAAGACCGCGAAAATGAAGGCGACCTGGCAATGGCGGCGGAGAAGGTCACTCCCGAGGCCATCAATTTCATGGCCAAGAACGGGCGCGGGCTGATTTGCCTAGCTCTGACCGAGCGGCGCTGCGAAGCTCTGAATCTGGCCCCGATTTCTCCGCGCAACACGTCTGCCTTCGGCACGCCGTTCTGCGAACCCATTGATGCGCTGCGCGGCACGACCACGGGCACCAGCGCCTCGGACCGCGCGACTACGATTCTGGCCGCAACGGATCCGAAAACGCGACCCGAGGATCTGGCTCGGCCGGGACATGTGTACACACTGCGGGCGCGCAGCGGCGGCGTGCTGGTACGCGCCGGGCAAACCGAAGCCTCCGTGGACCTCGCGCGCATCGCCGGGCTCGATCCGTCCGGGGTGATTTGCGAAATCATGAACGGCGATGGGACGATGGCGCGCGTGCCCGAGTTGATGGAATTCTGCCGTGAGCACGAGCTGAAATTGCTGACGGTTGCGGACCTGATCCGCTACCGCATGCAGAATGAGCGATACGTTCGGCGGATCGCCGAGTCCGTCCTGCCAACCAGGTACGGCAATTTCCGTATGATTGCCTACTCGAGCGATGTAGACCAGGAGTTGCACGTGGCCATGGTGCGGGGCGACTTCCCGGGCGACGGGGCGGGCTCGCTCGCCAATACCGAGCCGCCGCTCGTCCGCGTCCACTCCCACTGCCTCTCCGGCGACGTCCTGGGCTCGAGCGCCTGCGACTGCCGGGAGATCATCGATCGGTCGTTCGAGGCCATTGCCGAAGCAGGGCGCGGCGTGTTCGTGTACCTCCATCACACCGGCCGAGGATTTCAAATCGATGCTCGAACCGAAGATGCGGCGGCGTTGCCGCGGATTCTCTACCACGTGCGCGGACAGCTCGACCAGGATCTGGGAAGGCAACGGCTGATCCAGCACGAGAGCGGAATTGGGGCGCAAATACTGACAGACCTGGGGCTGCGGCGGATTCGCGTGCTCACGAACCATCCACGCAAGGTCGTCGCGCTCGAAGGCTACGGCGTCGAAATCACCGACCAAGTGCCGCTGACCATAGGGCCCCGCAGCAAAGACCATCAAGTCCTTTGAGCCCTGGCGGCCCAGGATCCCGGTCGAGGACCCGCAGCTGAGGGGGCGCCGGGAAACACGGTGAGTGGAACCAGGCGAGCGCGCCCGGTGAAAGAATCGCTCGAGTGACCCGGCACCGGGTTCTCCGCTCGGGCGCTGTCGGGCGAGCAGCTGGTCGCCTCCCTCACCGTCCGATTTTCACTCGCGAGGTGTCACCACCTCGGCCGCATTTCGCTGCGCGGCATATTCGGTGACCCGGCCAAATAGAGCGGCCTGTTCAGCGATGAGCCCGCGGTCGCCGACGAGTACGATTTGCGCGTTGGCGGAATCGAAATGGCGCCGCGCGGCGGCGGTAACATCCTGCGCACCGAGCGCGCGGACCCGCTCGCGATATGTTTCAAGATAGCCTTCCGGCAGACGATCGAGATAAACCGTGGACAGCTGGCCGAGCAGGCCGTCCTGGGTCGCGACCCCGAGCGAGAAAACGCCCGTGAGATAGCTGCGGGCGCTCTCGAGTTCTTCGGGCGTGACGGGCACCGAGCGGATGCGGTCCATTTCGTAGAATATCTCCGTGAGCGTCGCCGCGACGACTTCGTTTCGCACCGCTGCGTGCACGCTGAAGTATCCGTAGTGGCGCAACGGGTGGAGGCCGCTGCGGGGGCTGTACGTGTAACCCTTCTGTTCGCGGATATTGAGGACGAGCCGAGAATGGAACGCCCCTCCGTAAATCGAGTTCGCGAGCACCGTGCGATACCAGTCGGGATCCTGGCGCGTGATGGCCAGATTTCCGACCAGTACCTGGGTCTGCACGCTTCCCGGCAAGTGCACCAGGTGCACGTGGCGGCCGGATGCGCGGGGAGGCGCGGGGAAACTCGGCAGCTCCGGTTCGGGAGCGCTCCAGCTGCCGAAGACTTTTTCAACTTGATCGAAGGTCAGCTCGGTCGAAAAATCGCCGACGAGGATAAGGAGCGCATCGGCAGGGACGTAATGCCGTTGGTAGAACTCAAGGAGCTCCTTCCGCTGGTAGGCGGCGACTTGCTCCTCGGTCGGCGCAACAATGGCATACGGGTGTTCGCCGAACAGAATCGAGCGCAGCCGCTCGCTTGCGAGAAATCCCGGCGTGGTCCGCTCGACCCTGAGCTCCTCGAAACGCTGGCGGCGCTCGCGTTCGAACTCCTCCTCGGGGAACGAAGCATTCCGGGCGAGATCGGCAATCAATTCGAGCAAGCCGCCGGAGAACTCCGCCAAGCCGGACACGGAGATCGCGCTCGAATCGGCGCCAGCGTGCGTGCCAAGGTCCGCTCCCATGCGGCGCAGATCTTCTTCAATGCGCCGGCTGGGCCGAGAAGTCGTGCCCGTGCGAACGACAGCTGCGGTCATCTCCGCAAGGCCCGGCGCGCGGCCGGCGACGATCGAGTTTCCACTGCGAAACGAAAGTTGGACGAGCATTTTCGGAAATGTGTGCGATTCGGCGAGGACAACTTGCATACCGTTCGAGAGAGTGCGAACGGTGCGCTTCGGCCAGGCCACAGGGCGTTCGACTCCAAGAGCCGGCACCTTGTTTCTCTCGAAGCCGGGCGCGCTCGTCGTCGTCATTGCGCACCTGCGATCGTCGAGGGACGCCGGACGACGATCGCGCGATTTCGCTCGACGAGGTATTTGCCTGCGATCGATCGCGCCCGGGCCGGGTCGACGGCGAGAAAACCGTCCAGAACCGTGTTGATGCGGCCCGGATCGCCATCGAAGAGCGTGAAACAAGCCAGATAATGCATGAGCCCGAACCGCGGCATGTAGGAGCCCATTCCCGCTTCGAGAGTCGAGTAGTAGTCGGCGCGGAATTTCACTTTGACAGGGTCGAGCTCATCGTCAGTGATTCCCGTCTCCTCCAGTTCCCGGATGACGGCGTCGAATTCCGCGATGGTCTCCTGCGCGGTGCATTCAGGTTTATGGAAGATGCGCGTAACCATCTGGGTGGGGCCGTTGGCATCAAAGATGTCCGCGCTTCCATCGACTTCAACAGCGATCTGCCGCTCGAGTACAAGCCGGCGATAGACGCGTCCGGCGCGGCCGCCGTGCAGAACGCGGTCCACAATTGCCGCCGCGTACCAGTCTTCGGTGCCGCGCGGGGGCAGGGTGTAGCCGATGGCGATCGCCGGCAAGGGGCCGAATTTCTCTGGCACTTCGCCGCGGCGCTCTTCCGTCTGCGGCGGCTCGCTCACGTCCGCGCGGGGCGGCAGTGGACTCGAAGGGATATCCTCGAAATAGCGCCTTGCCAGCACGAAGCCTTCGGCCGGGTCGAGATCGCCAAGCAGGAGAAGCACTGCATTGTTCGGTGAGTAGTAGGTGTGAAAGAAGTTTTGCACGTCGGAAAGGGTGGCGGCGTCCAGATCGGCAAAATCGCCATAGAAATTATGGGCGTTCGGCCAATTGCGGAAGGCGACGGGCGGCAAATCGAGCCAAGGAAACCCCCCGTACGGCTGATTGAGGACGTTGACGCGCACTTCCTCCTTCACGACATCTCGCTGATTGCGGAGATTTTCGTCGTCTACCTTTAGCGCGCGCATGCGGTCCGCCTCCAGCCAGAGCACGCGTTCAAGCGCATTCGAGGGCACCGCCTCGAAATAGTTTGTGATGTCGTAGTGCGTCGTGCCATTCAGCAGGCCGCCCGAGGAATTGATCAGGCGGATGTGCTCCATCTTTCCGGCGTTCTCTGAACCCTGAAACATCATGTGCTCGAAAAGATGGGCAAAACCGCTGCGGCCGCGCGGCTCGAGGCGAAACCCGATCTGATAGTATACGCCGACGGTCACGAACGGCGCCGAGCGGTCAGGCGATGCGACCACCCGCAAGCCGTTCGCGAGCGTCGTGTGTTCAATAGAGATATGAGGTTTCCTCAACTCCACCCTCCACTGGGATTTTTGAGCGCGCGCTTGATCTGCCGAATCGTTCGCGCCGGCGTCTTCGAGAGAACCCGGCCGCCGAGGAGCGCAAGCGCCGCGTACGATTCCTCGAATTCGCGCGGATATCGGCGAAGCGCGTCCGCGTGCTTCTGAACAATCGCATAGTCGCCGCGCGCGATCGGGCCGGTCCAGGAAGCCTGCGGGCCCAGCTCTTCAAAATTATCGAGCATCTGGCGCATCAACGGAAGCAAGGCTTCTAGGGCGCGCTTCCGCGTGAAGCCGACGCGCAGGAGGATTTCTGTGGCCGCTTCAACCAAGGCGAGTGCGTGGCCACTCACGAGCGCGCCCGCCGCATGATAGGCGGGCTTGCTCTCGCCTCCTACGCGAATGGGCACGCCGCCCAGCGCGCGGGCAATCCTCCGCGCGGCTTGCTGTGCCCGCCGCTCGCCTTCTACGGCGAAGATGACGCCCTGAAAGTCTGGATCGGCACGGCCGCTGAATGTCTGCATCGGGTGCAGCGAGCCCGTCCAGGCGCCCATTCGCGCAAGCGCAGCGAGCGGACTTCTATCGAGCGCGCCGCTGGTATGCAGGATGATCGCGCCGCGGCATCGTTCTCTCGCTTGTTGCGCCAATCGCTCGGCTGTCCTCCGGAGCTCGCCATCCGGCGTTGTGAGCAGAACGACATCGGCGGCCAAAACCCCCGGAGAGAGCGCCACCTGCGGAGTTCCCGCGCCGATCGCGCGTGCCGCAGCGCGCGATGTCGCCACTCGCCGCGTCAGGACTGCGCCGACCTGCCATCCCAGCTCCCGCAGGCACCTGCCGAGAGTTCTTCCTACGCGTCCTGCACCGACGATCGAAACAGTCTCGGCCATCCAGCGTGATAGCATAACTTGTTTGATCTGTTTCGGGTGGAGGAAATTGGCCGTTGCACCTGTTCTGGACTGCACTCCTCGGGCTCGTTGCTTCGCTCTGGATTCTTGAGGCGATCGATATTGCGCGGGGCCTTCCTCGGATGCCCGAACTCGCTCGCGTCCCTCCCTTAGAGGATAGAGATTGTCCGGCGGTGTCCATTCTGTTTGCCGCGCGGGACGAAGCCGAAAAGCTGCCGGCGGCGCTCGAGACCTTCCTCTCTCTTGACTATCCGCGCTACGAAGTGGTTGCCGCCGACGACCGCTCAGAAGATTCGACCGGAGCGATCCTCCAGGCTGCCGCCGGGAAGAATCCTCATCTGAAGCCGGTTCGCATCGATTCCCTCCCCTCCGGCTGGCTCGGTAAACCGCACGCCCTCGCGCAAGCCTACGAGCAATCGACCGGCGAGTGGCTGGTCTTCACCGATGCGGACGTGCATTTCGCTCCCGATCTCTTGCGCCGCGCCGTGGCCCTGGCCGAGAGGCAAAAATGGGAACATCTGACGCTGCTCGGCCGCGCGGAAATGTTCACCTTCGGCGAGAAAATCGTCATGACATTTTTCGGCATGGGCTTCCTCATCGGTATCCGTCCGTGGCGCGTGAGCGATCCTCGCTCGCACGTCTATGCGGGCGTCGGCGCCTTCCAGCTCATCCGCCGTAGCGCCTACGAGAGTGCGGGAACGCACCGGCGGCTCAGGATGGAGGTGGTCGACGACATGAAGCTCGGAAAGCTTGTCAAGGAGGCAGGCTTCCCCTCCGGTGTCGCGAAGGCGGGAGAGGCCGTAAGCGTCCACTGGCATTCGGGCGTCGGCAACATGATTCGCGGAACCACGAAAAATTTCTTCGCGATCACCGGCTTTCGGCTGTGGATGACGTCCCTGCAGGTTTTCGGGCTGCTGCTCATGTGCCTTTTTCCGGTCGTCGCGTTCCCGTTTGTCCACGGCTGGGGGCGTCTGTTCGGCGTGATCGCGATCGCCTTACCCATCCTAACGGAGGGTGCGGTGTGCCTCGAATTCGGCGTTTCGCCGATGTACGCGCTGAGCTACCCGCTGGGCGCATTCACTTTCGGCTGGATGCTCACGCGCTCGACGATTGTTACGCTTTGGCAGGGAGGGGTCGTGTGGCGCGGCACCTTTTATCCGCTCGATGAATTGAAACGCGGAGTCGTGTAAACGAGGCAGTCGCCGCCCAGAAGCTTCCGGCCGATCCGACCTCCTTCACTTGAAAAACGAATAGCCCAGAAAGAGGACATTCAAATCCAGGCCGGGATTGATGTTGCCGCGGTAGCCATTCGAGATGTGCTGGACCTTGTAGCCGAGGATCCAGGCGCGATTCCGAGCGGCATTGAAATGCTCGAAGCCAACCTCGAAATCAAAGGTGAAGTTGAATTGTTCGTCGCCCGGGACGTCGATCGGAACCGGCCTCGTCGACAGTACGAACCCGCTGCTCAGAGCGCCAAAGACCGGGAACCGCCGCGGCCTCCGAAGATCGAACTTCCAGCCAAACGGGCTCAGCCCACCGCCGTAGACGGTCTCCTGCCCCTGTTTGCAGTAAGAGGGTACGTAGCCCGCTCCCGAGCGGACTACGCAACTCACGTAGCCCGCCTGGCGCACGATTTCTGCCGGAAGGACATCGATCGTGTATTCAATTCGAACCTTCGGTGAGACAAAAACAGTCCTGCCGTAGCGCAAGCCGAGCACAGCAAGCTGTCCGTGCCCGATGGTTCCATAAATATGAGGCGAGGCGAGCGAATATCCGCCCCAGGCTCCCAATTCATTCTTCCCGCCCTCGGGCGGCGAGTCCTGACAACAAGCGACCGGCAGGGTCGAAAGAGCGATGCCCAGCAGGGCCACGAGCGCGGAGGGAGGGCTCAACAGCCGGCGTCTAGCAATATGGTTCGACATAGCTCCCTTGGATCGTTGATCGGCCGAACCCGTCATGGCGGGCCAGCCCACCTGAAGATCTTCTTATCCCTTGGGGGGGCGTCGTGTGCCCTGAGTTGGGCCTGGTGTCCAAGATGGTATCGGCCGGGATGCGGCTCGACTGGAGTCTGTGGCAGGGCCTTCGGCGGCTACGAGCGGGACCGAGAAGACGGCCCCGAGTTCGCGCTGCTTGAGGGAGCGGATTCGGTCGCGCAAGGCAGCGGCCCGCTCGAACTCGAAGTTCTTGGCTGCTTCGCGCATCTGGGATTCGAGTTGCCCGATGGCCTCGACGAGTTGCTCTTCGCTCGTGATCTCGCCGATCACGGCCTCCTCGGCCGGCACGGTGATGTAGTCGGCTTCGACAATCGCCGCAAGCTGCATGTCGATGGACTTCACGATCGATTGTGGCGTGATGTTGTGCTCGCGATTGTAAGCCTGCTGCTTCGCGCGGCGGCGATTGGTCTCGCCGAGAGCCTGCTCCATGGATTTCGTCATCGTGTCGGCATAGAGAATGGCTCTGGCTTCCAGATGGCGCGCGCAGCGGCCCATCGTCTGAATCAGGGAAGTGGCGCTGCGCAGATAGCCCTCTTTGTCGGCGTCGAGAATGGCCACGAGGGATACTTCCGGCAGGTCGAGCCCTTCGCGCAGCAGGTTAATGCCGATGAGCACGTCGAATTCGCCGCGGCGCAGGTCGCGGAGAATGCGAATACGCTCGAGCGTTTCGATCTCGGAATGGAGATAGCGGCAGCGAACGCCCAGTTCGGCGAAATACTCGGAAAGGTCCTCGGCCATGCGCTTTGTGAGTGTTGTGACGAGAACACGCTGGTTGCGGCCGGCGCGCACGCGAATCTCCTCCAGCAGATCGTCGACCTGGCCTTTCACGGCCCGCACCTCGACCTCCGGGTCAACGAGGCCGGTCGGACGGATGACCTGCTCGACCACGACACCTCCGGATTTCGTCAGCTCATAAGGACCGGGCGTGGCGGAGACATAGACCACTTGATTTATGCGGTGCTCGAACTCCTCAAATGTCAGCGGCCGATTGTCGAGCGCCGACGGCATGCGGAAGCCGTACTCGACGAGCGTCTGTTTGCGCGAACGGTCGCCGTGATACATCCCGTGGAGCTGCGGAACCGTTTGATGTGATTCGTCGATGAAGAGCAGGAAGTCGGAGGGAACGTAGTCGAACAGCGTCGGCGGGGCCTCGCCCGGCAAGCGGCCGGAAAGGTGCCGGGAATAATTCTCGATCCCGTGGCAGAAACCGATGGTGCGAATCATCTCAATGTCGAACTGCGTACGCTGGGTGACGCGCTGAGCCTCCACGATTTTCCCCTTGCGCTCGAGCTCAGCCTTCCACCACTCGAGCTCCTCGTAGATGGTTTGAATCGCACGTTCTTTCTGCGCGGCCGGTAAAACGTAGTGCGTCTTCGGATAGATCGTCTGACGCGAGATTTCGCCGTCCCGCGAGCGGACCTCGCCGGTGAGTGGATCGAACTTGCGGATGGCTTCAACCTGGTTGCCCCAGAGTTCGATGCGGACGGCGAAATCGTCGTACGGCGGATAGACTTCAATCATGTCACCGCGGACGCGGAACGTGCCGCGGCGCAGATCCTCGGCGCGGTCATACTGGATCTCGACGAGCTTTCGAAGGATGGCTTCGCGCGCGATGGACTGCCCCCGTTCGAGCATCAGCAGCATGCCGTAGTAGGCCTCGGGCGAGCCCAGACCGTAGATGCAGGAAACCGATGCGACGATGATGACATCGGAACGTTCGAACAGCGAGCGAGTGGCGCTCATGCGCAGCTTGTCGAGCTCGTCGTTGATCGTCGCTTCCTTTTCGATGAAGGTGTCGCTCGAGGGGACATAGGCCTCGGGCTGGTAGTAATCATAGTAGCTGACGAAATATTCGACGGCGTTCTGCGGAAAGAACACCTTGAACTCGTGGAAGAGCTGGGCTGCCAGCGTCTTATTGTGAGCGAGCACGATCGTCGGGCGATTGATCGCCTCGATTACCTTCGCCATCGTAAAGGTTTTCCCGGAGCCGGTGACGCCCAGTAGAACCTGGTCGCGTTCACCGTCCCGCAAGCCGCGAACGAGCTGGGAGATGGCTTCCGGCTGGTCGCCGCGCGGATCGTAATCGCTGGCCAGTTTGAAATTCATGGATCGAGACACCTTGGCGCGAAAAAAAGAGCCCTGTCGAAGCTTTCGATTATACCGCAGGCAGCCGAACGGCAGCAGATGGGTTCGAGCAGGCCCAGGTCACCGCCTCTCTAGCGATCCCAGCAGCGTTACCTCCGACTGGCTCTGGACGTGCGCAACCTGGTGGATGGTCGCCCCTGTCTTGGCGCTGACGATCTGGTAGTCCATGTCCTGCGTGCTCGATTGAGTGGAACTGATCAGCAGGCCGCTCGCGATCGAAATGGAATCGAGGCTTTCGCCCG
>DATMRE010000009.1:0-3915 GCA_035566475.1 Verrucomicrobiia bacterium | reverse complement strand
GCCCGCTTCTCCTTACTCTTTTGACCTTCCCGATCAATCCTCAGTTCTTGGGGCGCTTCCCCGGCAGCGGTTGACGATGCGTCCTCGTGCGGGATCGGCAGAATCGCTCGAACCGTGGTGCCGCGCCCGGGCGCGCTTTCGATTTCGAACGCTCCGTGCAATTGCTTCACGCGCTCGCGCATCCCCGCGATCCCAACGCCCAGCGGAGCGTCCCAGCCCGTCGCCGGAGCGGGCAGGGCCAGGCCGCAGCCCTGGTCCCGAACCTCGGCCCGAATTTGCCCGTCTTCGCGTGCCAGGCGAATCGCTACCGTCCGGCTGCCGGAATACCGGTGCACATTGGTGAGCGCCTCTTGCACGACGCGAAAGATTGTCGTTTCGATCTCCTGAGGGTACCGTCCAAAGTTCTCGGCGACCTCGACCTGCGCCTGAATGCCGCTGCGCTCGGAGAAGCCTCTGACATACCATTGCAGCGCCAAGCCCAATCCCCCTTCATCCAGCATGGGTGGGTGCATCAAGTAGGAAACGAGTCGCACCTCGCGAACGGCATCTTCGGCCACTTCGACCGATCTCTCGACCAGACCGCGGGCCATTTCATCGTCCTCCGGCAGGGCATCCCTCAACCGCCCGAGCATCATCTTGAGCGCCGCCAGGCTCTGCCCCGCCGTCTCGTGGAGTTCGCGCGCCATTTGCCGCCGCTCCGCATCGCGCGTCCGGAGCAACTGCTGTGAGAGGCGCCGTAGGTCTTCTTCCGCGCGCATCTGCTCGGTGATGTCCTGCACGATGCCCCGCACGCGCTCGGTCTTTCCGTCTGTTCCCGGGATGGGCGCGGCGCGGGTGAAGTAGGTTCGCAGAGTTCCGTCGGGCATGTAATATTGCGCGGTGAACTCGAAGGGCCGGCATTCGGCAATCGCACGGGAGCTGATCTGATACACGCGTTCCCGATCGCTCGGGTGCATCGTGTTCCAGTAAGATTCCTCGGACCACTCCGCGCCCGGGGCTACTCCAAACAGGGCACACAGCTGATCGGAGATGACCGATTTGCGCGTCTTAATGTCGAGCTCCCAGCTCCCGAAGTTTGCGATCTGTTCGGCCTCGGTCAGCAGCGCTTCGCTCTTCCGCAGTCTCTCTTCTGACTCCTTGCGGTCCGTGATGTCCTGCACCATGCCCCCGATCCGTACCGCGTGTCCGGTTTCGTCGTAAACAGGCACGGCAAGCTGGTCCAGTATACGGATCCGCCCATCGGGAAGGACACAGCGCACTTCGCTAGCCAGAGGCTGATGCTCGGCGATGGCCCGGGCTTCTTCGCGCTGCACCCGCTCTCGGTCGTCCGGATGGACGATTTGCCAGAAGCGGTCAGCCGTTTCCGGCGCTCCCTGCGGATTCACGTTCAGCATTCGATAGATTTGAGCCGACCAGGTGAGCACGCCCGTCTTCAAATCCAATTCCCAACTTCCCACGTTGGCGAGCTGCTCGGCCTGCGCCAACAGGGCTTCGCTCTTCCGCAGCTTCTGTTCCGCTTCTTTGCGCTCGGTGATGTCCTGCGACATCCCGACCAGACGGATGACCTGGCCCGAGCGGTCCCGAACGGGCGTGGCGCGCGTATGGTTTATGCGGATACGGCCTCCAGGGAGGGCAAACCGCGTTTCAGTGTCGATCGGTTTCGCCTCCGCGATGGCCTGATTGAACTCTGCGAGAAATCTCTCGCGGTCCTCGAAGTGGACAGTCTCGAACAGGAGCTCCTTCGTGGCGAGCGTCTTTCGTGGGTCGAATCCGAGTAGTCGATAGCACTGATTCGACCACGCCATCCTCCCGCTCGTCACGTCGTATTCCCAGCTTCCAAGACCTGCCAGTTGCTCGGCTGCGGCGAACGGAGCCTCGCCCGGGAGCGCCCCCTTAAATTGAACGGGCTCAGTCACTTCTAGCGCAATGGCACCGATCGTCCACTTCGAATCGCTCCCACGACTGATGGGAAAGACCGAGGTGACCCAGCGCCGAATGACACCCGGCACGTTCGGGGTTTGATCGCTCAGCGGGAAGTTCAGCGCCGGTCTGCCGGTCGAACTCACGTGGACCAGGATCGGCTCGAGGACCGGAGACAGCAGGGGCGCGACCGCTCCCGGCGTCTGCCCGACAATCTGTTCAAGTGGACGGCCGATCATCTCAGCCATCGTGGAATTGGCTTTGAGCAAACGAAGATGTGAGTCAAAAAGTGCCATTCCGGCCGGAGCAGCCATAAAGAAGGCATCGAGTCCTTGCACGAAGGATTCCGTATCGTGTATTTGACTTTGCTGCGTCTCGCCGAAATGGAAACTCTGTAAACGCCGTCGTAGATTCATCAAAGTACTCTCAGTGAGCAGGCACGGTGGTCCTGACGCCTCGCCCAATCGTCTTTTTGCACATCAGAGCGGTCAGAGGCGGATGGATGAAATCCCCTGGGCGTGAAGATTAGTCGCCGTCTTTCAGGGAGTCAAGCGTTCGATTCAAGGCTCGTATTACTTGTTGGCGCGCTTACGTAGTTTTGCGGACTCACTCCGGCCTAGCATTGTTCTGTCGCCGCGGAGCGTACCTCCGAACGTTCGCTGGCTGACGTCAGGCGACCAGCACTTGTTGAGGACGGAGAAGGAAAGAAGCTGATGCAGTTCTGAGCGCGGACGGCTGGTTGGCCAGTGGGCTGATGGAAAGGAGATGAATCTGTCGCAAGACTTCCAGGATACAATACGGACGCGATGTTCCCGCAGGCGCATCAGGTCCAGTTCCTTCCAGAGGGTCCCTGCGAACATCTCCGGCATCAAACGACGGAGCGGATAGAGTGACCGAAGGCATGATGAAACCCAACGAGTTCGCGGTTCCGATCACGGAGCGATATTTCGAGGATTACGTGCCCGGATCCGTTTTCGAATATGGAGCGATTTCCGTCGATGAAGCCGAGGTGATCGAGTTCGCAAAGAGGTTTGACCCCCAGGAAATGCACACGAACCCGGAAACGGCGGCCCGTGGCCCTTTCGGCGGCTTGATCGCGAGTGGATGGCACACAGCTGGATTGGCGATGCGTTTGCTCGTCGATAACTATGTGTCCAAGGTTGCCGGCCTCGCGTCTCCCGGTGTGGATGAACTGCGCTGGCCTCGACCGGTACGGCCCGGGGACGACCTGCGAATCCGCGTATCCGTTCTCGAAGCCCGCCGGTCTCGTTCGAAACCTGATAGAGGCATCGTGCGCACGCTCGTCGAGGTGCTCAATCAGAATCAAGATCTGGTAATGAGCCTCACTGCCGTGAATATCCTGCGGTGTAGGCAGACCGGATAGCAAGCGCCCCCCCTGGCGTAGATGAGATAGAGGGGTGGGGTCAATCGAATCCGAATTTTTCGCACCCCGGCGCCTACGAGCGAGTTACCGTGCCTATTTCATGTCGAGGTTGGGTTGCGGAACTTGACGTTCTTCCGGGACTTGCGCCGAGCTTGCAAGCTCATGCCGTTGCAGATCGCCGTCGAGAGTATTTTTCTCCGATTTTATCGCTCGCCTCGATCGTCTCGGTCTCCCTTCGGCCGACAACACTCAGGACTTGTCACCTACTGTAGAGTCCCACGATGATGTCAAACCCGAGGTGTGCACTCTTCTCCGCCATGGCGCCTATCGTGTTCGGGAGTGCCTCTATCGCGTCGGCTCACGGTGCCGGGTCTTTGTCGAGAGCGAAATTTCAAAAGTTGAGGCTCGATGCCCCTTAGGTTCGCCTGAACCGGCGGTGGCAGAATCGCCGATCGCGTGCGGGCGTCTCAGGCCGGCCTTCACCGTCGTTTAATAGACCGGCTCGGTGGCCGGATCACATGCGCGGCCATGACACTTCCAGCACAGGTACCTCCAAAACGTCCCGAACTGGCATAGTCGAGAGGCGGGCAGGTCTTCAAAACAGTCAGTGC
>DATMRE010000008.1:0-14782 GCA_035566475.1 Verrucomicrobiia bacterium | reverse complement strand
GTCACCGAGCCGAACACCGGTGACATTGCCGTCAAGCTCAAGGACAAGCGCAGCCGCGGTATCGATGAAATTATCAGCGAGGTGCGCGCCAAGGTCAAAACCGAGGAGCCCGCGCTCGACGTCGACTTCACTCAGGTGCTCCAGGACATGATTTCTGACTTGACCGGCGCTCCTCAGCCGGTCGTGGTCAAGCTGTTTTCTCCCGACGCAGATCTCCTCGCTACCTGGGCGACCCGCGTGGCAGATGCGCTGAACAGGGTTTATGTCAACAACAGGAATCCGGTGGTGGATATCCAGGACGGCATCGAAAACACGATGAGCGGGCCGGCGGTGGTATTCACGGTCAATCCCCAGACGGCGTCCAAGGCGGGCTTCACGACCGACCAGCTGGTCGTGGCCGCCTCGGCGATCGTGGATGGTGAACCGGCGACGACTCCGGTCGTTATCAATGACCGCCCGTACACTCTGCGGGTCCGTTACCCTGAAGCGAACCGGGGTTCGCTGGAAGGGATGAGCAATACCTTGCTCGTCAACTCGACCGGAGGCACTGCGACCTTTGGTTCGCTTGCCGCAGTCACCGAGCTGCCCGGGCAGACCGAGATTCTGCGCGAGAATCTGCAACGGGACGTGGAGGTTACGGCGCGCTTGGAAGGCTTGGATCTGGGCACCGGAGTCGCCGCCGTACAGAAGGCTATCAACGACCTGAAACTGCCGCCCGCGATTCGAGTCGAGTACGGCGGCACTTACAAGGAGCAGCAGAAGTCGTTTCATGATCTCGTGATTGTTCTTCTGCTCGCCCTCGTGCTCATTTTCCTGGTGCTGCTGTTCGAATTTCGATCTTTCTCGGCGCCCATCGCGATCCTTTCCTCCGCCGTCCTTTCGACCTCCGGCGTCTTCTTTGCTCTGCTGATTACTCGCACCACGTTCAATGTCTCCTCCTTCATGGGGTTGATCATGGTGGTCGGTATCGTTGCCAAGAACGGCATTCTTTTGCTCGATGCAAACCAGAAATTCCGGACCGTCGGATTCTCGCCCGAAGAGGCCATGGTTCAGGCTGGACGCCGCCGGCTTCGCCCGATTGTAATGACGGCCATGGCGGCCGTAGCCGGAATGCTGCCGCTCTCTCTCGCCTTGGGCGCGGGTTCCCAGATGCTGCAGCCGCTGGCCATCGCCGTGATCGGTGGGATCCTGATCTCGATGGTGTTATCGCTGATCATCACCCCGGCTATGGAATTCTATCTGACCCGTGGGGACCAGCCTTCCACCTCACCGGCTCGCCCATGAAACGCGAGCAACATTAATTGAGGCCAAAATCTAGATCACAAGGAGAGATGTTCTATGTTGAACCGACGGTTTCTAGGATCGTTCTGCTGGGCCTGCCTGCTTGCCTCGACCCTGCTACTTATTTCCGCGACCGGAGCCTACGCCGCACCAGACGGCTCGGGCTTTAAAGTCGTCCGAAGAATGCCAATCGGCGGGGACGGCGGCTGGGACTACCTCACGGTTGATCCCGATTCGCACCGCATTTACATCTCTCGTGGGACGCACGTGATGATTGTCGACGAAACCTCCGGAAAGGTTGTTGGCGACATCCCCGACACGAAGGGCGTCCACGGGATTGCGGTCGCTGCCGACCTTGGCAAGGGCTTTACCAGCAACGGAGGCGCAGCGACAGTCACCGTTTTCGACCTGAAAACGCTCAAGCCCCTCTCGGAGATTAAGACCACGGGAGAAAACCCCGATTCCATCATCTACGACCCGCAGACCAAGCGCGTTTTCACCTTCAACGGCAAGAGCTCCAATGCGACCGCGATTGACGCCACGACCGGGAAGGTCGTTGGCACGGTGACGCTTGCCGGCAAGCCCGAGGAACCGGCTCTCGACGGGAAGGGCAACGTCTTTATAAACATCGAGGACAAGAGCTCGTTGCAGGAATTTGACGCCAAGACGCTCGCCGTCAAGGGAACCTGGCCGCTCGCGCCATGCGAGGGGCCTTCTGCCCTTGCTTTTGACGCTGGGCACCGTCGCCTCTTTGCTGCGTGCGACAAGGTGATGGTGGTCATCAACGCGGATACCGGCAAGGTGGTCGCCTCCCCTCCGATTGGCGGAGACCCGGACGGAAACGGTTTCGATCCGAGCACGGGCCTATTGTTTGCCGCTTGCCGCGAGGGCTTGATCTCCGTCCTCCACGAGGATTCGCCCGATAAATACAGCGCTGTCGCGAACATAACCACCCAGTTCGGCACTCGGACGATGACGTTCGACCCGAAGACTCACCATCTCTTTACGGTGACTGCGGATTTTAAACCGGCCGGACCGCCGACGGCGGACAATCCCCGTCCACGTCCGCAGCCCATTGCTGGCTCGTTCGTAGTTCTGGAACTGGCGCAATAGCGGCCGCCAGAACCAGTCGCAACTTGCCGGGCGATCGCGGTCTTGGTTGGCCGCGCTCGCCCGGCCGAGAAGATCGAGCCCTACCGCCGCGGGGAAAGTGCGAGTTACAGATTTGTTCTGTTCGCGCCGATCGCAAAACTGATTTTCAGTTTGTCCTTTACCTTGACGCTGCCGCCGCCAACCGCGACGGGCTTGATGCCATACTCGGTCTGCAACAAGGATACTTCTCCTTGAGCTCGCAGCTGACTGCCTTCGCTGTGCACGTGTAGCTGGAATCGAACCGGTTTCCCAACCCCATGGAGATCGAGCTTCCCGATGAGCGTGAGCTCCCAGCCGTCGGAGCTCTGCCTGGCGTCCGACACGCTCGTCGAGGAAAACACGATCTCGGGGAATTTCGAGGCATCCAGCACTTTCTCGCCAGTCATGGTCGCCTGAACTTCCCGGCGGTCCTTCTCGGACTCGCCAGGATCTATGGCTGTGAGAGACTTCGCTTCGACCGTCAAGCGCACCGAGGAGTTTTCGATCTTCTTCGCATCGAATTGGACCGACCCGGCGACTTCTTTCGCCTCGATCAGATGATCGTGACCAAACGCCTTGAGGAGACCTTCTCTGTAAACATTTATCTCAAGCTTGCTCATTCTCGGATCGATTGAATATTCAGCCGTTTGCTGTGCTCGGGTCACGGAAACAAGCGGCAACAAGAAAACCAACGTGCAAGCAAAGCGTAGCTTCATCATCAGTCCCCTCTCTTTTCAAGACAGTTTGCCTTGATCCGGGCGGTGAACGCCGAAAAACAATCAAACGAGGTGCCCTCGTTTCAAGCCTTCGATCCGGCAGGATCGAGGCATATCCGATCGGGCTGGCGACATTGATCAGCAAGGGGCCGCCTGCTTGGTCACAGTTCTTCCATTCCTCGACTCCGCACGCCGGGACCTCTGTGAGCTCCGCGAGCTCCTCTCTGAAAATATGCGCGCAAGCATGAGCGGATGCCAGCGTTACCATAGCGAAACTGGTCGTTCTCCTTGTCATCGCAACGTCATCGGAATGTCAAGTTCAGGTCAGTTCGCGCCTCGATCTTCCCGACCCGAGCGGGAATATCTAGCGAAGGGGCGCGCTACGGGCAAGGCTCGTTTCAACGATCGCATGAGGGCGGGACCTCGCCGGCGCCCGTTCGCGCGCTCGTGGAGACGGAACCTCGCACTTGGGATTCGGTGCGGCGTTTCGGGGCGCATCGAAGGGTGGCCCGGGACTCGAAATCGGGATCCATGGTGGCCGCCCGCACATCTAGAAACCGTCTGGTGTCGATCGACTGATTTGATTTGCGCGGCGAGACATGTTCTCGCGAGAGGGGAAGCATAGCAAGGTTCGCCGGCAGAGCGACTCTGCGGCGGGTGAGTGCCGGAGCGGAACTCGTTTCGTCGATCGGTAGGCGGAACTCTACCGCGGCAGCTTGCGCTTGATCTCCCGTTCGAATTCGGGGAAGTAGCGCCCGATGTCCTGCAAATCAAATCGAGCGAGAATGGACTCCTTTGGCTCATGCTCCAACAGGAACTCGAACGATTTTCTGACCAGTTCTTCGGGCCCAACCTTCCCGGCCGCGAGTTCGTCGTAGTGCTCCGGCCTGAGTCTGACGCGGTGCGATGATTCGCTCCCTCCCTCGATCACCCGGACGTGAAAGTCGCCCTCAGCGAGTTTTTCTACCTGGATTTTTGCCATCCCATTCTCCCCGAGCTGACTCGTGTATGAAGCTCGCCATTGTCAGCAAGATCGGGCCGAAGATCAACACCTTCAAGGATCGCGATGATCAGCGGCCCCGCTTCTGTGTTCCTTCACCTTCCGGTTGGTCCCGTTCATCCCGCCGCAACTTCCAGTTGATCTGCCGCAAAATGCCGAGCCAGACGCGGGCGTCCTGGGCGGAAAGGTTCAGGCGGCGGAGGAGGCGGCGCACCTTCTCCGCAGTAGAAGCTGCTGGTCCTGGGTAGCCGCTGGCACGCAGCGCGTCGATCAGCAACTCGGTGATCCGTTCGACTTCGGCCGCCGTGGCGGGTTCCCGTTTTTCCGGTTGCCGTGCGGTTTTCGAGCCGCGAGTGAGTTCGTAGAGGCAGACGGCGACCGCCTGCCCAAGGTTCATCGAGATGTGCTCTTCGCGTGTTGGGATGTGCATCAGCCAGTGACAGTGGCTCAGGTCTTCGTTCGAGAGGCCAACCCTCTCCGAACCGAACAGAAGGGCCACCCGGCTCGATCCGAGTCGCTTGCGGATGAGGCGGGAGCCGTATTCCAAAGTTCTGAGCGGGTGCTGCAATTCCCGGTTACGGACCGCCGTTGTCCCAACCACCAGAGTGCAGTCGGCCACCGCTTCGGCTACAGTGTCGTACTTCTCCGCGCTTGCGAGCAATGCTGAAGCGCCGACGGCGGAACGCGCCTCACGAAATGCCGGTTCGTACGGATTCACCACGCGCAGGCGAAGAAATCCAAAGTTGCTCATGGCGCGAGCGGCCGCGCCGATGTTGAGAGGGTTGCGCGTGGCCACCAGGACGACGCGCAGACGTTCGAATTCGGGCCAGACAGACAAGACGATTATTCTAAGTCACACAAGCGAGAGAGAGTATCGGGGCCGGGAAGAAGTGCAAACGAGAGCGATCGGCGCTCGAGGTACGAGCGGGATTCACCTCGGAGTCCGGGGCGGGGACGGGCGGTCAGCTGACCATTTCGCGAAGCCGTCTTGATGGCTAGATGGCAGCCGAATGCCGGACCGAGAAGGCCGATCGCGGGAGTCAGCCTAAAACCTCGTCGCCCGCATCCTACATCCGCTGCGGGCATGGCGAGGCGGGCGTCATGAACATCATGCGTGTCACCGTTCCGATCCCCAAGACGCGGGAGGGAAACAGGGTCCGGGGGATATGAAGTGTGGAGGGTACCTGAAACTCAAGGGAGCGATCCGCGGCTCGCGACGCCGCCATCGATCGTGACCACCGTCCCGGTCGTGTACGAAGAGCGATCAGACGCCAGAAAGGCGACGGTTGCCGCGATCTCCTCGCCGGTCGCTGGGCGGCCGAAGGGCATCTTCGCATAGCGGTCCCGCCACCGGCTCTCGTCGCCGAATCTTTCTGCCGCGAACTTTTTTGATAAGGATACCAATCGCTCTGTCTCAACCGGCCCGGGGTTGACACCCAGAATACGCACGCCATAATCGGGACTCGAGGAACCCAAGGCCCGCGTGAAGGCCATGAGCGCCGCATTGCCCATGCTGCCCGGGAGATAGCTCGCATCAACGCGCTCGCCGGTTGTGCCGATGACGTTGATAATGACTCCACTCCTGCGCTCCCTCATCTTCTTCAGATAGGCCCGCGTCAAACTGATGCAGCCGAAGACCTTGAGGTCCCACCCGAGGTGCCAAGCTTCATCATCGACCTCATCGATCGTACCGGCGGGAACCGCACCGGCGTTGTTCACGAGAATATCGATCTCCGGGCAGGACTTGACCAGTTTGTCCCGCGCGGCCGGATCGGAGAGATCTACTGACAATGTTCGAACGTTGACGGGCGAGCTCTCGCGGATCGTTCTGGCGGCCGCCTCCAGGTCCGCGATCGAGCGAGCGGCGAGGCAAAGATGGCAGCCTTCGGCGGCGAATTGCCGGCCGATCTCAAACCCGATCCCTCTTGAACCGCCTGTCACGAGCGCAGTCCGGCCGGTGAGATTCAAATTCATGTGACTGCTCCTCGGTACGGAGGCCTCGACCGCTCGTCTGCCGCAGCGCTGACGGGCGCGATCGATCAGCTTGACCAGATGTAGTGAGGTAGAGCCCTATGGACTCGCGCCGACGCGTCGGTCGGCCGGTTCGAGTCGGGCGTTGCGCGGCGCCGAAGCGCGAGATGGTTGCTCATACCTCGAGGCGCGGGAGCAACCGCACCGCGTTCAGGCGGTCGATTGCCTGCCGGTCGCCGGCCGAAAGCTTGGTCTGGGCCAATCCATCAATGGCCGTTTTGGGTTTCACGAACGGATAGTCGGTTCCGAACAGGATTTGTTCGGGAGGCACGAGGTTCAGTATCGCTGCCATGGAAGCTGGGGATGCGGCACTGGCCGTGTCGTAGTAGAGCCTCTGCAACTCGTGCATCACTCCGTGCGGTATTCGCTCGCTGAGAGCCTGCTGCTCGCCGAGCACCTCGGTGATGCGCCCCGCCAGCATCGGTGTCGTTCCGCCGCCATGGGAGAAAATCCAGCGGATATCTGTGAGCCTTGCAAACGTGCCGCTGACCAGCAGACTCACGATGGCGCGGGTCGTGTCGAACGGGTACTCGACGACTTGCGGGTTGACGCCGGAAATGACACTTCCACAACAGGCCGCGACCGTCGGATGGAAATATACTAGGGCCTTGCGACGGTTGAGCTCATCGAAGACAGGCGCAAATGCCGGGTCGCCAGGATACTTGCCGTCGTAGGTCGTCAGCAGACCGATGCCATCAGCCTTCAGAGTGTCGAGCGCGTACTCGATCTCCTTGAGGCTGCCTTCGGTATCGGGCAGTGGTATCACCGCAAACAGACCGAAACGGCCCGGGTAGTTCCGGATCTGCTCCGCCGCATATTCGTTCCATTCTCGCGAGAGGCGGCGCGCGGCGGCAACATCGCCATACCAAACGCCCGGGGTTGATATCGAGGCGACGGCGGTGGCAATCCCATTCTTGTCCATCACCTCAAGCGCCTGGGATGGCGTCCACGACAGCAGCTGGTTGGCCGAAAGGTTATGAGCGAACTTTAGCCTCTCGTGCTCCTCGGCCATGTAGCGAGGCGGCAGGAAGTGGTGGTGCACGTCGATCCGATGCGGCTTTGAGGTCGTCGGGGCAGACCCGGGCGCAGGCGACGTCATCTGCGCCACGAGCGGGACGCCTGAGAGCGCCGCACTCGACCCGAGAGAGGCTAAAATGCCGAGAAACTGCCGTCTGGACTGTCCGCATCCCTTCGGTCCCAAGTCGTGCGCTCGATCATGAAGATTTGGCATGTACGATCCTTCCATGTGTCGTTCTCTCGGCTCGGGCGGCCGGGTGTTTCTGCATCAGACCGGTGATTCCCCCAGCCGCTCCGTGATGGTGCCTCCGAGCTCCGCCGCCCGGAGGAAGCCGAGATATCCGAGCCGGTGTATCGATGCGCCGGTAAGATACACCTGGCCGCCGAACCGCGCAACGCGCCGGCTGGGCACAGATGAGAGCTGCCAGAGCCCACGCGCCCGGCTGGCTGCTGAGGCGGGCTGATCCTTTTGCGAGCTACAACTAAGCCCGACCCGAAGCGAGTGCTTCGCCTGGCAAGGCTCAAGGCAGGAAGCCACCGCAGAGGGCAGCTCTCTTCCAGCGAGCGCGGCACTCCGCAGGGGGGGCTTGGTTTCGCACACGCCAGCAACATTCTGCTGACGCCGTTTGATAGGGAGATGCGGCTGAGAGGATACCAGCTGACAAGTTTCGCCGATGATCGGGTGACCAGCTGTAAATCGGCAGCAGAGGCACGAGCCGCAGTGGAGGCGGCTCGCCGAATCCTGAAACAACTGGGCTTCAAGTTACATCCGCAGAAGCCGAGGATCACACGAAATGTGTACGGGCAGTTTGGGCGGCGGACGGAGGCGAGCACGCAAGCGCGCCTCCTCCGACCCGACAGTTTCCGTCCGGGATTGACCGCGCATCGGGGAACGGAAGGAACACCTGGTTGGATGGGTGCGTCGCGAAAATCTGCCGAAGTATCTGTCGCGTTGACGTACCTGCTGGATTCCGTACCGCACTTGGTAGGCGACACCCGGCAGGCGTGTCGGGACCAACCGCCCACGTCCGCTCAGTTTTATCAGGGTCATAGGTAAGCTCCGGAAATAGGTCCGGAACCGAGGGATCGCAGCCGCCCGTTCGGATCCGGCTGGCGACCGCCCGGCAAGCAGACTACATATAGACCGCTCGGGTTGCAGTCAAACTCAATAAATCAATTGAGTCGATAAGTTCTTTATCGTGGTCTGCGTTCGTCGTTGCGCCGTCGACCCAAGGGAAGTTTCAGCAAGTCATAGCGAGAGGCTCGGCGTCCTAAGCAAGCCTCGATGGTGAGTCGTTCGTGCTCTGAAATGCTCTGGAACCAGTGGCTGCGTGGCTATTGAGTCCGCGCCTTGACCCGCCAGAACCGTCTGCGCTCACTCGAGTGGCTCGGGCACGCGCGGACGGCACGACTTGGTCGGGCGCTCAGAAAAGGACGTATTTCTAAAGGTGATTCCATCGAACCGAAGTTTGAATTGGGCTCTCGCCCAATGCCTGGCTAGAATGAAGGAATGGTCGAGAGTTCTGAATCGAACGATTCGTTCGGTACCCTCGTAACCTTCATGCCTGTGCAATCGCGCAGCTTGATTGCACGGAAACCGGGACCGTCGCCCCGGAAGCTCCCGATAAAGGATTCCCTCGGCGCCTGCGTTTTCCTGCTTCTTTATACGATGGCCTACCTCGCCGCTGGATTGCTGGGAATCGCAGCAGTCGGGTGGGCCTGGGTCGCAATCTTCAGATAGCTTGCTTCGATGCTGGAACAATTTCAGCCGCGCCATCCGGCCGTTGACCGTCGGTTGGCGGCCTTGGGTTTCGACCTACAGGCTGAGGATTTCGAGCGTGGCGCGACCGACCGAGCACAGAAAGAGTCGGCTCGACCAGGAGGTGCGCCCATGCTTCCCGGAATCGGCCCGCCCGAATCGATCGGGCAGAGCCCGAATGCTTTTGCCTCCGAGGGGACCCGCACACTTTCCAATGGTCGCCCGCCTGCCGATCTCTGTCGATCTGAGACAACCGCTCATGAAGATCTCAAGCGTCCGATCAACCGACTCATGCCCCCGGACGGGCACGCACCGTCGCCGCGGCCCGGATTACGATGACGGCCCGTCCAGAGAATCGTGCCAGCCGACCTATCGTCGATCGATCGCGAGTCAGGATCGCTGCAGGTGGTCGATACCGTTCCGAGCGCAGAGGGTCTCTAGACTCGCCGTCAATAGTTAAACCAGATGAAAATGAGATATAGTGTTTGTTGCGGATCACATTGCGATTTAGTTCGGTCGATGATCCACCTTCTGAACGGTGAGGGGCACGGCGATGACGGACAATGGTTCGCAGGCGAGACTCGCAGAGGTTGATGAGCTCGAGGAAATCTGGGAATGGATCGAGTCGTTCGATTTGGTCGTTCGAGATGGTGGGGCCGGACTGGCTCGCAGGATCCTCGAGCAGATTCGGGATCGAGCCATGGTCTCCGGCGTAGAAATTCCCTTCACGGCCAACACGCCCTACGTGAATACGATCCCCGTAAGCCAGCAGGCTGCTTTCCCGGGCGACCAGGAGATGGAACGGCGAATCAAGAGCCTGGCCCGCTGGAACGCTCTCGCCATGGTGGTCCGGGCCAACCGGGTCGAGCACAACATCGGGGGCCACATTTCGACCTACGGCTCGGCGGCTACCCTGTTCGAAATCGGATTCAATCACTTCTTCCGGGGCCGTACTGAGGAGTTTGAGGGCGACACGATTTATTTGCAGGGTCACGCCGCTCCAGGCGTATATGCCCGGGCATTCCTCGAAGGGCGTTTGTCCGTCGGGAAACTCGAGAACTTCCGCCGCGAACTCAGGCGAGGCGGTGGCCTTTCCTCCTACCCGCACCCGTGGCTGATGCCCGATTTCTGGGAATTTCCCACCGTATCGATGGGCCTCAGTCCGATCATGGCCATCTACCAGGCCCGTTTCAATCGCTATCTCGAAGACCGCGGCCTGAAGCCGCCCACCGATGCCAAGGTTTGGGCTTTTCTTGGTGATGGCGAGACCGATGAACCGGAGGCTCTCGGCGCCATCACGCTGGCCTCTCGTGAGAAGCTTGACAATCTTATATTTGTCATCAACTGCAACCTCCAGCGCCTCGATGGCCCCGTGCGCGGCAACGGCAAGATCATCCAGGAGCTGGAGGCCGCATTCCGCGGTGCCGGCTGGAACGTGATCAAGGTCATCTGGGGCTCTGATTGGGACCCTCTCTTTGAGCGCGATTCCGACGGTCTGCTCGTCAGGCGGCTCAGTGAGATGGTCGACGGCGAATTCCAAAAGCTTGTCGTGGAATCCGGTTCCTATGTTCGTGAACACGTCTTCGGATCCGATCCGCGCCTGCTGAAGCTGGTCGAGAGTATTCCCGATGAGAAGCTTCGCACGCTGCGCCAGGGCGGACATGATCCCCGCAAGGTATTCGCCGCGTACAAGGCGGCTGTCGACCACCGGGGTGCGCCGACCGTAATTCTCGCGCGAACGATCAAGGGCTATGGGCTTGGTGAAAGCGGGGAGGGAAAGAACGTCACGCACCAGCAAAAGAAGCTCGACGAAGAGGAGCTGCGCCACTTTCGAACGCGTTTCGGCATACCCGTCAGCGATGAACAAATTGCCGATGCGCCCTTCTACCGCCCGCCGGACGAAAGCCCCGAAATTCGATACCTGCAGGCCCGGCGCCAGGAGCTCGGAGGCTATGTGCCCCGGCGCCAGGTCCGCTCGAAGCCGCTCGCGGCCGATCACAAAGAGTTGTTCGAAGAGTTCTTCACGGGAAGTGAGGGCCGCGAAGTTTCGACCACCATGGCGTTTGTTGCCATGCTGAGGAAGATGCTGCGCGATCCCGAGATTGGCAAGTTGATCGTGCCGATCGTGCCCGATGAGGCCCGGACCTTCGGCATGGAATCCCTGTTCCGTCAGGTAGGAATCTACAGCAGCCGTGGGCAGCTCTATGAGCCTGTCGACATGCACACGCTGCTCTACTACAAAGAAGCCAAGGACGGACAGATCCTCGAGGAAGGCATCACGGAGGCCGGGTCGATGTCTTCGTTTATGGCCGCCGGCTCGGCCTATGCGACTCACGGAATCAACACGATTCCATTCTTTATTTTTTACTCCATGTTTGGCCTACAGCGCATTGGCGACCTCATCTGGGCTGCGGCCGATATGCGTTGCCGAGGATTCCTCCTCGGCGGCACGGCCGGGCGCACGACCTTGGCCGGCGAGGGCCTCCAGCATCAGGACGGCAACAGCCACATCCTCGCACTGCCGATTCCGACTCTCCGAGCCTACGATCCCGCATTCGCCTTCGAACTCGCCGTGATCATCGAGGACGGGATCGACCGCATGTACAAGAAGGGCGAGAACGTCTATTACTACATCACCGTAATGAACGAGCCCTATGCGATGCCGCCCATGCCGTCCGGCTCCCGGGAGGGCATTCTGAAGGGTATGTACCGCTTCCGCGCCTCGGCGAATGGTAAGTCCAAGCTTCGCGCACAGCTGTTTGGCAGCGGAGCCATCCTCCGCGAAGCGTTGCGCGCGCAGGAAATTCTCGAGGAAAAATATAATGTTGCCGCCGACGTGTGGAGCGTCACCAGCTACAAGGCACTGTACATCGACGGAATCGAGACGGAGCGTTGGAATCTCCTGCATCCGGGCGAACGGCCCCGCGTACCCTATGTCTCCGAATGCCTCGCCGATGCCTCCGGTGTTCTGGTAGCCGCGTCGGACTACTTGAAGGCTCTGCCGAATCTGATCAGTAAGTGGATGCCGCGCCGCTTCGACTCACTCGGTACCGATGGCTTTGGCCGGAGCGAGGGTCGCGTTTCGCTGCGAGATTTCTTCGAGGTGGATGCGCGCTTCATCACCCTGGCGACACTCCACGAACTGCTGCGCGAGCGGAAGATCGAGGTCTCTCTGGTGGAGAAGGCGATAAGGGATTTGGAGATCGATATCGAGAAGCCGAGCCCGGTCAGCGTGTGAAGCTTTCGCCTCGGCTTCGGCTCAGGATTGACTCGCGTGGCCTCGAAGATCGTCGTGAAACGCCGATCAGACCCGAAGCCGCTCATTTTTAGGCCTGGACAGCGCGCCGGGACTGAAGAGCCCAGGTTTCTGGAGCTCGGCAAACCCCGAGAGCAGAGCGGCCGCCGAGTGATCGATTTCTCGACTCGCAAAAAGAGGGAATCGCGGGGCACTCAGTACGGTTGGGTCCGGCGGCTTCCTCGCTCAGAAAACCGACCCCGCCTATTCTGCCTTAGCCCCAACCGCGCGCAGAATCCACGGCATGGTGACGCGTTCGAAGATGAGCGAGTCGGGCCATCGCTTCGCGTCACGCCCCATGTGGCCTCCCTGCGGATTGATCCACGCCTCCTTGGGTGTCTGGCCGCTGTTCATCAGCAGGTCGGCATCGGATATCGGCACCTGGGTGTCAAGGGCGCCGCCGATCACGAGCATCGGAGCCATGGGCTTGTCTAGCAGCCCCCTCGTCTTGAGTGACATTTTTTCGTGCACGTCGGCGAGTTGATCGACCGTCGTTACTCCGAACATGAACAAATGCGCCGGGAGATAGTCGAAAAGATACTCCCGATTGGATGCGATCGCCATCGTTTCCTCCCGCTGGAAAAACTGATGGACGGCCGGTGATTGGGAGACGACAGCACAGAGACGGTTCTTCTCGGTGACGGCGAGGACAGTTGACCAGTAGCCCCCGTAGCTCGCACCGTAGACAACAATGTGGCCCTTGTCGATATCCGGACGCTCGAAGACATAATCGATGGCGCGGCTCAGCATGCGCTCGGCCCCGGGCGCAGCCTTGATCGGCGACTGCCCCGCGCCCGGCGCATCGAGAGCAAGATAGCCGACGCCGTGATCGAGCATGGGCCGGAAGCGCTCGGCCATGTCCTCCTTGCGCCGGTCGAGGCCGGGGATCAGGACCACGAGGGGCGCTCGTGTTCTGTTCTTCGGCATCTGAATGTAGCCGGTGATCTGCTTGCCCTCAAAGGGGATGTGCACGACGTCTAGCGGAGGGTCGAGCAAGCGACCGTGCGCGAGGTAAGCCTCGAGCGATTTTTCATAAGCCTTCTGCTTGCCCGGTGAGTTCGGCGCCGGCCAGCGACCGAAGTTGTAGTAGAGCCAGGCCTGGACAAAGTCCTTGTCAGCTTGCGCCGGCGATGATGACAGCTCGCCTTGTGCCTTGGTCATATAGCGGTCGCCGAGCATGCTCCAGGAAGCGGCCCACTCGTCGCGGTCAAGGCTCTTCAGCCGAGAGAGCGCCTCGCGCACCTCGTCCGGCCTGAGCCCTTCGAGCGGGTACCCGTTACGGTCGGCGCGCGCCTGTGCCTCGGCCTTGAGTTCCTCAAGCGTGCGTTCCTCGGACGGGGCCGCGGAAACAATCGCCATCGCGGCAACCGATACCAGTATTGCAGCCAGTAAAGCACTGCGCGTGATCCCTGCCTTCACGGTCATCCTGAGCTCCTCTGCGCGCGACTTCGCGGTTACTCTAGGTGCGACATAGCCCATTGTCAAGTCGCTGGATACCCCTCTGTCTGGCGGTCTGCCGAGGAGATGCGACACGAGGCCCTTTCGATCGCATTCACCGTGACCCCTGCCCAATCAAAGACTGCCGACACCGATGATCGAGAGCCTGCTGGTATAAATAAAACCAAAGACAGAGACAAGACCGAGAGAACCGAGACATTTTGACAAACCGAGACATTTTGCTTGACACCAATGGTTTTATTTTGGTAAAACGCGCTGCATTAAGCAGTCATCTGGCTCCGTGAAAGCCAAGACGGAGACGTCCCTAGCCCAAGGGGAAATAGCCGAGGAGCTCGACACGATTCGAGCTATCCTCATGAGCACGCCCGATTTAGCTATTTTGCGGAATCCAGGACGGAGGCGTTATGCATTGTTTGGAGCAGCAGAGATTTCGAGCGTTCGGTATCGCGACAGGGATATTGCTGGGATTCAGCCTGTTTTGTTTGCCTGCGAATGCCCAGGTGAGCGAAGCCAGGTTAACCGGCGTGGTGATGGATTCATCGGGCGCGATTGTTCCGGGCGCACAGATCTCGATCACGAATGTCTCAACTGAGACGACGCGGGATCTGACCACCAACGAAAGTGGGATCTATAACGCTCCCGGCCTGCCAGCGGGAAACTACAGAGTCAAAGTATCGGCCCAAGGATTCCAGACCGAGGTTCGAACAGGGGTCACTCTTACCACCGGCGCCGAGCAAGTGCTCAACATCACCTTGAAAATCGGAAACATATCGCAGCAGGTCGTCGTCACCGACGTCCCACCGCAAGTGCAGTTGTCGACTGCAGCCCTCAGTGACGTAGTCGAGAGCACGAGTGTGCGCGAATTGCCGCTCAATGGCCGCTCTTGGACCGATCTGGCCGCCCTGACGACCGGTGTGAGCGTAATTAAGACACAGCCTCCTGTGAGCGCGAGCGATCGGCCAAAGCGTGGGCTGGGTGCCGAACTCAGCATCTCCGGTGGACGCCCACAGCAGAATAGCTACCTCCTCGATGGCATCAACATCAACGACTACTCGAATGCCGGACCGGGCAGTATTTTGGGAGGCAATCTGGGC
>DATMRE010000007.1:0-21423 GCA_035566475.1 Verrucomicrobiia bacterium | reverse complement strand
CCTCTCACATGTGCGCGCACACCGGCGCCGCGTCTGGGAGAACATCGAAAGATCATACCGCGAGCACACGAGCATGACGGGCAGGACGATGGAGCGCATCAAGGGCGGGCTGGTGGTGGATCTTGGCGTGCGGGCATTCTTGCCGGCGTCTCAGATCGAGCTCCGGCCGGTGCACGATCTCGAAGCGTGGAAAGACCGCGATATCGAGGTCCGCGTCCTTAAACTGAATCGTAAGCGGGGCAATATCGTGGTCAGCCACCGCGCGATTCTCGAAGAGGAGCAGAAAGCAAAACGCGAAGCCCTGGCCTCGACGCTCGTCGAGGGCTCGGTCGTGACCGGGCGGATAAAAAACATCACCGATTATGGCGTCTTCGTCGACCTCGGCGGGATGGACGGACTGCTTCATGTTAGCGATCTGGTTTGGGGACGTGTGCCGCACCCGTCGTCGGTCGTGCAGTCCGGCGAAGAGATACAAGTTCAAGTTCTGAAGTTCGACAAGGATAAGCAGCGGATTTCGCTGGGGCGCAAGCAACTGCTTCCCGACCCGTGGGCGACGGTGCCGGAGCGCTTCCCGGTCGGCGGACGCGTGCACGGAAAAGTCGTCGGCGTGACCGACTACGGTGCGTTCGTGCAGATCGAGCCCGGCGTCGAGGGCCTCGTCCACGTTAGCGAAATGAGCTGGTCGAAACGCATCAAGCATCCGTCGAAAATCGTGAAGGTCGGCGACGAAGTCGAAGTCGCCGTGCTCGAAGTCAAAACCGACCTGCGCCGCATTTCACTCGGCCTGAAGCAGACCATGACCGACCCATGGGAAGCGGCGGCCGAAAAATATCCGGTTGGCACGATCATCACCGGCCGCGTCCGCAACCTCGCAGATTTCGGGGCGTTCGTTGAAATCGAAGAGGGCATGGAAGGGTTGATCCACATCAGCGACGTCAGCTGGTCCGAGCGTATTAAGCATCCGAGCGAGAAATTCAAGAAGGGTGATACGGTCCAGGCCAGGGTACTGAAAGTAGACTCTGTGAACCGTCGGCTCTCGCTCGGCATCAAGCAGGTGAACGACATCTGGGCGAACTGGTTTGCAGAGCACAAAATCGGAGAAATCATCAAGGGCAAGGTGGTGCGAACGACCGATTTCGGCGCTTTTGTAGCGCTCACCGAGGGTATCGAGGGACTCTGCCACGTTTCCGAAATCGAGGAGCGAAAGCCGAAGGGCGAACGCGAGAAGGAGAAAGCACCGCGCGGTGCGCGCGTGAGTTCCGTCCTGACCGTCGGGCAGGAATCCGAGTTCAAAATCCTCCGACTCGAACCGGAACAGCACAAGATCAGCTTGAGCTATCGTGCGGCGCAGAAGCAGGTTGAGCGGCAGGAGATGGAGTCATTCCGATCATCGAAGTCCTCGCCCAATGCTACGATTGGTGATGCGATCCTGGCGAAGCGGCAGTCGTCGTAGCTGGATTTCCCACTCGTATGGAAGAGCGGCACGCGTGAGGCCCTTCCCCGCACAAAAGCCGTTTACCTTGGAATCGTTTGATGATATGCAGGGTCTTAGGCACCCAGCGGCCCGAACGACCCATGATACCGAGAGGTCACAAGAGGAGGGTCTCAACCGATGGTCGAGTCTGCCGTAGAGCAGGGAAGCAACAAAGATTATACGATGACGAAGGCGGATCTCGTTGATGAAGTCACGCGAGTGACCGAGTTGCCGCGGAAGGAATCGGAGGCGGTCGTCGAGACGATTTTCGAGAGCATCATCTTGGCGTTGCAGTCCGACGACAAGATCGAGATACGCGGCTTTGGGAGCTTCCGCACTCGTCAGCGTCGCGGACGCACGGGGCGAAATCCGAAAACTGGGGCAAAGGTGGAAGTCCCACCAAAGAAAATTCCCTATTTCAAGCCCAGCAAAGAGCTGAAGGACTACGTGAATAGCCCGCGGCTAGCCGAGTCCGCCGCGAGCCCCTCTGAGCCCGGCGCGCAGGACTGAGCGGGATGGATTATCTGTGGTCGCCTTGGCGGTATCGCTACATCGCTGAAGCGTCCAAGCAAGGCAGCTGTATCTTCTGCGATGCCGTCGCCGCCAGCGATGACGCACAGGCGTTGATCGTTCTGCGCGCTGAGAAAAATTTCGTCATCCTGAACCGCTTTCCCTACACGAGCGGCCATGTCATGGTCGTTCCCTACGCCCACGCGGCCGACCTCTCCGCGGCAGATCCCGAGACGCTTGCGGAAATGATGCGTCTCGCGCAGCGCGTTGAGACGGCGCTCGGGCGAACTTACCATCCGGAAGGCTATAACATCGGGATGAATCTCGGCCGTGCGGCTGGCGCCGGCATCCTCGGCCATCTGCACTTGCACGTCCTGCCGCGGTGGACCGGGGACTCTAATTTCATGACCGTCGTTGGCGAAACCCGCGTCGAACCCGAAGAACTCTCAACCACGTATGAGCGGCTGCGTCTCGCTCTCGGTTGATTGATCGGATCCTGTTCTCGGCGATTCCTACCGTACCTCCAGGACCGAAGAATGACCGTGGAAGCCGGCGTTCGCGTCGTTGCCAGGAACATTCTCCTGTTCACCCCGGGGTGGCATAGGCGGAGGCCGGATTGGAGGCTAGGTCAAGGATCGAATGAAGGCTCCTGAGGCCTCGAAGACCGACTCGCGGGTGCCATTCTATGCGGCTTCGGGTTCCCTTCCCGTTCCACGCTTTATGCGCCAGGCCACAGGGTGAGCCGACCACGTGGCATGGGAAAGTCCGGAAGGACGTGGTGGATTGCTGTTCAAACCCGGCGAAGGCGCAACCCGGTTCGGAGCAGGCGGCGGCGACAGCAATCGTGGACGCCGGCGATCCCGCACAAGGCCATCGGGCCGTGCGATCGGGCGGAAATCGCCTACGTCCCGGCCCGCGCCCCAGAGCTACTCCCTCGGTAGGCAAACAGCTGCACGGACATGAGGTCGGCTGTTTCACCCAGGGGTTCGGTGGCTGCCTGTAGCCGTATCCATAATTTGCTGTCCCGATCGCTCACGGCACTGATTTCCCATCGATTTCCCGAGCGACGGGTGCTGAGGCGCACCCCGTATTCCCGTTCGATGCTGGTCTTTGCACGGCATACGGTCCGGGGGGCACGCGAGGCCGATCGGATGCGGCCCGTTAGGTCCATGTAGATCAATAGGCTGCAAGCCCCGGGTCCGGCTCTTACCACTGAAGAGATCAACCCAATTTGCCGATGAATCGTACATCCCCTTAACCCAGGGTGTCGGCGAACTGGGCTCGGGGCGGGAATATTGGCAGCAAACTGGGCCGAGCACGGAGCTGCGGGCAGCGCTGATGCCTTCGAGGCAAAGGAAATATGGACGAACTAGTGAAGGACTTCCTGGTCGAGAGCAACGAAAATCTCGACCGGCTGGACCAGGAACTGGTGAAATTGGAATCCGATCCTCACTCGAAAGACCTGCTCTCGAGCATTTTTAGAACGATCCACACGGTGAAAGGCAGTTGCGGGTTTCTCGGATTCGCCAAGCTCGAGAAGGTTGCGCATGCAGGCGAGAATCTGCTTGCGAAGCTTCGCGAGGGAAAGTTGATCCTGACGCTGGAAATCACCAGCGCGCTTCTGGCGATGGTGGACGCGGTCCGGAACATGCTGACCGAAATCCAGTCGACGGAACGAGATGGCGACGCCGACTATCTCGACTTGATTGCAAACCTGACAGAGTTGCAACAGGTTTCAGCAGAAGCCGTTTTGAACAAGAAGGCTCTACAGCAGCAAGCGGCGAAGGTTGAGAAACAGACGAATCGGGCTCCGAGCGCGAAGCAAGCGGATGTCGAGGCGGCCGGCCCGCCGATCCCGGCGGCGCGGGAGAGCAAGCCGTCCAGCGCGCCTGGAGTGGCGAAGGCGCCGGAGGCAGAAAGTCAGGGAGAGTCGCACCCTAGGAATTCACCGGCGGAAACCATCCGCGTGGACGTGAATCTGCTCGACCGGGTGATGAACCTGGTCGGAGAACTGGTGCTGACACGAAATCAGATTACACAGTTCGCCGGGCGGCAGACCGACGTTATTTTCTTGAACTCGGTCCAGCAGTTGAATCTCCTGACGAGTGAGCTCCAAGAAGAAGTGACAAGAACGCGCATGCAGCCCATCAGCAACGTCTTCGACAAGTTCCCTCGCGTGGTTCGCGACGTAGCCACGGGCTGCGGCAAGCAGGTGCAGATTGAAATGGAAGGTGAGGAGACCGAACTCGACAAGAGTCTTCTGGAAGCCATCAAGGATCCTCTCACCCACATCGTACGCAATTCCGTCGATCACGGAATTGAAATGCCCGAACAGCGCTTGGCCCGCGGGAAACGCCGCGAAGGCCGTTTGGTCCTCCGCGCGCGCCACGAAGGCGGACAGGTGATCGTCGAAATCTCGGACGATGGAGCTGGTATTGATTCGACTCGCATCAAGAACAAGGCCCTCGAGCGAGGCCTGATCACCACGCAGCAGGCAACGCGCATGAGCGAGCGAGAGGTGCTGAATCTCGTCTTCCTTCCCGGACTCTCGACGGCGGAGAAAGTGACCAATCTGTCGGGTCGGGGCGTAGGCATGGATGTCGTCAAGACAAACGTCGAGAAGGTGAATGGCTCGGTCGACATACAGAGCCAGCTGGGGATCGGAACAACGATCAAGATCAAGATCCCCTTGACGCTGGCGATTGTGCCGGTTCTGATTGTCCGCAGCTCGGGGAAACGGTTCGCAATCCCGCAGGTAAACCTCATTGAGCTCGTGCGGATTGAATTGGGCGGGGCGCGCACGGGAGTCGAAATGGTTCACGGCGCTCCCGTCTACCGCCTGCGTGGTCGCCTGCTGCCACTGGTCTATCTCGATCGGGAATTGCAGCTCGTGAGACAGGCCGAGATCGAGGCCGAGGCAGTCAACATCGTGGTCCTGCAGGCCGATGACCGGCAGTTTGGCCTGGTCGTCGATGAAATCAACGATACCGAGGAAATCGTCGTCAAGCCGCTGAGCAGACAACTCAAAGGCATCGACACATATTCCGGTGCAACGATCATGGGGGACGGGAAGGTCGCCCTGATCCTCGATATATTGGGTCTGGCGAGGCGCGCCAGTATCGTTTCTGAACTGCGCGAACGCACGCTTGGCGAGAAGGACGAGCAGATCGAGGAGAAGACCGGCGAAAAACAAACGTTCATCCTCTTCGAGGGGCCGGACCATTCGCGCATGGCCCTGCCCTTGAGCACACTTGCGCGACTCGAAGAATTCCCGATCGCACAACTGGAAAATTCCGGTGGGGAGTGGGTCACCCAGTATCGCGGGCAAATCCTTCCGTTGATCCGACTCAGCCGCGTGCTGGAAGAGAGGCGGGAGCACCTGCGGCATGTGGATGTGCGACCGTCGTCTGATTCGGGTCCCATTCAGGTACTCGTTTTGAACGAAGAAGGCCGGTCGTTTGGCTTGGTCGTCGAGCAGATTCTCGATATCGTTCAAGACCGCGCCGATGTGACGTCCCCGGCGACTCGTGCCGGGGTGCTGTATGCGGCCGTGATCGGGAACCGCGTCACCGAACTCCTCGACATTCCGGCCATCCTAGGCTCCAGGACCGTGCGTGCCGGCCAGGTCGAGCATGAGGAGATCGCCCACTAGCATGTCCCCGACCCTGCAGTTTTGCACGTTCTATCTCGATAAGGTGCTCTTCGGCGTCGAGTTGCGGGGAGTGCAGGAAGTCATCCAACAGGTCGAACTGACAGATGTGCCGTTGGCCCCGGCCGTCGTTGGAGGCCTCATAAATTTGCGTGGGCAGATTGTAACGGCCATCGATCTCCGCCGCCGTCTGGAACTGCCGGAGCGGCCCGACGACATACGACCGGTGAATGTGGTGGTGCGCACCCGGGACGGCGCCGTAAGCCTGCTGGTCGATGAGATCGGTGATGTAGTCGAGGTCGAGCAGGATACCTTCGAGGCCCCGCCCGAGACGCTTCAAGGCAAGATTCGAATGGTGATCCTCGGTGTGCATAAGCTCGACAGACAGTTGATGCACCTGCTCGATATTGAGAAAGCATGCGAGACGGCCGAGGCGGCGATCGCATAGACGCTGATCACTGAGCAAGGAGCTCGAGATGAAGCTTACGATTGGACGCAAACTCGGCCTGGGCTTTTCAATAATTTTCGCCCTGATGTTCCTCGGTACGATACTGTCCTATCTCCGAGTAGAGCAAATGACCACGCGCGAGGATTTCCTAACGGCCGTGCGCATTCCTTCGATTGGGCTGCTCAAGGACTTGCAGAGGGACTTGAACCAGACTCAGAGCGAGGGTCGCCAGGCCATCCTGGCAGGCTCCCAGAACGAAAGAAAAAACTCGGCCGATCGGCTTTTCGAGAGCTCCTGGAGCGATATGAACAAGGATATAACCAGCTTGGACGATCTGGCACCTCGCTGGCCCTTGGAGGACAACCGGCTCAGGCTGGCGCTTTTGAAGGAACAACTCCCCAAGCTCCGCAGTGTACAGGACGACGCCATGAAGCTGGCAGCCTCGGGCTCCGCAGAGGCCGTCGCTAAAGGAGGGAACGAATTTGCCGACAAGGCTTCGGTCATAGCGGAGGATATGAAGAAAACTCTCAATAGCCTGGCGGATTCCCATGAAGCACTGCTCAAGGAGAATCAGGCGGAGGTAAGTTCGGAAAGCTCGGCGCTGGTCCGGACGTTGTCGATGGCTACGGTAGTGGCTCTGAGTGTTGGGATCGGGATCGCCATTTTCCTGAGCCGCCGAATCTCGAACTCGGCTTCATCGGTTCTCGCGAGGGCGGTGGCCATCGCGGAGGGGGACCTCACGGCCCAAGACTTGAAACTTCTGAGCGACGACGAACTGGGCGATCTGACCACAGCTATGAATACGATGAGCGCCAGTCTGAAGGCCATGATCATTTCGATTTCCGACAATGCGCAGCAGCTGACCACTGCGAGCGAACAAGTATCCGCAACGAGCCAGCAAATCACCACGAATTCCGAGGAAACCTCGGCGCAGGCCAACACGGTTTCAGAGGCAACCGAAAACGTGAGCCGCAATCTCCAAACCGTCGCTACAGGCGCCGAAGAAATGAGCTCTACGATCAAGGACATCGCCAAGAACGCCACCGAGGCCGCCAAGGTCGCACATGACGCCGTGCAAATGGCCCATCAGACGAACACGGCGGTCTCGAAACTCGGTGACTCGAGCAACCAAATCGGGCAGGTGATCAAAGTCATCACGTCCATCGCCCAGCAGACCAACCTCCTGGCGCTCAATGCGACGATCGAAGCGGCACGGGCGGGGGAAGCGGGCAAGGGTTTTGCTGTGGTGGCCAACGAGGTCAAGGAACTTGCCAAGCAGACGGCCAAGGCCACCGAGGATATCGGCCAGAGGATCGCAGCGATTCAAAAGGATACGAAATTTGCAGTGGAAGCCATTGGGACGATCGGCGGGATCATCAACCAGGTAAGCGACATCTCCAATACGATTGCAACAGCCGTCGAAGAACAGAGCGCCACTACCAACGAGATGTCTCGGAACGTGATCGAGGCCGCCCGAGGGTCCAGTCAGATCTCCGAGAACGTGCACGGGATGGCCCAGGCCGCTCAAAGCACGTCCTCGAGTGCCCATGATTCGCAAAAGGCAGCGCAGCAACTGGCGCAGATGTCTACCCAACTGCGCGGATTGGTCGAACAGTTCAAGATCAACGCTGATGGCCGCGGCAACGGGAACGCCAGACGTCCTGCTGCGTGAGTCGCGAGAAACCACCAAAATCAGTTCTGAGCGGTCGATGCCAGCGAGGGCGCGCCATTGGAATCTTCTCCAAAGAACAGTGTGCTGATCGTCGACGATTCGGTGGTCGTCCGCAAGGTCCTGAAGGATATCATTTCGCGTGACAAGGACCTGGAAGTCGCCGGATTCGCCAGCAACGGTCGATTGGCGCTCGCCCGACTGCAGAACCTGCGACCGGACGTAATCCTGCTGGACATCGAGATGCCGGAAATGGACGGCTTGGAGGCGATCCCGGAGATCAGAAAAATCCTTCCCCAAGTTCCCATCATCATGTTCAGCACTCTCACCCAAAGAGGTGCCGAAGCCACACTCGATGCGCTCACGCTGGGAGCCACCGACTATGTGACCAAGCCCAGCAACATGGATATCGATTTCACGCCCGAAAATATTGCTCAGCAATTGATTCCCAAAATCAAGGCCCTGTGCCAGAAAAAGCATGTCAATCCCGTCCTCGCCACGAGCCCCGCCGCTGCTCTAGCGAAGGCCCCATCCCTGCCTCCTTCGCCCCAGGTTCGCTCCCCATTGATCGCCCCGGTTGGTTCGAGGGTCGAGATTGTGGCCATAGGCGTGTCAACCGGCGGTCCCGAGGCGCTGGCCAAGTTCTTGCCCACGTTTCCGGCAGGATTTCCCGTGCCGATTGTTATTGCACAACATATGCCGCCGCTCTTTACCTCGTTGCTGGCTGAGCGCCTCGCCAGTAAGTGCTCGATGGATGTCCGCGAAGCCAAATCGGGCGAGCTGCTTGAGCCCGGCTTGATCTGGATTGCTCCGGGCGACTATCACTTGGCCGTGAGCCAGGAGGGCGGCGTGGTTCGCCTGCGGACGCACCAGGAATCGCGGGAGAATTTCTGCAGGCCTTCGGTCGATGTTCTGTTTCGTTCGGTGGCCGAGGTTTTCGGGAGCAGGGCCTTGGGCGTTGTGCTGACCGGCATGGGGCAGGACGGATTGAAGGGTTGCGAGATGCTCCACGCAGGGGGATCACATATCATCGTTCAGGATGAGGCCAGCAGCGTCGTCTGGGGAATGCCTGGCTTTGTCGCACGTGCGGGCCTGGCCGACAAGATCCTCCACCTGGATCAGATCGGTCCCGAGATCGTTCACCGTGTCTTGAACCAAACACATTCGCTTCAAGTCCACTAGGTTTTCCTCGATACTGCCCACTCGCGCGTGCGGCCGCCCTCGAGTGCCATCGCTTCGGATCTAGACCCCCTGATTCGGGTTTCCCTCTACAAAAGACGCGACACCTCGGGATCGCTCTTCGCGCAGCCTTCTGCGCTAAGATAGTTTTCTCGTGCCACGGAGGGATTCGATGATTCATCGCCTCGTCTTTCATAATGACCGGCTGCTCCCGATCGAGCGGGTGCGGCTTTCTCCGGGTCAGTCTGGCCTGATGAGCGGCTGGGGTTTGTTCACCACCATCCGCGTTGTCGAAGGAATCCCGTTTGGGTTCGAACGCCACTGGGATCGCCTGGAACGCGACGCCGAAAGGACGCATTGCCCCTTTCCGTTCGAGGAGGAAACGGTCCGGGCGCAATTGGCCGAACTGCTGCGCGCAAATGAGGTTCGGGAGGGTTGCGCGCGAATTTATACGATTTATAACCAGTTTGGTGTTTGGCGCAGCAATGAAACGTTTCCCAAAACCGACCTACTGATCTATTCGGCCGATCTTCCATCCTATCGCGAGCCCGTGCGCCTGGCCCTGCGCGAGCACGGGCGCCACGCAGCCTCGCCGCTGGCGGGCGTGAAGGTGACTTCCTGGCTCGACAATGTATGGAATCTGCAGTTGGCACAGAAAGCGGGATTCGATGAGGTTGTACTGCTCAACGAACGCGGCGAGGTGGCCGAATGTACGGCCGCAAATATATTCTGTGTGCGCGGCGGGCGCGTCACGACGCCACCGCCCCTGTCGGGATGTCTCGAGGGTGTCACACGCGGCGTCCTGCTTGAAATCGGGACGCGGGCCGGCGCGCCCGTCAAGGAGCACACGCTTCTGCCCGAAGACCTATATGCGGCCGAGGAGGTTTTCATCTCCTCGACAAACCGCAGCATGCTTGCAGTGAGCGAGATCAACGGTCGCAAGATCGCTGCCGCTCCGGGGCCCGTGACCCAAAAGCTTGAAAAAGCGTTCGCTGCCTATGTCCGGGAGTATGTCGAGGCGCGTACAGCCGCTTCAGGCCAGCCGTAGCTCTCCTCCGAAATCGCTGTGGCGCGGTTCGGTCCGGAGCGGCACTTGACGCTCGGAGAAGTGGAGCCGCGGCCGCGTCCGACCGTCGACGACGAGAAGCAAGGCCGGGCGGGAAGATCCTGACCCGCGCGCGCTTTCCTGAGGTTTTATCGAACCAGGAACCCCGCCGCGGCAATGGCCACCCCTAGCAGTCCGAGAGCCAGCCCGAACTTCCAGAAAAGTCGTTTCCGCGTCAGAAGGGTAATCGAACAAATCACCAGTGCCGCCTCGAGCAGAACCTCGCCCAAGTCGAAGCGGTCCGCACGCCGTCGCTCGACCGCTACCTCCCGCTCGGCTTCCCTGGCCTGCTCCTCGATTTCACCTTGTTCCTTGCCATAGCGCTCGACTTCCTTGCTGTACTTTTCTTTGATCTTACCGAGTCGGTCGGAGTTCTGAAGCGCGAAGACCGATATCTCATCAAGGAAAAGCTCGTAGCTTCGGCGCCGGATGTCCTTGGCTTGATAGTAGGCCCACTGGTCGGTGGCCTTGGTCTGAAGGAGCAGCTCTTCGGTGTGGGCACGGTGCCCGAGCAGGGACGCCGCGGCAACCAGTACGGCGAAAATCGCCATCGTCACCGTCACGGCCGCCAGGCCCGGCTCATGCGCGGCGTGTTCGGCATGCTCGTGGAGCTCGCTTAGGTCTTCCGTCATCGGCGGTCCTCGACAGCGGGTTCTCTTGCGTTCGTGCGCGCAAGAGAATAGCAAACTCTTCCGGCTACGGCCACTACCGCCGCCGTGCGGCTAGCACTGCTTCAAACGGTTCCGGTACAATTGGGAGTCGGAAATGGATCGAGGGAGTTCGATTCCATGAGTGAACTTTCGAGCAAAACGTGTGTGCCGTGCCGCGGGGGAGTTCCTCCGCTGGGAGGTCGGGAACTCGAAGCCCTCGCGAAGCAAGTGCCAGCATGGAGGGTCGTAGAGGGCCATCACATCACCCGCGCCTTTGCGTTCCCTGATTTTCGCCAGGCTCTCAATTTTGTGAACAAGGTCGGGGAGCTCGCAGAGCAGCAAGGCCATCACCCGGACATTTTGCTTTCGTGGGGTAAGGCCGAAGTGACCAGCTGGACACACAAAATCAACGGACTCACCGAGAGCGATTTCATCCTCGCCGCCAAGATCGACGAATTGTAGGGCGCTGACCTCGCGATGAATACAGCGGCGGGAGCAGTTGCTGCTGCTCCTTCATCGGCTGGTGTGCGGATATTTGCGGCCGAACCAGATTCCGAGTTCACTTGGGATGGAGTCTCGTCTTCTCGGCCGGAACGGGCCGAGACTGTAACATTTCATTTTTCTCCGGAAGGAACTCGATTCTTGCTGAAGCGCTTGTTCTCGCGCTACATCGCCGAGGAAGCCCGGCCGATGCTCCGGCTGGCCACGCCGATCGTCCTCGCCGAGCTTGGCTGGATGACGATGAGCGTCGTCGATACGATGATGGTAGGGCGGCAGGCGAACAGCGCCGTCGCGATCGGTGCCGTCAGCATCGGAAGCATTCTCTATTACGCTGTGGCGATCTTTGGCACGGGACTGATGCTCGGGCTCGACACCCTGGTGTCCCGCTCGTTTGGAGCGGGTGATCTTGAAGACACGCACCGTTCGCTAGTGAACGGTGTTTATCTGAGCTTTGGATTGGCGCCCGTGCTGATGGGGTTGGTCCGACTATGGGAACCGCTCCTGCGGTCTCTGGAAATTCAGCGCGCGGTGCTCGACCAGGCCGTCCCCTATCTTCGTGCCCTCAATTGGAGCACTCCTCCCCTGTTACTCTATTTCGTTTTCCGCCGCTATCTTCAAGGCATTGATTTGGCGAGGCCGGTGATGTTCTCTTTGCTTTCGGCGAACCTCGTGAACATTGTGGGCAACTGGGCGCTGATCTACGGTCATCTCGGCCTTCCCGCGATGGGCACCGCTGGATCGGGCTGGGCCACCTGCATCGGACGCATTTACATGGCCGCCGTGCTGATGGTCTACTGCCTCTACTACGACCTCCGCTACAAGACGGGACTCCTCGAGGCTTCGCGTTGGCCGCATTTCCGGCGTGTTCGCGAACTCATCGGCCTGGGGTTCCCTGCCGCGATGCAATTGGCGCTCGAAATGGGAGTGTTCGCTGTGGCGACGGCATTGATTGGAAAGCTCGGGGCAGTTCCGCTCGCGAGCCACCAGATCGCTCTGAACACGGCAAGCATTACTTACATGGTGCCGCTCGGTATCGGGTCTGCGGCCGCGGTCCGCGTTGCCCAGGGGCTCGGACGGCGCGATCCGGAGGCAGCCGGCCGCGCGGGCTGGACCGCGCTCGCGCTGGGCGCAGGCTTTATGACCTGCACGGGGATCGTATTCTGGGTCGCGCCGCAGTCTATCGTGCGGTTCTACACGCCCGATCCCGTCGTAATCCATGCGGCTAGCGGGCTGCTGTTCATCGCCGCCTTCTTCCAACTTTTCGACGGTCTACAGGCGGTTTCGACGGGCGCCCTGCGAGGTGCGGGCGATACGCGCACGCCGATGATTTGTTCGGCGGCTCTCTACTGGCTCCTGGGCCTGCCGCTCGGTAACTTTCTGTGCTTCCGAGTTGGATGGGGTGCCGCGGGGATCTGGACGGGACTTTGCGTCGCACTCGTTTTGATCGGCAGCACATTGCTTTACGCCTGGCACCGAAGGGAGCGGTCCTTCCTCGCGAGTACCGTCTCGCCGAAGCCAGCTGTGTTGGAGCGAAGATGAATGCTTCGTTTTGTCTTGCGATTTTCCACCGCGTGGGGCGGCCGCGCGTACGAGCGACCACGGGGGATCGAAGGCGCCCGACACTTGCCCGAGCTTACCCGCGGCTGACTGCCACTACGGTCGCGCTGGCAACCCAGCTGGACGTCCCGGAGGCAAGTCTCTCCGACCGGACCTTGGCGCACGCGGGCGTGGGCGCGAGCGCCTGGATCCTGACCTCCTCAGCTGGCGTCGGGCGCGATGGTTCCACGCTTTTCCGCCGTAACCGGTTCTCCGAGCGAATCATCCGATCCTCAGCGGCGTCGGCCTTCGAGAATTTTGAAGAAGGAGCCGCTGAGCAGTTCAGCCGTCGAAAGGCTCGTGAGGGTTTCTGCCTCATCCACCGTGATCGCGCCGCAACCGAGGGCCCTCAGGAAATAGTTCAGAAGACCCTGTGCCATCGCTGCGTCATCAAAGACCTGTCCGACTCGGGTGGCCTGGGCCGCTTTTTCGATGAAGTTGCGCATGCGCACTGAGGTGGAATCAAGGTTTTCGAGGAAGAACGAATATACGGCCGCATAGCGCGGAGGAAGTTGCGCGGGGTGAAGGTCCCAGCCTTGATAGTAGCCGCTCGCAAGAGACCGGCGAATGTTATCGAAGTGCAGTTTCCAAGCATGGTGAACGACGCGGCGATTTTCTTCCGTCTGACGGCCGGTGAGCGGCGGGCCTTCTCTTGCGGATCGGTGAGGGGGAATCGGCAGGATGTTGGTCGGGCCGTCGGCGAGCCAGATGCCTGTCGTTCTAAGCGCCACCTGCATGACCTCGCGGGCGAAATCGGACGCAAAGTGGGTCAATAGCTGATCTCCCGCGGCAATGTTGCGCGCCGCCGTGTAATCGTAGGGACCGAAATGGACGCCGACGCAACGTCCGCGCGCCGCGCTCACGAGCGGCAGCAGGTTCACCTCGCCGCGTTCGTTAAAGATCGCCTGCGGCGTCTCGATCATGAGTTCGATGCGCAGGACGCCCGGCTTGAGATCGAGCGCCGATTCCAGTTGTGAGCAGAGATCGGCAAGTGCTGCGACCTCGTCCGGCAGGCTCACCTTCGGCAGCGCAATGTGAAGGTGTTGGGGCAATTCGCCGCGAGTCCGCGTGGCGAGTTCAGTCAGAAAGATGTCGAGTGTGCGGATGCTGCGCGCGAGGAGTTCCTCGGTCAACGGCTTGATGCGGATGCCGATGAAGGGCGGCAACCCTCCAGCATTCATCGCTTGAGCGAGTTCATTGGCGGCAGCCGTCGCGTGTCCGTCCTCTTCGTCATCAGGACGATGGCCGTAGCCGTCCTCGAAATCGATTCGGAAATCCTCGACCGGTTCGCGCTCCAGCTTCTCGCGGACCCGGCGATAAATGGTGTGGGCGAACCAGGCCGGTCGGTTCTCCCGGCGTGCCGCTTCTGGATCCGCTTCGATCGATTTTGCGACCGAAGCAGCCATCCCGGGCGAATCGGGCAGCCGATCGGCCCCGGGTAGAGCGAGGACCTTCGCGAAGGCGACGAAGTCCGGCGCAAATTCGTCAAGCGAACGAAGTGCCAGATCTCCAAGCTTGCGCGTCGTGCCAGCGCGGAACAGGTGCGCCCCTCCATAGATCACGTGGACGGGCTGGCGGTCGCCCCTGTCACCCGGATAGCACTTTTGAAATGCTTTGTGCGCCTGCTCGAGTTTTTTTGTAAGTTCCTGAAACGCTTCGGGGGAGAGTGTTCTTGTCATGGGGGATTCCTCGCGCGAACGGCTTCTTGCCCGATTGAAAGCCGTATCCGGAATTCCGGGCTTGATTCCGGGTTGTCTGTAAATAGGGGACAGGATACATTTGTTTCTCCTGGGGCGAAACATTCCACGGGACTGCCCACGGGGCGAATGTTCGATCGCCCGGCTTCGTGGCCCACGATGGTCTTCGGGCGAACCAGGGCGAAGATATGTCCGAGAGAATCCTGATCGTTGACGACGAATCCACGGTACGATCGGCGCTCACGACGTTGTTGCACCGCGAAGGATTTGAGGTGGCCGCTGCGGCCGAGGGACCCACGGCGCTCGCCGAGTGCGCTGCCTTTCGCCCCGACTTGATCCTTCTCGATATCGTGATGCCTGGAATGAACGGATTCGAGGTTTGCCAGCGCATCAAGGCGACGCCTGAAACCAGACTCACTCCGGTCATTCTCATCACCGCACTTTCCGCGACCGAGGATCGCATTCGGGGTATCAATGCGGGAGCGGATGATTTCCTGAGCAAGCCGATCGATTTCAATGAACTGGTGGCGCGGGCACGTTCGCTGCTGCGGCTTAAGCAATTCACCGATGAACTCGAAAGCGCCGAAGCTGTGCTTTTCAGCCTGGCGCACAGCATCGAGGCGCGCGACCAGTACACGCGCGGTCACTGCGCGCGGCTTGCGGAAATGTCCGCACGGCTCGGAGAGAAGCTCGGGTTGCCTGAGGAGTACATCAAGACGCTACGCCGAGCCGGGATCGTGCATGATATCGGCAAGGTCGTCATTCCTGATGCTATTCTGCTAAAGCCAGGACCGCTCTCGCTCGATGAAGCGGAGGTGATGCACAAACACCCCGTCGTGGGCGAGCGCATCTGCGCTCCTCTCCGAACATTTCGCCTGGCGCTCCCGATTATCCGCCATCATCATGAGAGGTACGACGGCTCAGGCTATCCCGACGGTCTGCGCGGTGGGGAGATTCCGCTGACGGCGGGTATCCTGCAGCTCGCCGACGTGTACGACGCGCTCACGACAGACCGGCCCTATCGATCGGCCGCTTCCCCGGCGGTGGCGCTCGAAGTAATGGAAGAAGAGGCGGTACGGGGATGGTGGAATCGTGATTTGTTTGCTGCGTTTCGCGAGATGCTCCGCAGTCGCAGCGAGCATCTTGAGGCGGCCACGCCCGAAGTGCTCGGCCAAGCGGGAGAGAACTAGTCCGGTCGCCCGCCATCGCTCGAGGGATTGCTGATTCGGTCTTCACCCGCATAGATAACGAACCGCCGCCCGCGCAGGAACCCGATCAGAGTGAGCCGCAGCTCGCGCGCAAGCTGGACGGCAAGACTCGAAGGCGCCGAAACCGAAGCTACAACCGGCAATCCGGCCACAATAGCTTTCTGCACGATCTCAAAGCCGCCGCGACCGCTGACCAGCAGAACCGAGGTGGTGAGCGGAACGCGATCTGCGAGCAGCGCCCAGCCGATTACCTTGTCTACCGCGTTGTGCCGGCCGATGTCCTCGCGCAGAATGAGCAATTCGCCGTTCGCGTCAAACAGTGCAGCGGCGTGAAGGCCGCCCGTGCGGCCAAAGACGGCTTGCGAGCTCCGAAGCGCGTCGGGGAGGCGAACCAACGTTTCTGGATCGAGGCGGAAATCCTGGCTGGGCCGTCGCAGTGTTCGCGAGCGCACCGAATCGATCGAAGCCTTCCCGCAGATTCCGCAACTCGAGGCGGAAAAAAAGTGCCGACGCGTTTTTTCGACTTCGGGCGCGCATTCCGGAGCTAGTTCTGCCTCGACCACATTCCCGCGATTCTTTCGATCCCCGCGCTCGGCTTGGAGAGAAACGATTTGCGCGCGGCGCTCCGCGAGGCCTTCGGTGAACAGAAATCCGGCGGCCAGCTCGAGGTCGTTGCCCGGGGTGCGCATCGTGACGCTCAGAGGGAGGTGGCCGACGCGGATCTCGAGAGGCTCTTCGCCGGCGAGATAGTCTTGCTTGCGGAAGACCTTGCCGTCATCCCATTCGGAGACCTGTGTCAGATCGACGCTCTGCGGGTTTCTAGCCATGGGTCTTCTTCAGAATCATCGGAAAAACGTCCGCCCGAGCAGACGCTCAAGAATACATCCTGGATACGCCTTGCAGAACGCATAAAAAGAAGGCTGGCTCGAGCCGGGCGGCCGGCTCGAGCCAGTGAGGGGCGTTAGGTGGGGTCCGAGACTACGGGGACATGTATGCCGTGACGTCCTTGGCATGAAACCGGGTTTCGCCCGAGAAGGTTGCGGCGGGGGGATAGATCCTGGAATGCTGGTCGAAGGACGCGTTTTCTTGGAAGATTGTGCGTGATCGGCGTTTCAGTCGAGAAATCGTCGGCATCGCCCCTGCCATGAACGCTCGGTCTTGCCAGGACGCCATCGGGGACCACAATGGCCAAATTGAACGCCGTTATGCCGACCGCCGGCGAGCGAAGCTGCTTCCCAATCACGTGGCCTCCTTGAAAGGACAGGGCCTGAATCCGTGTCGACTCGAACCGGCGGAATCAAACTCGGCCACGATGTGAATAACGCGGCGGTGTTATTAGAATATGACGTGGGCATTAAATCCTCGGCACGCCGTGAGGCCTGCGGCCGGAGTTTCCGCGGAAAAGAGAGTGCCTGCTTCGATTCCCGAGCCGATCGAGCTGACCACGCAGGTATCGGGTTTCAATCAGTTGAACCATATTTCGATTTCCGAAACGGAGCGGTTGCGGTCCTCCGGGCGTTCCGTGCTTCGACTCGGGATGACTCCCGACAACGAAGATATAGGTCGCGCTTCTGGAGGACAGGGTCAACGCCATGTCGGAGAATTCGCGTTTGATCGAATGTTCTCCCATCGAAGCTTACTCGGTCCGGTTGCGCTCCGCGAATTGTTGCGCGCTCCGGCCGTTGCAGGCCGGCCGTCGTTCGCTGCGGCCACGAAGACACACGGGAAGGGCCGGTCGGGAGAAGATTTTAAAAACGGCGATCGCCGGCCAGATCGTCCGGATCTCCTGATCGCCGCTCTCTTGCCTGTTTTTTGCCCTGCTGCTACACTATCGCGGCAAGAGCTATACTGTTGCTCCTGCCACACTTACTGTAGAAGGTTCACCGATGTCTGGACATTCGAAATGGGCGACGATCAAGCATAAGAAGGCGGCCACGGACGCGCGCAGGGGGAAGATTTTTACCAAGCTCATTCGGGAATTGACGATCGCTGCTCGAGTCGGCGGATCGGATCCGGACACGAACCCTCGCCTGCGGACGGCCATCCTGGCGGCCAAGAGCGAGAACATGCCCAACGACAATATCGAGCGGGCGGTGCAGCGAGGCACGGGGCAGCTCGAAGGCGAAACGCTCGACGAGGTGACCTTCGAGGGCTACGGTCCCGGAGGCGTAGGGGTTCTCGTAGCGGTCGTCACGAGCAACCGGAATCGAATCGTCAGCGAGATTCGTCACATGTTTTCAAAGAACGGCGGCAACTTGGCCGAGACCGGCGCCGTCGGATGGATGTTCCACCGTAAGGGCGATATCGTGGTGCCGAAGGAACAGGCGGACGAAGAGAAGATGATGAGCATCGTCCTCGACGCCGGAGCAGAAGACCTGCGCGACGATGGTTCCGCGTGGGAAGTGACGACGCCACCCGAAGCGATGGAGAAAGTTCGCGATGCGCTTGCCAGCGCGGGTATTACGCCCTCGTCGTCCGAGGTAGCCTGGGTTCCGCAGAACTACGTCAAACTGAGCGGCCAGCAGGCGCAGCAGATGCTTCGGATGGTCGAAACGCTTGAAGATCACGACGATGTGCAGCGCGTATATGCGAACTTCGATATCGACGAAAAGGAAATCCAGGCCGCCGTTGCCTCATAGTTTCCTTCCGACCGTGCTGACCCCAAAAAACACTTCCCACCAGTTCCGGCTCGCACGTACACTTGTGCGGGTCAACATGTCTTCGCATCCATCCATACCACCGGCGACGAATGCTGCCGGGCTTCGTGTCTTAGGGGTCGACCCGTCGGTCGCGGGCGCGACCGGTTACGGCATCATTGAATTCGGGGGGTCCCGACCGGAGCTAGTGCGATTTGGCGCACTGAAGCTTCCGACGCGCGCCACCTTTGCAGCGCGGCTGCGCGAGATTCACCAGTTGATCGCCAAGCTGGTCGAAGAGTTCGTGCCCGAAGCGGTCGCCGTCGAATCGGTCTTTGCGGCGCTCAATATGAAAACAGCGCTGAGGCTCGCGGAAATGCGCGGCGTCGTTCTGCTCGCCGCGGCGCAGGCTCAGATTCCGGCGCACAGCTATTCTCCGCGTGAAGTGAAGGCCAGTGTTGCCGGTTTTGGCGGCGCCTCGAAGCAGCAGATCCAACAGATGGTCAAGTCGCTGCTCGGCCTTTCGAGTTGCCCCGAACCTGCCGACGCGTCCGATGCGCTAGCCGTGGCCCTCTGCCACGCGCACGTGTCACGGGCGCGGGATCGCATCGCAGTGGCTACGGGCGCCCCGCCCCGCTTTGCCTTCCCGAGCATCCGAGCGCGCCCCGCACGGTTTCGACACTGATGATGAATTCCACTCGGCACAATTGGACTGAGCGTAGTTCGTTCAGAGATCTCTTCCGCGCGAAGAGTGTGGCGAACCAATTGAATTTCCTCCCGACGAGTCTCGTCCTCCTGTTTGCACTTCCATGGGGTTTGGCGATATTGCCGCTTCTGTCGGCGAGAGCTCAAGCGGCCCGCAGCATGCCCGGGAGTGCTCGTGCAGGTGACGGAGCAACGATCACGTTCCGCAAGATCTTTAAATCGAGCTATCCAGAATTCGTCGAGATCAAGGTGCGCGAGTCCGGTTCCGGCACCTTCGATATTCGCCAGCTCGACGAAGAAGCCAACCCGCAGCCCTTTGAGATCGGTGCGCCGCTGCTGCAAAAAATTCTCGACCTCACCGGGAAGCTTCATGATTTCCAGGGCGTGGACCTCGAGGTCCACCGCCGGCTCGCCAACCTCGGCGAGAAAACCTTCGGGTACCAAAAAGGCGGCGAGACGCACGAGGTTACGTTCAACTACACGCTCGACAGCTCCGCGACCCAGCTGCTCAATATCTTTGAAGGCCTCTCGCGAGAGGAATCGGACCTCTCCGACCTCCAGCGCACGATGCGTTACGACCATCTCGGCGTGAACGACGTACTCGTTCAAATCGATGCAGACTACAACAACAAGCTGCTTCCCGAGCCGGAACGGTTCCTGACCACACTCGATCGGCTCGCCGAGGATCAAAAGTACATCGACATCGCCCGCGAGCGCGCCCGCACGCTCGCCGGCCGCATCCGCATCTCTCGCTAACCGTTCGCACCGAGGCTTCAAACTGCCGGTGTTACGTTCTCTACACGGTCGCAATCCGTTTACGTCCAACTTCCTCGATGCCTGATAGCATCACAGATGGGGCGTAGGAACGCTCTATATGAAGGTTCTCGACAAGGTGCGAACCAGATTCTTACTCGCTCTTGCTTTCCTTTCGCTCATGCCGGCGAGCGCAACCGGACAAGCGAATGACCTCCAGCCGCGGATCGAGCAGGCTCCTGACGAATCGAAACTGACCGTCCTCAGGGGCAACACGCATCCGCTGGCCCGCGCAGAATTTGACCGCGGCCCGGCGCCGGCGAGCCTCGTGATGGACCGCATGCTGCTTGTCCTCAAGCGTAGTCCCGAGCGGGAAGCTGCTCTTGAGAAGCTGCTCGCCGAGCAGCAGGACCGATCCTCATCGAACTATCACAGGTGGCTCACCCCGGAAGAATTCGGACAGCAGTTTGGCCCCTCCGATCAGGACATCGAGACGATCATCTCCTGGCTGCGCTCGCATGGCTTCCAGATCGCCGAGGTGTCGAAGGGGCGCACGGTCATTGAGTTTTCCGGCACCGCCGGGCAAGTTCAGGCGGCTTTTCACACGGCGATCCATCGATATGCCAGGAACGGAGAGGAGCACTGGGCGAATGCAAGCGACCCGCAAATTCCCGCTGCCCTTGCGCCGGTCGTCGCCGGGGTGAACACGCTCAATAACTTTCCTAAGAGACCCATGAGCCACCGCATCGGTCGATTTTCGAAATCAAAAGCGACCGGAGACCTGAGAGCACTGAATCCGGATTTCACCTTCAGTTCGGCCAAAATCTGCGGATCGGCCCCTTGCTTTGCACTCGGCCCCTACGACTTCGCCACAATCTACAATGTCCTCCCGCTCTGGAATGCGGGCATCGATGGGAGGGGTGAAACGATTGCCGTGGTCGGCCAGAGCAATATCAATATCCAGGATGTAGCCAACTTCAGGGCCTCTTTCGGGCTTCCCCCCAATAACCCAACGGTCCAGCTCGGTGGCAAAGATCCGGGGTTGCAAGTGGCGAGCGGCGATGAAGGGGAGTCGGACCTCGATGTGGAGTGGTCTGGCGGGGTGGCGAAAGGTGCCAACATCGTGCTCGTGGCGTCTGCGTCAACCAGTACGAGCGCCGGCGTTGATCTCTCCGCCCTGTACATCGTCAACACCATGACGCCCGTTCCGCAGATTCTCGCTGAGAGCTATGGCAACTGCGAAGCCGAATTGGGTACGGCCGGCAACACGTTTTTTAGCTCACTATGGCAGCAGGCGGCAGCTGAGGGAATCACCGTCGTGGTTTCTACGGGCGACAACGCCTCAGCCGGTTGCGATTTTCCCGATCCTAACGTAACCACCGAGCAACCGGCCACTATGGGTTTGGCAGTGAGCGGACTTGCCTCCACGCCTTACAACGTCGCCGTCGGGGGCACCGACTTCGATCAATTCACCGATCCGACTGCGTTTTGGAATTCATCGAATGACCCGTCGACCCTGGCGTCTGCCAAGGGCTATATTCCCGAGACATCCTACAATGACTCCTGCACAAACGCCGTCTTCGGTTCGAGCGGAGGAAGCACAAACGCCGAAACCAACTGCAACAATCAGCAGTTTTCCCAGT
>DATMRE010000006.1:0-7624 GCA_035566475.1 Verrucomicrobiia bacterium | reverse complement strand
ACGCGCCGGCCGAGCGCGCAAAGAAGATCCGAGGTGACGGTGCCGATCTCCCGGGCCACATCAGAGACCTGGATCGCGGCCTCTCCATCCCGGCCATAAATCGTGACGATATCGCCGAGCGCGGCTCCCGGCACGTCAGTCACGTCGAGCGCCGTCAAATCCATTGAAATGGTCCCGACCAGAGGCACCGGGCGCCCGCGTACCAGAACGCACCCTCGATTCGTGCGCTGACGCAACATCCCGTCGGCATAGCCGGCGTTGATCACGGCAATCCGCGACGGCCGCTCGGTGACGAACCGCGCACCGTACCCCACCGGCTCGCCCGGCGCAAGGTCGCGCAAGGCAATGATCCGGGCGCGGAAGGAAAGACACGGTTCGATCGGCAACCGGCGCCTCACCTCCTGGCCCTTCTTCGGAGGGTCAAACGACTGGTAGTAGCCGTAGAGAATCGCCCCGGGGCGGACCATATCCGCCCACGTGGTCGGCCGGGCGCAGATCGCCCCGCTATTGGCCATGTGCACGATCCCGGGCGAAACTCCGAGTGTGCGCATCCGGGCGAGGACCTGAAGGAATCGCCGCTCTTGCTCGTCGGTCTGGCGCGCGCTGAAATCCTCGGCGGAGGCGAAGTGCGTGAATGTGCCTTCGAGCTCGATGTGTCGGCACTGAGCGAGCGCGCTTTGAAACGCGTCGATCTCCGACGGCGAGATCCCCAGGCGGTTCATGCCGGTATTGATTTTCAAATGAAAGCGCAGCCGAGAAGTTCGTCCGCCGACCGAGCCTGCGGCACGCTCGAGATGGCGCACATCCTCGAGGCGCGTCACGGCAGGCGTAAGACGATATTTGATCAAGCGTTTTTCCTCGCCCGGCCAGAATCCGGTGAGAACCAGGATGCGTTTGCGCACCCCCGCTTCGCGAAGCTCGATGCCCTCATTTGCGCAGGTGACGCCGAACCAATTCACGCCGGCTTTTTCGAGCGCCCTCGAAATCGGCACGGCACCGAGGCCGTAGCCGTTCGATTTGACGACCGCCAGAATCTCGGGTTTCGGGCCGACGTGGCGGCGAATCACCCCCAGATTCTTGAGGATGGCTTTCAGCGAAATTTCAGCCCAGACCGGCCGGCCGGCCGCGTGAATCGTTTTCGACATGGTCATTTAGAATGCCAGACTCCACCTCAAACGGAGCGACGAAACTGCGACCGCTCGATCGGCTCGCACCGTTTCGGTAAACAGGGCAATCGATGTCATTGCACCCGGCGGGCCATTCGACCGCCGCTGGCGCTTGTGGTTCGGATGGTTGATTTCTGACTAGAATGCGGTGGTTCGCCCGCCAGTCCCGGCCGCACGGCACCCCGGCCGTGGCGGGCATGCGCGGACTCAGCGACACGACTGTGGGCGCGGGATGACAGTTCGACTGGAGCCTACCCCTCCGGGCCCGAACTCCAGGCGTCCGGCGCGGCTTCTTCAAAGCGGGTGTAGCGGCTCAGGAAGACGAAGTTTCTGACACCGGTTGGGCCATTGCGCTGCTTGGCGATGACCAGCTCCGCCTTGGCTCGATCTTCTTCGGGAAGATCGGTCTTGTAGAAGTTCGGGCGGTTGATGAACAGGACGACGTCGGCGTCCTGCTCGATCGCTCCCGATTCGCGCAGATCGGAGAGCTGCGGCTTGCGCTCTTCGCGTTCGGGGGCGCGGGTCAACTGGCTGAGCACCAGGACCGGCACTTTCAATTCCTTCGCCAGGCCTTTGAGCGCGCGCGAAATGCCGGAGACTTCCTCCTGCCGGTTACTCCCGCGGCTCGTGTGCGTGGGGACGACGAGTTGGAGGTAGTCCACGACCACGAGCGCTAGCCCGCGATCACGCTTCAGCCGGCGCGCTTTGGCGCCCATCTCGAGCACGGTCGAGGAAGCGGAATCGTCAATCCAGATCGGCGCTTCGCCGAGCTCGGCGAGTGAGCGCGTCACTTTTTCCCAGTCGTCCCGATTCATGTGCCCGGTGCGGAACTTGTGCGCGTCGACGCGCGCTTCAGAAGCCAGCAGACGCAGAAGCAGTGACTCCTTCGACATTTCCAGGCTGAAGACGGCCACGGGCTGGCCCTGACGGAGCGCCACGTTTTCGGCGATATTGAGAGCCAGGGCCGTCTTTCCCATCGAAGGGCGCGCCGCGAGGATGATGAGCTCAGAATTCTGCAGGCCCGCAATTTCGTTGTCGAGGCCGGGATACCCGGTGGCCAGACCGGTGATCCGGCGGCCTTCGCTGAAGATTTTTTCCAGCCGCTCGTATCCTTCCTTTACGAGGTCCTTAACCCCGATGAGCCCGGTCCGGACGCGATCCTCCGCCAGCTGGAAGATCGCGGATTCGGCGCGGTCGAGGATGCTGTCGGCATCGTCCCCAGCCGCCAACGCCTGCTCCTGAATCGCCGAAGCTGAGAAAATCAAATTCCGAAGGGTCGCCTTCTCCTTGACGATGCGCGCGTAGTGCTCGACGTTGGTGACACGCGGCAGTCCATCGGCAAGCTGCGAGAGATAGGGTACCCCTCCGGCGGCCTCGAGCTGGCCGCGGCGGTTCAGGTCCTCCATCAGCGTGACCGTATCAATGGCCTGCTGCTTCTCGCCGAGCTGGATCATCTGCTCGAAAATGTGGCGATGTTGCGGGAGGAAGAAATCGTCCGAGCGCAGTCTCTCGACAGCCGCGTTCAGGGCGTGGTTGTCGAGCAGGATGGCTCCCAGAATGCTGCGTTCGGCTTCCAGATTATGCGGGAGCGGGCGTTCGAGAGCGGTATCGGTGGCCATTTTAGTTCGCTTTATCTTCGCCTAAACTTCCGCTCCGCGCAAGTGCTCAGATCTCTCTCGGTCCTTCGGGCCGCGAGGCCACGGCTGGAGCCGCGCCGTGTTGGCGGTCCCCGCGTTCGGGAGCTTTGCGACTCCCGGGTCGGTCGATCGGCCGAGGAGACCGGTGAAGCACGCTTGGTCCGAGCCGTGCCCGGTGCTGTCGCCCGGCGTGCTCGATTGTTCGCAGGATGCCGCGCGGAAGAGCGGAGCTGCAACAGCGGACGATTGTGGGGAACTCGCCGATCGGCGTCAATGAAGTAGTTCGACGTCGGGCTGTGAAATTCACATCGCGCTGTTGAAAAAAAGCGCTGAGGCAGAGAAGAAGCAAGATGACGGAAGCGGCGGCCGGGCCAGCGGCGCCTACTCGTCTTTTTTGACGGCGAGCTTAACGGTCGCGCTCACTTCGCGGTGCAGCTTGATGGGGATCTCATATTCGCCGACGAGCTTGATCGGATCAGCGAGCACGATCTTGCGCTTATCGAGGTTGTACCCCTTGGCCGCGAGCGCCTCGGAAATATCCGCGGAGGTGACCGAGCCGAAAAGCTGATCCTTTTCGCCGGCCTTGCGAGTCAATTCGAGCGACACGGTCCCGAGCGCCTCCGCGACCTTCTGCGCCTCCCCCTTCTCGGTAGCTTCCTGGATCGCGAAGGCTGTGCGCATCTTCTCGAGCCGTTTCATGTTGCTCGCCGAGGCCTCCAGCGCAAGCTTGTGGGGCAACAGAAAGTTCCGGGCGTAACCCTCGGCTACTTCCACAACTTGGCCGCGCGTGCCGAGCTTCTCGATGTCTTGCTGAAGAATGATCTGCATTTTCCGTCCCTCAGATTTGCTCCGCGAAGATCGTGTCTGGTTTCCTAGAGACACCCCTCAGCCGAGAGCTTCGGGCTAAGCCCCGCCAAGGTTTCCTTCTACAGCTCTGCCGCGAACGGCAGCAACGCGATATTTTGCGCCCGCTTGATCGCTACCGTCAGCCAGCGCTGGTGTCGCGCGCAAGTCCCCGTCATTCGGCGCGGAAGAATTTTCCCGCGCTCTTGGATGAACGGCGACAACACGTCGGCCTTTTTGTAATCGATGAAGTCCACCTTGTCGACGCAGAACCGGCAGACCTTCTTTTTGCGGATGAAGTTCCTCTTGCCCCGCTTCGCCGGCCCTCCCGGCCGCCCCCCTTGGGCGCGTGGCCCGGAGGATCCCGGCGGTCCCGAACCCGCGCCATGGTGCTGCGACCCCGATGCTGGCGCGTGATGCTGCGGCGCGTTATCTTCGGCCATTCGATTTCTCCTTACTAAAGTGCCGTCGCTTGTTCACCGCCGGCCGCAGACGGTACCTGTGCCGTCGGGGTGGCCTTGCGCGGACGCCGGGCAGCGCGCCGCTCTCGGTGACGTTTGAGTTTCTCTTGTCGCTTCAATTCCTCGTCCAGACGAATCGTCAAATATTTGATCACCACATCGGAAACTTTCAGCCGGCGCTCGAGTTCCTTCACTACCTCACCGTGGCTCGAACGGATGACCAGGTAGACGTAGAAACCCTCGCGCAGCCTGTGCACCCGGTAGGCCATGCGCTTCCGGCCCCACTTCTCCGTCTTCTCGATCTTGGCACCCTTTTCGGTCGCCGTGTGCTCGAGTGTGGAGATCACCTTGTCGATCTCCGGCTCTGGCGTATCCGGCCGGCAGATAAAAATCAGATCGTACTGACGCTCTTCCATAGGTCCTCGATTTCTTGCCTTTCGTACCGCAGTCCCTAATCCTCTAGGGGGAACTCTCTTCGGCGGGCGATACCCGGCGATTGAACCGGGTCATCGCCTTGCTGACTCCCTCGGTCAGAATCAGCTCGACCGCTTCGGCGGCCTCCTGAGCCATCTGCATGGCAATCTCGCGCTCGGCGCGGCCCATGGGGCACAGGATGTAATCCTTCAGCTCGCCCCACACCTTCTCCGGCCCCACGCCCATGCGGATGCGGATAAATTCACCCGTGCCGAGCGCGCGGACCACCGATTTCATGCCGTTATGCGTGCCGGCCCTGCCTCGCTCGCGAATCCGCAAGGTACCCCAGGGCAGATCCACCTCATCGACCAGTACGATCAATTCTCGAGGATCGCATTCGTACCGGTTGAGCAGCATCCCGACAGACACGCCGCTCAAATTCATCATCGTCTGCGGCTTGGCCAGGATCACTTCCTGTCCGGCGACCTCGCCGCGCCCGACGTGCGCCTTGCCCTCCGGCCGCGTGATCCGAACACCCGCGCGTTCCGCCACCCGGCCGACCGCCAGAAAACCCATGTTGTGCGGCGTCCATTCGTATTCGGGACCGGGATTGCCGAGGCCGACGATCAGTCGCATGGGCAGGCTCGATGCTTCGGCGTCCCGGGGAGGCCAGCCGGCTTACTTCTCCTTCCCCTTCTTCTCGGACTTCTCCGTCTTGGGAGCTTCGGCCGCTTCCTCCGCTTCGCCCTCTTCTTCCTTCTTCCCCTTCTTGATCACTTCGGGCTCGGCCGGCGCAGTTTCGGTCGCCACAGCCGCTTCCACCACCGGTTCTTCTTCCTTCTTGAGCACCACGACGTGGGCGATCACGCGCTGCGGGTCGGTTAAGAGTTTGATCTTCTGTGGATCAAACGGTAGATCGGCCGCGCGGAGCTGTTTGCCGATCAGCATCTCGCTCACATCCACCCTGAACTCTTCCGGGATATCGCCCGGGAAGCATTCGATCTCGACCTCGCGAGTGACCATCTCGAAAATGCCGCCCTGCATCTTCACGCCCTGCGGCTCGCCGAAGGTGTGTACGGGCACCTGCACGCGCATGCGCACATCCATGGCAATGCGCAGCAGGTCCACGTGCAGGAGCGCCCCGCTCATCGGATCGACCTGCCAATCCTTCAACATGGCCTTCTCTGCGTCCCCCTCGGCCACCTGCACGGTGAAGATCGTATTATGTCCCGTCTCCGAACGAAGAATCTTCGCCACCTGCTTGGCGTTCACGGCGAGAGAAATTGAATCCTTGCGGCCGCCATAGAGAACCGCGGGAACCATGCCCGTCCGACGCGTGCGCCGCGCGGCGTTCTTGCCGCGTTCCTCGCGAACTTTACCTTCAACCGTAAATGTCTCCATACGTCCTTCCTTGATCGGTCTCCCAAATTCCTTCTAGCCCGAGCGGCCGGCGATCGATCGAGTCCTCTCCAGTTCCCGCCGTCCATGCTAGACCGAAAACCGGCTTAGATAAACAACTCGCTGATCGAAGTCTCCTCGTGAATCGACTGAATGCCCCGCGCGAGCAATCCGGCCACGCTCAACACGGTGACCTTGGGAAGTTTTTGAGCCGCTCCGTTGAGCGGCACCGAATCGGTCGCCACAACCTCCTCGATTTCAGACTTCGTGATGCGCTCGACCGCCGGGCCCGAGAACACCGGATGCGTGCAAGCCGCGTAGACCTTGGTGGCCCCGTGCTCGAGCAGCGCCTCTGCGGTTTTCACGAGCGTTCCGGCCGTGTCAATAATGTCGTCAACCACGAGCGCCGGTCGCCCGGCCACGTCGCCGATCAGGTTCATCACCTCGCTCACGTTGACGTCGATGCGCCGCTTGTCGACGATCGCCAGTGGGGCGTCAATCCGCTTCGCGAAGAGCCGGGCCCTCTCCACGCCGCCCGCGTCGGGTGAAACAACGGTAATCGGTCCGAGCTTCTTCTTCTGAAAATACTCGACGAGCACAGGCGCGGCGTACAAATGATCCACCGGGATGTTGAAATATCCCTGGATCTGCGGTGCGTGCAGGTCGAGCGACAATACGCGGCTCGCTCCGGCCGTCTCCAGAAGGTCCGCCACCAATTTCGCCGAGATGGCCACGCGCGGTCGGTCCTTGCGGTCCTGCCGCGCGTACGGATAGTAGGGAATCACGGGCGTAATCCGCCAGGCCGAGGCCCGCTTGAAGGCGTCGATCATCAGCAGCAGCTGCACAAGGTGGAAATCCACCGGAGTTGAGCAGGGCTGCACGACAAACACGTCCGCTCCGCGCACGTTCTCAAGAATCTGATAACGCGTCTCACCGTCCGAGAACTGGCCGTGCTCGGCCCGGCCCCGGGGCACGCCGAGATAGCGGCAGATGGCGTCCGCTAGAGCCGGATTGGCGGTCCCGCAAAAAATCTTGAACTTGCCGTCCGCCAAAGTTTTCCCCTCAGGTGGCCACACGCCAACCAAGTGCCCGGCCATACTTTTCCCTGGAAACAGTTTCCACGACAAAAACCGAATCTTCCGGGAACTCTCGGGCGGCTCGGCGCGCCTGCGCTGGGTTTCGGAATACGCCAAACACCGCCGACCCGCTACCCGCCAGCGCGGCATCCGCAGCTCCTCGCTGGAGCAATCCGTCCCGAATTTCTCCGAGGCGCGGATGGCGGCAAAAGACCGGTCCCTCGAAATCGTTCGAGACCCGGCCCGGCCGGCTCCAGCACAGAGCGCAGAACCTCCAAATGGTAGGGGGTCTTGGGCGCTTTGTCAATTCCGCAGAAATCCACTGGTAGGCTTCCTTCGTGCTCACCCCCGTGTCTCGTGGAGAAACGACGAGAACGACTCGCTTCGGCCCATCGGGCAAGGGATAGATTTCGTCGCCGCGGCTGACTGCCAACGCGCGCCCTCCGAAGAGGAAAAATGGCACATCGGCGCCCAGGCTCGCGGCAATTTCGATCAGTCGCTCGAGCGGCAGCTTCTTCTTCATCAGACGCAACATGCCGACCAGCGCGGCCGCCGCGTCGCTCGACCCGCCACCGAGGCCGCGGGCCACGGGTATGCGCTTGGTGAGCCGCGCACGAATGCCGCGGCGG
>DATMRE010000005.1:0-2166 GCA_035566475.1 Verrucomicrobiia bacterium | reverse complement strand
GCCAGCAATCTCCGTACGTTCTCGGCCACACCCTGACCGATGCCCCTGTACGAGATGTCGGTGACGCCGGCGATATGCGGGGTGGTCAGGATATCGGTGCGCCCGAGGAGCGGCGAGTTGTGATCGAGAGGTTCCTGCTCGTAAACGTCCAGGGCCGCCCCCATCAACCGCCCTTCCGACAACGCCTGCAGTAGCGCCTTCGTGCTTAGCAGGCCGCCGCGAGACGGGTTGATGATGCATGCCTGTTCGGGCAACAGCGCGAGGGCCCTTTCGTCGATAAGCTCGCGCGTCTGTTCGGTCAGCGGAGCACAAAGGAATAAGTAATCGCTCTGACGTAAAAGCTCGGGAAGTTGCTCCGGACCGCCGACCCATTCGAGTCCGAGTCGCTCCGCCAACGCGGGATCGGGACGGCGTTGCAAGCCGAGCAGACGCATGCCGAATGGCTTCAACCGCTCTGCGAGCGCTTGCCCAATGCCACCCAGGCCGATAATGCCGGCCGTGCGCCCCAACATCGCCCGGCCGCGGGGCGTGCCCCACCCCGTCCCAGCGCGAATGGTCTGTTCCGCCGCCGGCAGATGCCGGCTGACCGCGATCGCGGCCATCACGCACCATTCAGCACACGACTCCGCGTTACCAGTGCCCGCGCTCGGAACCCTGGCGACCGCAATACGCCTTTGCGTCGCGGCTTCGATATCGACCCCTTCGAGGCCAACGCCCCACTGCTGGATCAAGCGCAGCCCCTCGATACGGTCCATCATCTCGCCGTCAATACGGGCCATCGCGGGGATCAATACGTCCGCGGCAAAGCCGTTCTTTCGCAGATCCGCCGGAGCGACCATCTCGAGGCGAACTCCGGGAAGCTGCTCGTTCATATACTGGCGCAGCGCTGTGAAGCCGGTTCCGGCGACGACCACTGTTGGCTGAGGCATCGAAATTTCCCAACTCTGCGAGGCGATTTAACTTCATCTAAGCCCGAGAAGCCGTCGCCCCGCAACCGTTCCCGGCTCAGAATACAGCCCTCCGCGATTGCCGACACGGTGCGGTCCGCGTTAAGGTGCGCCAAGATAATGCGGATGAAGATCACGCGGAGGTATCGCCATGCAGACCTGGAAAATCGGTGACGTCAAAATCACGAAGCTGCAGGAGCAAGAGCCGATCTGGAACGGTACAATGCTCGTGGGCGAGATGACGCCCGACAACCTGAAACGCGAGGGCGAATGGCTCAAGCCCTTCGTCGACGATGCCGGCACGAAAATTCGCCTGAGTATCCACGCCCTGCTCGTGGAATCCGAAGGACGGCGCATCCTGGTCGACACCTGCGTGGGCAACGACAAGCCGCGTCCGGGATTCAAGGATTTCAACGACCTGCACCTGCCGTTCCTCGCGGACCTCGAAAAGGCGGGATTCTCGCGCGACTCGATCGATACCGTCGTCTGCACGCATCTCCATCTCGATCACGTCGGCTGGAACACCATGCTCGTAAACGGCAACTGGGTGCCGACCTTTCCCAAGGCGCGTTACATGATGGGGCAGCGCGAATGGGACCATTGGTCGAAGCTTAACGACAGCCCTGACAATATGAAGCCGATCGAAGACTCGGTTCGTCCCGTGATCGACGCGGGTCTCGCCGACCTGGTCGATCCAAATCTGAGGCTTACGGGCGAAGTCTCTCTCGAACCGACTCCCGGCCATACTCCGGGCCATATCAGCGTGCGCATTTCCTCGCGTGGCGAGAACGCCGTCATCACGGGCGATCTGATTCACCATCCGATGCAGGTTGCGCACCCAGACTGGGTCTGCGGATTCGACGTCGACCCGAAGATGGCCGTCGATACTCGAAAGAAATTTGTCGAGCGCTTCTGCGATCAGCCGATTCGCGTCATCGGCACTCATTTCGCGGGTCCGACGGCAGGCCATATCGTCCGCCGCAGCGGCAATTTCCGCTTCGAACCGTAACGACACCAGGCTGGCTCGCAGGAAACTAAGGTTACGCCGATGGATTTCAAGTTCAACGAAGAGGACGAGGCGTTTCGCCATGAATTCAGAGGCTGGCTCGAAAAGAACCTGCCTCGCGACTCGCGCGACGATGGCGAACTTCACGATCCTGATACCAAGGAAGAGTTCGAACGCCGGCGCGCATGGCATCGCAAGCTCTACGACGGCGGC
>DATMRE010000004.1:0-3601 GCA_035566475.1 Verrucomicrobiia bacterium | reverse complement strand
CTTGGCGCCCCCCCCGGGGTAAGGTTCGCCGCCATCTTACCCCGAGCGATCCTCGCGCTTCAGCCGGAGCGGCGATTTTCCGGGGACTAGCGCGCGGCGGCGAGCACGCCGATCAAAACATTCGCCTGCGGCGTCCCCATGCCGGTGATGTAGTCATAACCGGGCATGGCGGTGCAGAGCAGGCCGCATGCTCCGTTGCTGCCGCGGGTGACGGCGTGAAAATCCTTACCCGGCGCGGACTTCGCGATGGAGTAGAGCGGCGTGTTCGTGCTCGTCAAGTTGGCTTTCCGCTGGGCGGCTCGCATCGAATTGGCAATGGCAATAAGCGCGGCCCACTGGGGCGTGCCGGCGCTCGTTCCGCCCACCTGGAACCATCCGGAATACCGATTGACCCCGAGCGAGTCGTAAATCGCGTACCCGGTCCCTGGATTCGCGTTGTAGGAAACGTCGGGGATGCCACGGAAGCCGCGGGAATCATCCGGAACCCCGAGCTGCGCCTGAAAGCTCGGTTCGCGCTCGATCGTGCTCAGCCCGCCGCCGCTGCCGCTCCAGGCGATTTCGCTCTGGTAATTTCCGCCGGCATTGAGTGACAGCGAGGTTCCGCCGACGCCGATCACATTGGGCGATGCCGCCGGGTAGGCGACTCCGGTGCCACCGTCGCCCGAAGCCGCGAGGAAGGTCACTCCGTTTGAAACAAAATGGTTGTCGAGGAAATTTTCGCCTTGAAATTCACCCGCCATCCAGCTCATGGATACGACCGAGGCGCCGTCGCGAACGGCTACGTCCACACCGTTCAGCAGGTCGCTGAAGCTGTTCGAGGGAGCCTCGACCAGAAGAATCACGGCCTGCGGTGCGATCGCGTGCGCCCACTCGACATCGAGCGCGATTTCGACCGCCCAGTTCGCGTTCGCAGCAGGCTGGCCTCGGTGCGAGTAGACCTTTCTGAAACAGCCGTTGGCAGCCGTACAGGCTGGCAGACCATATTGTTTGTTGAAAACACCGAGGTCGGACTCGATATTCGGGTCGTCATAGGCGTCAACGATTCCGATCATCTGTCCATGCCCCTGATTGTTCACTCGGTCAAAGCCATAGGCACGGCGGACCTGCGCCGGGGCTAGGGCGGAGGTGGGCGGCGCCGATGGGCTCGTTCCCGCTTCGGCGTCGATCAGGAAGTGGGGACGCATGAAGCTGATCGGGCTTCGATTCTCCATATCGGATCGCGGAAAGACGGTGATTGGGCGTTGTGCCTGGACAGGATGGCTGAACGATAGAACCGCAGCTACGAACATCAATCTGCGCGCGGTGTTTCCGAACCCCTCAGTTCTCATTGCTAGTTCCTCTTTAGTAGGCTCCCTCATTCAAGAGCCGGATGATTGCCAGCGAACGTAGGATAGGGCCCCGCTCGGTCTAGTAGCACTAGTACTCCAGTTTCAATCCGTTAGTACGAAAGTTTTGGGATCGGCATGTTCCGGAATGGAACGCGCTGCAATGGCCCGATTGGCGGGCTTTCTAGCGCAAAGAACCGAGGCTCGATTTCGGAGGGGAGTTCTTCGGATTTCGTTCCCTGGACGAGCTGCCACTGCCGGTCTTATTTGCCGCGAGCTGTCCGGTGTAGATCGCCATTCCCACCGCCGCATGCATTCCGATTTTCTCAAGGGCCCGCACCTCGCGCATGGAGCGAATTCCACCGGCGGCGGTGATGGGCAGCGAGGTCGCGCGCCGCAGCTTCCGAAACCAGGGAAGGTCGGTTCCCTTCATCGTGCCTTCGTTGTCGACGAACGTCGAAAGGAACTCCGAGCAGAAGGGCTCGAGCTCCGGGATCACATCTTCCGGCTGGAGTTTCAGGCGTTCTCGCCAGCCGCGCACCACGATCCAGCCGCCTTCGGTGTCGAGCGCCACGATCACCTTCTTCCGCCCCACCTCGCCGACCAACTGCTTGAGGAAATCACGCGCGACCCTGCCGTTTCTGAAGGCGGCGCTGCCCACGATGATTTTCTCTGCGCCCCAGGAGAGAATCCTCCGGGCGCGAGCAGCGGTTCGGATGCCGCCGCCGACGCGGACCTTCATGTTCGCGCGGCGGCACAGCAGCTTGATCCAGCGGGCGTTGGTCCCTCTTCGCATGGCTGCATCGAGATCGATCACGTGCAGGATGGGATAGCCGCGGAAGCGGACTAGAAGGCCGAGAACGTCACGGACGGCGAGCGCCCGGCGGCGACCGCGAACCAACTGCACGGCTCTGCCGCCCTGCAAGTCGATACAGGGAATGATCATCGGCTCAACCGAATCGGCACGCCGCGCTCGGAGAGGAATTTCTTGAGCACCTGGATCGAGTGCGACTCGCTGTGAAAAATCGAGGCAGCAAGCGCGGCGTCTGCCCGTCCTCTCTCGAACACGGCCAGAAAATCCTCAAAGCCGCACGCTCCGCCCGAGGCAATCACCGGAACAGGCACCGTGGACGCAATCCGGGCAGTCAATTCGCAATCAAACCCGGTCGACGTTCCATCGCGGTCGATCGAAGTCAGCAGAATTTCTCCCGCTCCGCGAGACACTGCCTCTGCGGCCCACTGGGCCGCATCGAAACCTGTGGCCACACGCCCTCCGCGAGCGTAGGCCTCCCAGGACGCAGCTCGGCGCTTCACGTCAATCGACAGAACGACAGCCTGCGAGCCGAATTGCTGTGCCAGTTCAGAAATCAATTCCGGGCGCTCGATTGCCGCGGTGTTGACGGTGACCTTGTCCGCTCCGGCACGCAGGACGGCGCGGCCGTCCTCCATCTTTCGGATGCCGCCCCCGGCCGTGAGCGGGATGTTCAATTGCTCGGCGACGCGGTGAATCGTGTCGAGAAACGTTGCGCGCCCGTCGCGCGATGCGCTGATGTCGAGGACCACCAATTCGTCGGCGCCCTCGCGGTTGTACCGGGCGGCAAGCTCTGCCGGGTCGCCCATATCGCGAAGGCCTTCGAACTCGATTCCTTTCACCACCCGTCCTCCATCCACGTCGAGGCAGGGAATGATCCGTCGCGCGAGAGTCATTCGACCGGCTCCAGGAAGTTCCGCAGAACGCGCGCGCCAGTCTCTCCCGATTTTTCCGGATGGAACTGGACGCCCAACACATTGCGCTTCTCGATCACCGCCGCGAACCGGACACCGTGATGACACGCCGCGACCGTCTCGTCCCCTCCCGAGGGTGCGGCGTAGGAGTGTGCAAAATAAAAGTAGGCGTCCCCGGGGACACCGCGCAGGAGTCGACTCGTCGCCATCGGCTCCAGTTGATTCCAGCCGATATGAGGAGACTTCACAAAGGTCGGCAGGGCCCGAACCTCCCCGGGGAAGAAGCCCAGGCCCACCTCTCCCGGAGCCTCTTCGCTCGAGGCGTACATCGCCTGCAGCCCAAGGCAGATTCCGAGAATGGGCACGCCGGAACGAATCGCGGCTCTGAGCGGCTCCGTCAAGCCTCGTTCGCGAAGCCCCGCCACAAACGCTGAGAAATGGCCTACGCCAGGAAGTACAATGGCTTCCGCGGTCGAAACCTGCTGTGGCTGGATCGCTCGCTCGGTTTCGGCGCCCAACCCCTTGAGCGCGCGCTCGACCGAGGGCAGATT
>DATMRE010000003.1:0-3789 GCA_035566475.1 Verrucomicrobiia bacterium | reverse complement strand
TTCACCGCAGGAGCACTGCTGGTCGCCCGAATTGCGGTCCCCGAGCGTAGTTCCGCAGGATCTTTGAGCGCCGCCATCATCGGCATGTTCCCGAAGCAGGTGGGCGAGTTCGCCTACGCCGACCTGAAGGCGGCGCGCAACCTTTCCTGGTTTCCGCAGCTCCGCGAACAGCTTCTACCCAGCCGCTTCCGCCAGTTCGAGCAGTTCCTCGCGACAGCCGGTGTCGATCCGAATACGCAGGTCGAGGAGCTTGCCTGGGCTGGAATGTCTCTCACCAAGGGTGGCGGCGAAGACGTCGTCGGCGTCGCGCTCGGGCAATTCGATCCTTCCTCCGCCGAGGCCCGATTCAAGCAGCAGAAGATGCCCGTGCTGGACATCCACGGCTACCACCTCTACGCCTTCGGTGGCGGAAAGGGAATGGACGACATTCTGTTTACGTTCATCGACTCCAACACGGCCGCCTTCGGCCATCGTTCCGCCCTCGAGAAACTGATCGATGTCCGCGCGGGCACCGCCGAAAGCCTGCTAGCGAACGACAAGCTCTTTCCGTTGATCAACGAAACAAACGGCAGCGGCCTGATCTGGGCAGTGCTTGACCAAAGTTACGCGCATCTCGCCATGCAGCAGCTGGTTCCGCAGGCGGACCAGTTTCCGCAGGCCGCTGCGATCATCACCCGCCTGCAAGCCATGACCATCGCCGTCGTAGTGGATAACGGCTTGGACGCCCACTTTCAGGCCGTCTGCAATTCGACCGACGATGCGAATCTTCTCGGAGCGGCGCTCCAGGCGGGCCTCATGTACCGCCGCTACCAGGAAGCACAGACGAATCCGGCTCTGGCCGGCGCACTCGATAATGTCCGCGTCGCCCCGAGCGGCGACCGGCTGAAAGTGGAAGTCCCCGTGAGCCAGGATCAACTTCTATCTCTGATCGCCGCCCACGCGTTTGCGGCACCAATGTGATTTCAGGGAAATTTCCGAATCTGCGATTCATCGTTGAGTTTCGGTTCGACCGTGCCGTGGTACTTGACAAGCGTCAGGCGGGACTGGCCGTCACACGTCGCATAGTGCACGCGATCGAGGCGCGAGGCATCGGCCGGGCCGGTGGCCGCGCCCTTGGCTTCTGGGGCCCCGCAACGGAGCACGGATTCAAGGGAGGACTTCGGCAACTGCCCGCCCGAATACTCGATCACCGCCTCGACGCGATCGGGGAAACCAGCGATGACCACGCGAATCGCCGAATCCTGGCGCGGCCGTCCCCCGTTGTTACCGACGACGGCGAATGTCTCCCGGCAGGCCCGCACCACGGCGTCCGCGAGGCACTGCTGCACCTTCTCCGGTAGTCCGGCGCGCAGAGCGGTGTGACCGGCGACGGTGCCGACCGCAATGATGAGTCGGCCGTCATCGTTGAGCGTGCATTCGGTCCGGGCCGGATCAGTGGTCATCTGCCTCCGCTGCTTCCGCGACCTGAGCTTCGCAGGCCTCCCGGCAATCGGGACAATAGTACAGTCCGTCGACGCACAGCCGGATGTGAAATTGCGACTGGCAAAACGAGCAGTACTTCTCGCAATCACACTCGGGCTCCGGCTTATCACACTGCGAGCAGAGCGTCTTCACGCGAGCTATCCTTCCCGGTCTGGCCTACCCTCGACTCCATAGTAGGATACGCTCGAGTCGCCCGACAAGCCATCTGCCCCCAAGGTTGTCCATCCTGCGAATGCCCTCGGCAGCTTTGGTGCGAGCAAGCTGATCCTGGAAACGGTGGTTCTGCCAGGACCGTCGGAGTCACCGGCCGCAGCCCCGCCGCGAGCAATCAAAACACGCATGGTTGGTTCTTGGATGTAGATGTTAAGATATTCACCGTGATCACGCCGGCGACCGCTCTGCTCCGAAAAACAGCACTCCATTCGCTCCACCGCCGCCTGGGCGCCAAGATGGTCAATTTCGGCGGCTGGGACATGCCGCTTGAATATTCCGGCATCCTCTCCGAGCATGAGGCGGTTCGCACGCGCGCGGGCCTGTTCGATGTGAGCCACATGGGGGAAATCGAAATTCGGGGCTCCGGAGCGCTTCTGCTGGTCGAGTGGGTCACCTGCAACAACGCCGCAAGATTGTCTGTCGGTCAAGCCCACTATTCCGGACTGATGACCGAGCGCGGGACCTTTGTCGACGACCTCCTCGTACACAAAATCTCCGACACGCACTATCTGCTCTGCGTGAACGCGAGCAATCAAGACGGCGATTTCGAGCACATCGTCTCGCACAACAAGTTCGAAGCCGAAGTTGAAAACGCCGGCCTGCGCTACTCGCAACTCGCGATCCAGGGTCCGCGCGCGAAGCAGGTCCTGCAGGCATTCACGGCACTTTCGCTTGATTCCATCCGCTACTATCATTTTGCGCCCGGTGAGCTGGACGGCGCCCCGTGCCTGATCGCTCGGACCGGGTACACGGGCGAGGACGGGTTTGAAATTTATTTCGATCCGGAGTTCTCTGCTAGGTTATGGAACGACCTCCTCGACGCCGGCCAACCCTTGGGACTGATTCCCTGCGGGCTGGGCGCGCGGAACACGCTGCGGCTCGAAGCGGGCATGTGTCTGTACGGGCATGAGATCGACGGAACCACGACGCCGTTCGAGGCGGGACTTGGCTCGATCTGCAAACTCGAGAAGGGTCCGTTTCTCGGAAGCGAATGGTTGGTGCGGCAAAAATCGGCGGGAATCGAACGTCAGCTGGTCGGATTCGAGATGCTTGACCGACGCATCGGCCGCGACGGATATCCGGTGATGATTGCCGGCGAGGAAGCGGGTCGTGTAACCAGCGGCGGTCCGGCGCCTTGTTTGAAGAAAAATATTGGGATGGCCTATGTACCGCCGCGGTCGAGCAGAATCGGAACCGACATCGAGATCGGCATTCGCGGCCAGTCGGCCGAGGCGCGCATTGTCGCCATGCCGTTTTACAAACGGCCCCGATAATTGGAAAATCCACCAAGGAGCGGCCATGTACCCGTCCGACTACCGCTACACAAAGGACCACGAATGGATCAAGGTCGAGGGCTCGTCGGGAACCATCGGGATCACCGACTACGCCCAACACGAGCTCGGCGACGTCGTTTTTGCCGAGTTGCCCAAGGTTGGAGCGCTGATCAAATCGGGCGAGTCGTTCGGCACGGTTGAATCCGTAAAGGCCGTGAGCGATATCTTCTCGCCGGTATCCGGCGAAATCACGGAGATAAATTCTGCCCTGATGGAATCTCCAGAAACGATCAACCGCGATCCGCACGGATCCGCATGGCTCGTGAAGATGCGCCTCACGGATCCGCAAGAAGTCTCCGGCCTCATGGATGCCGCCTCATACGAGACCTACATCGCCGGGCAGGCCAAGGAACATTCGGCCTGATGCGCTACCTTCCCAAGAGTCCATCCGAGCGCCAGGAAATGCTGGATGCAATCGGGGCCGGGTCGATCGACGAACTGTTCGAATCCATCCCAGCAGAATTCCGCCTGCGCGGGCCTCTTCCGCTGCCAGGTCCGCTTTCGGAGATGGAGATCATCGACTATTTTCAAGCACGTGCCCAAGAGAACTCGCAGGGCTACACGTCGTTTCTCGGAGCCGGAGTCTATCAACACCTGCGCTCTGTCGTCACCGACGCGCTCATCCAGCGCGGAGAATTTCTCACTTCGTATACGCCGTACCAGGCGGAAATTTCGCAGGGCACTCTCACGGCGATCTTCGAGTTCCAGACTTTGATGTCCCAGCTTACGGGACAGGAAGTCGCAAACGCCTCGATGTACG
>DATMRE010000002.1:0-19985 GCA_035566475.1 Verrucomicrobiia bacterium | reverse complement strand
GGATCAGCGGGAACAAAATCAGTGGAAGCAGGCTGCGGCGGAAGCGGCCGCCGGCCTCGTCGAAGACGGCATGGTGGTTGGACTCGGGAGCGGCTCGACGGCGGCATTTTTCGTAGCCGCGCTCGCCCGGCGCGTCTCACTTGACGGCTTGCGCGTATCCGGCCTGGCGACTTCACGGGAGACAGCGGACCAGGCGCGAGGACTCGGAATTACGCTCACCTCCTTTTCCGAGCAGGCTCAGATCGATATTGTCGTCGACGGCGCTGACGAAATTGAGACCGGCACGCTCTACCTCATCAAAGGCCGCGGCGGAGCGCTGCTGCGGGAAAAAATCGTTGCGGCGGCGAGCAGGCGCATGGCCGTCATTGCAGACGAAACGAAGCTGGTAGGGCGTCTCGGCTCGATCGTGTCGGTGCCGGTCGAGGTCGTGCAATTTGGCTGGCAGGCGACGGAGCGAAGGCTCGGGCAGCTCGGCGGGAATCCATCGCTGCGACTCGGCCGCGACTCCCAGCCCTACGTAACCGATGGCGGAAATTTCATCGTCGACTGCGCATTTGGCGCGATGGAAAACCCCAAGGAAGTCGCGCACCATCTCGATCATGTCGTCGGCGCGGTCGAACACGGACTCTTCCTCGGATTCGCCTGGCAGGTTTTTGTCGGCGGTCGCGATGGAGTGAAAATTCTAGAGAGGAAGGCGGACGATTAGCCGCCGTGGGTTGAAACCAGATCCTGCGCCCTCAAAACTCGCCTCTTCGAGCTAATTTTTTGCGGCGAAGGCGTGCGGATAGACGGCATCCAGAGCGCCCCACAGGGCCTTCAGGCCGCGCTCGGCCGCGCAGAGCGCGCCGAACATTCCGGCGTCATTCTGGCTCGAGAGCCATCCGCGCCAAGCGTTGCGGTGGCGCACATCGGCTTCTTCATGCGCCGCAAAATAGGCCAGGGCGCGCGGCTCGGTGATGTCGTAGAAGCGGCGCAGCCCGACTATTTTCTGGGCGGCGATTTCCGGCACCTGCGACTCGTAGGCGTAAAATGCCGCGACCGCCTGAGTCGTCGTCCCCTCCGAGGCCACCTCGTCATAGGTGTCGAGCAGCGCCGCAATTCCCGGGAGCGGACGCGAGCTATCGAGCGCAGCTTCGCTCACCCCCAGCGACTGAGCGAAATGGCGCCAGAGCATCGGGTGCGGAGCCACCGGATTCAACTCCTCGGCGAGATTTTCCTCCACGATTCCGGCGAGGCTCCCGCTCGCGCGGCTGGCCAGCTGTTTCAGATTTTCAGGGAAGGCGCGCACGTGCTGGTAATACTGCTCCGCGTAGAGCTGAAGCGATTCCTTCGGAAGCGTCCCTTCGACCCATCCTCGATAGAAGGGATGTTTCAGCAGATGGTGCTCCTCGATGAGTGAATCGAGAAACTCGAGCAAATTCTTCTTTTGCGGACGATTCTTGGCCATTATGATTCCCTGGACTCCTCTATGTGAATATTGATGAAATAAACCGACGAAATGCTACTTGAAATTGTCCTGAAAATCCAGTCTTGGATTGAGGATTTCTTGAGGATTTCTGAGGATTTCCCGGAGGGCTTGCCGTCCGGGCTTTTGCGGTTCGCGAACACGTCCTCTAGACCACGCTCGACTCGGGCACTCGAGGCCGTCTCGGACCGCCTCAGAGTGGGATGTTGCCGTGCTTCTTGCGGGGATTGGTCGCGCGCTTGCCCTCGAGCGAGCGGAGTGCGGAGATCAGCTTCGCGCGGGTGTGCGCCGGCTCGATGATGGCGTCGATGTAGCCGCGCTCGGCTGCCAGATAGGGGTTCGCGAAGCGCTCGCGGAAGTCTTCGATCTTCTCGCGGCGGAGCCTTTCGCGTTCCTCCTCCGGAGCACGATCGAGCTCACGCTTGTAGACGATATTCACCGCGCCCTCGGGGCCCATGACCGCAATTTCTGCCGTCGGCCAGGCGTAATTGATGTCCGTGCGGATGTGTTTCGAGGCCATCACGCAATACGCCCCCCCGTAGGCTTTGCGGGTGATCACCGTGATTTTGGGCACGGTCGCCTCGGCAAACGCAAATAGCAGCTTGGCTCCGTGCTTGATGATCCCGTTCCACTCCTGCTGCGTGCCCGGAAGAAAACCGGGTACGTCCTCGAACGTGATGAGCGGAAGATTGAAGGCGTCGCAGAAACGGACGAACCGCGCGCCCTTGAGCGATGCGTTGATATCCAGCACGCCGGCCAAGAAGGCCGGCTGGTTCGCCACGATTCCCGCCGGCCGCCCGTCGAAACGCGCGAAGCCGACAACGAGATTCTTCGCGAAGTACTCATGCACCTCGAAGAATTCGCCGTCATCGGCCACGGCATGGATTACGTCCTTGATGTCGTAGGGCTTTTGCGGATCTTCGGGAACAAGCACATTGAGCGCCGGATCGAGACGGTCCCAAGGATCGTTCGCCGGGCGGCGCGGCGGATCGTCGAGATTGTTCGACGGGAGGTAGCCAAAAAGCTCGCGGATCATGGCCAGGCATTCGCTGTCGTCGCGGGCGATGAAATGGGCGACGCCGCTCTTGGCGTTGTGCGTCATCGCCCCTCCGAGCTCCTGTTTGGTCACTTCCTCGTGCGTGACGGTCTTGATGACCTCCGGACCGGTGACGAACATGTAGGACGTTTCCCGGGTCATGAAGATAAAGTCGGTGATCGCCGGGGAATACACGGCGCCGCCGGCGCAGGGTCCGAGGATCGCACTGATTTGCGGGATCACGCCGCTGGCGAGCGTGTTGCGGAGAAAAATGTCGGCATAGCCCGCGAGCGACATCACGCCTTCCTGAATCCGCGCGCCGCCTGAATCGTTCAGTCCGATCACGGGCGCGCCGGCGCGCATCGCCAGGTCCATGATCTTTGTGATCTTCGAGGCGTTCGCTTCGGAAAGCGAGCCGCCAAAGACGGTGAAGTCCTGCGCAAAGGCGTAGACGAGACGCCCGTCGATGCGGCCGTAGCCAGTGATGAAGCCATCGCCGGGCGGACGCTGTTCTTCCATACCGAAGTCCTGGCAGTGGTGGCGGACGAATTTGTCGAGCTCTTCGAACGTGCCTTCGTCGAGCAGCAGCTCGATTCGTTCCCGGGCGCTCAGCTTGCCTTCCTGGTGCTGGCGCTCGCGTCGATCTGCCCCGCCGCCTGCTTCGGCTTCGGCGTTCCGCCTGCGGAGGTCCTCGAGGCGGTCGCTGTGGCTTCGGTGTGTGCTCAAGGTAGTCGCTCGTGATCTCTAGACGGAGAGTCGGGTGCAGCTACGGACGGTCGGGTCATGGGGCGTCTCAGTGCGAGCGCCCGTCCTCCCGAATTGGGCGCGACCGCCGAGACGATCTCGCCCGAGACGGCGCGGGATCCGGGAGCAAGCTGCCGACGGCACGTCGAGGGGCCGGAGCCGACGGCTTCAATTTTTTCTCGATTCGAGCGGTCACGGGCCCCTTTTCTCGGGTGGATGACACCCATTTCGGACCGCCAGCCGGTGTCGATTCGATTCCGGAGCACAGGCTCGAGCACGGCGATCGTCCGAACCGGACTCCGAGGATCGCCCTTCGAGGCAAGACGTGGGTCTCTCGGTGCGTCCCCGGTCATCGATTCCAGCTTTGAACGCGAACGGCGCGCATCGGATGCGAGGTCCCTCTCTTGAAGAAGCGATCAGTGCAAACCCGACCAGTCGTCGGCGAGGAGGATCGAGTTGCTGGGATTCGCGGGATCGTATTTCACGCTGGCGGTTTGGCCAGCGGCGACGCGCGTAAGATGCAGCTTCCCTTCGAGGCCGGTAATGTCCTGCGCAGTTTCGTAGGTGACACCGGAAATCGCATACGTGTAACCGAGGAGCTTCTGGGCGCCCCTCTCGACGACAGTGGCGTGGCTCCCGCCGAGGCCCTCCGGATCATTCCCCTCCGGCGCGCCGCCTGACTGTTCGACGACTTCGACGATCTGGCCCTCGACGATGCGGCCCACCCGGTTCAGATACGCGCGGCGCTGGCGCTCGACCTCGCCCGCGTCTTCCTTCTTCGGCCGAAACAGAAAGTATGCGCCCACGGCAGCCATCAAGCCAATGCCGGCCACGGGAAGACTGCGCCAATCGGAGAGGAAGGTCTTCAACGATGCATCTCAGCGGAAGCCCTCGCGCCCACCTGCCGCTTCGGTGCTGCTGCCGAGCGTTTGCTGCGCTCGTTCCCAGTCCTTCGAGAACAATTCGAGTCCACACTCGGTGAGGGGAGACTTGAAAAGCATTTCGAAAACTCTGTAGGGCATGGTGCCGATGGGCGCGCCCATTTTGGCCCGCTTCCACCACGTGCCGGGCACGGCGAAGCCCCGCCGCGAGCACCTGCCCCTTGAAATCATAGGCCCGATAAATCTCCCGACAATGACACTGCCAGGCCTACTCAAGCGACCGAACTCCCGCCGGGCGGGTCCACGACGGTGTTTCGAAGCGTCCCGATCCCGCTGACGCTGACCTCAACCGTGTCGCCAGCCACCAGCTGCCCGACGCCTGCCGGTGTGCCGGTCGCGATCACGTCACCCGGCTCGAGTGTCATCACCTGCGAAATCCAGTTAATTATAACATCAATGGAAAAGATCATTTCCGCGATGCGCTCGGACTGTTTCTTCACTCCGTTCACGATCGTCTCGACTCTCGTATCGGCCGAAGGGTGCTCGGTCTCCAGTACCGGACCGAGCGGGCAGAAGGTGTCAAAGCCTTTCGCCCGCCCCCACTGGGTGTCGATCTTCTGAAGGTCTCGCGCGGTGACATCGTTCAGCGGTGTATAGCCGAGGATGTAGGGCAGCACATCGTCGTCCGGGCCCAGATGGCGGCACCGGCGGCCGATGATCACGGCGAGCTCGCCTTCATATCCCACATAGTTTGAAATGCGCGGGATGACGATCGCCTCCTCCGAGGCGATGATCGAAGACGGCGGCTTAAGAAACAGGAGCGGTTGCTTCGGCACGGGATTGCTGAACTCCTTGATGTGCTCGTGATAGTTGCGGCCGATGCACAGGATCTTCGTCGGAGATACCGGCGCGAGAAACTTCACCTGATCCCCCGGCCACTGGCGGCCGGTGCGCTCGCGACCGTCCCAGAAATCGCCGCGGATTTCAAAAACGACCTCGCCTTCGATGATGCCGCGGCGAGGCCGCGCGGGATCCTCAGCAGACGACGCGACCCGGGCGTCTTTGGCGGCAAGCTCGCGAAGCTGGAATCGGCAGAGTTTCATCGGTCGTAACGGACAACGTCCTGCGGCCCGACCCTCCGGCGGCGCGGTGCCATCGCGCGATGCCGCACGCGGAAGGCCATTCCGGCGACCCAGCAGAGGACCGCCGCGACGCCGTAGAGAACGGCTCCTTCGATGAGCGCGACGAAGGGTGTCCGCAGGCCGTCAAAGAGATTGCGGAAATAAAATCCCGCGAGCCGGTAAGCGGCGTCGAACAGCACCCAGGCGACGATGGCTGAAACGAACATCTCGAGCGGGCGCTTGAGAAAGACGAGGATGGGAACCAGCATGAGGATGGCGAAGGCGCCGTAGGAGGCCGCATTCCGCTCAAGCGCGTAGGGCTCAAGCTGCGGCACGCGATTCGCGCCGACCAGCGAGGTGAGCATCGCGATCGTCAGCAGCGCCCCCATATACAGCCCCGTCAGGAGCGCCGGACGGATCCGCTGAGGATTGCCGCGGGCGCGAGTTTCCGCTTCGATTCGTGACGAGTCGTTGCTCATGGCGTTGACTGTTCCCCCGCCCTCACGCCGTCCGATAGAGCCTCGCCGCTCGGCGGACTTTCGTTGCCAGAGCGGTCCACGGCCGTGACCCGGTAGAAATAACGGTGGCCGGGTAGGCCATTCATATCGCGAAACGCAGGCGTACGCAACAACTCGTCGTTCAACCGACTGCCCAGAACGCCACTCTGTTCGCTGCGATAGATATTGTAGCCGGCAACATCGGTTTCAGAACTGATGGCCCAGGAGAGCTCGTTGTGCGCGGGCGTCTGGTCATGCGCGGGAACCAGCACGACGACCAGACCCTGCGGTGCGGACGGAGGAGTCGTGTCGACCACGGTCAGCATGCAAGCCCTGGAGTCGGCCGATTCGAGGGTTTCGCGGGGATACTCGACGACGCTGCGGACCCGATAGACGTAGGTCTTGCCTAACTCGACTTGGGTGTCGCGATAGGATGGGGACTCGGTTTCGCCAACCCTCGTGAGCGGCCCGGAATCACCCCCGGTCCCCCGCGGGGCGCTCGCCGAATCACAGGGCAGGGGACTCTCTCCGGGTGCGACCGGGCCGGCGCGATAGATGTGGTAGCCCACGATCGGAGACGCGGGACCGATCGGCGTCTTCTCGGGAGGCGTCCAGGTGAGGTCGACTCCCGAGTGCGTGACGACGGCCCTCAGGTCCTCGATCGGGTCGGGCGCGCTGTAGACGGGCAGATCCGCGAGATTCGAGTTCGCCGAAGCTCGCTTCACCGAGGCCCGCGTCGAGACCGAGTACACGGCGACGCGATCGGTGCGTTCGGCGAGGTCTTCGGGCTTGAGCGAATCGACATAGCGGATGTGGCCGTGGTCGGCGTAGCGGTTGACCATCGCCGGGGGAATTGTCACGATCAGGGCGGGGTTCGCCAGATGGGCGCGCGGAGCGCCGGACGGCGCCGGAGCGTCTTCGAAGTCGCGATAGATCTCAACCGCAGGGGTCCCACGGAGCGGCCGGTGGTCGACGGTTTCACTCGGCAGTGTGAACGTAAGGATCACGTCGTTGCCCACCTGGGCGGCGGAAAGATCTGAGACGGCGAGCGGAACGGGCGGCTTGCGCTCGAGCGGTTCGCCCGGGGCCGCGCAACCGCTCAGAAGGGGCCCAAGGGTCGAGAGCGCGGCCAGAAACTCGAAACTCAGAAGGCGAGAGAACTTGGGTCGCGGCGTACCGCGGGAAACGTCCGACGTTCGGATCTCCATCTTCGAATTTCGTGACCTCTACAGGATGTAGCGGCTGAGGTCCTGGTCCTTGACGATATCCGACAGCTGCTTCTGGACGTAGGCGGCGTCGATCTTCACGGTTTTCTTCTTCATCTCCGGCGCTTCGAAGGAAATCTCCTCGAGAACTTTTTCGAGAATCGTGTGCAGCCGGCGCGCGCCGATGTTTTCTGTGCGCTCGTTGACGATGGCCGCGAAACGCGCGATCGCCGCGATGGCGTCTTCGCTGAAGCTAAGTTTCAGCCCTTCGGTGTCGAGCAGAGCCACGTACTGCTTGATGAGCGCGTTCTTCGGCTCGGTGAGAATACGGCTGAAATCGGCTTCGGAAAGCGAGCTCAGCTCGACGCGAATCGGGAAGCGCCCCTGCAGCTCGGGTATCAGGTCGGAGGGCTTCGTGGTGTGAAAGGCGCCTGCGGCGATGAACAAGATGTGCTCGGTGCGCACCATGCCGTAGCGGGTATTTACGGTCGTGCCTTCCACGATCGGCAGAATGTCACGCTGCACGCCCTCGCGGGACACGTCCGGGCCGTGACCGGACTCCCGGCCGGCGATTTTGTCGATCTCGTCGATGAACAGAATGCCCATCTGCTCGACGCGGTCGACGGCAATGCGCGTGACGTGGTCCATGTCGATCAGGCGGTTCTCCTCCTCCTGGATCAAGTAATCGAAAGCCTCCGACACGGTCATTTTCCGTTTCTTCTTTTGCTGGCCGAACATGCCCGAGAGCATGTCCTTTACGTTGATGTCCATCTCCTCGACGCCCTGGTTCGAGATGATTTCAAACGAGGGCATGGACCGCTCGCGAACCTCCACTTCGACCAAACGCTGGTCGAGCTTCCCTTCGCGGAGCTGCGCGCGGAGCTTGTCGCGGGTCCGCTGGGCCTGCTCGCGGCGCTGCGCTTCGGCGGCCTGGCCGGAATCGGCCGCGGGCATCGGTGAAGATGGCAACAGAAGATCGAGCAGCCGGTCTTCGGCTGATTGCTCGGCGCGCTCGGCCACCTCGTCGAGTTTTTCTTCGCGCACCATGTCGATCGCGGTTTCGACCAGGTCGCGAACCATCGATTCGACGTCGCGGCCAACGTAGCCGACTTCGGTGTACTTCGAAGCCTCGACCTTCACAAACGGACAGCCCGCCAGCCGCGCGAGCCGCCGGGCAATTTCGGTCTTGCCGACGCCTGTCGGGCCGATCATCAGAATGTTCTTCGGGAGGATTTCCTCGGCCAGTTCCGGTTGGAGTTTTTGGCGACGGACGCGGTTGCGCAGCGCGATCGCTACGGCCTTCTTCGCCGGATTCTGGCCGACGATATACTTGTCAAGCTCAACGACAATTTCCCGAGGCGTCAGCTCGTCAAACGAGGGCAGCGGTTCAGGCTCCGCCGCTTGCTGGTCTCCGGACAGATAGATCACCATGTCTTTCTCCAGTTGTTCGCTCATAGCTCTTCGATGCTGAAATTGTCGTTCGTGAAGATGCAGATTTCGCTGGCAATGCGCATGGCTTCCTGCGCGATGTCCTTGGCGTTGAGCTTGGTATGCTTCGCGAGGGCACGCGCGGCCGAGACTGCGTAGGGGCCGCCCGATCCGATGGCCGTGATACCGTCGTCGGGCTCGATGACGTCGCCGTTACCGGAAAGCAGGAATGTGGATTTGGCGTCGGCGACGACCAGCAGCGCGTCGAGATGACGCAGCGAGCGGTCCGTGCGCCATTCCTTCGCGAGCTCGACGGCAGCGCGCGGAAGGTTGCCATGATACTCCTGCAGTTTGTTCTCAAAGCGCCCGAAAAGTGAAAGCGCATCCGCCGTGCTTCCAGCAAATCCGGCCAGAATCTTGTCGTTGTAAAGGCGTCGTGTCTTTTTCGCGGTGTGCTTGATCACGGCTTCACCGAGCGTCACCTGCCCGTCGGCGGCCAGCACCACTTTGTTGTCCCTGCGGATACACAGCACGGTTGTGCCGTGCATCGGGCCAGTTTTCCCCCCGAGTGCCATTCGGTGATTATACCCCGCGGCGCCGGGAATCGCGGATCAGTTCTTCTGCTTCCGTTCGGCCTTTCCTTTTTCCTTCTTGCTGCCGACTTTTTCCCAGCGGTCGTCGAGAGATTCTTTGGTGAAGAGCGAATCCGACAGGCTCGTGTTGTAGCGGCAGGTGTCGAAGAACACCTGGTAGACCTTCAGGCCGTTGCGTTCACGGGTGATTTGAAAAGGCGTTTCGACGCCGTCGATCGGGTGATAGTTCGAGTAGTACTCGACTTCTACTGTCTTTACGCGCGTCGAAGGATCGCGGGTCTCGATCGACTTCCGGATCGGCAGGTGCGTCGAGCGCGCAAGGGCAATGCGAATCGTGCGGTTGTCGCTGTCCACCATCTCGACCCAATCGACTTCTTGCAGGTCCACGATGTCGGGTCCGCCATAGCGGAAAATCATCCCCGTTTCGTGGATTCGGCGGCGCAGGACGGTGTCGATGTCCTTCTTAGCGTCTTCCTCGAAGTGGGCGACGTCGCTTGGTGCTGCTTCGGAGACGCCGCCGCGGTCGAGCGTCCAGCCTTTGTCTCCGTTGAAAACCTGAATGATGTTGCGCTGCGGAAGATTCTCGGTCCGGTCCTTGTCGGGCGGCACGGCATAGTCTTCGAACTTCTCAAAACCGTTGAGCTCGCCCGAATGCCCGAACTGGCTGAGGCGTCCGGCGCAGTTGACGTCATGGACATTCAGATACGCCGTCCCGCCAAGAGCACCGACCGCCTGCTCCAACAGCTGCTTCGCCCTCCGGGCGCTATCCTCGGGCATCAGGATACCGGAATCCTGGGCCAAGCCTCGCTCGATTCCCGCAACCAGAATCCCGGCCAGGGCAACAGCAGCCACGATGATGGCCGACCATCTCATCCGCACAGTAGAGAACCTCCATTAACGTTGATCACCTCGCCCGTGACGAAGGTTGCCAGCTCCGATGCAGCGAACAGGATCGGTCCAGCGATTTCTTCTGGCGTGGCCACACGCCGGAGCGGGATCTGCGAGACGACTTCCTTCAGGCCTCGCTTGGTTTTGAGCACCGGAGCCGACATATTCGTATCGACCCAGCCCGGCGCCACGCAATTGACGAGGACATTGTGGGGGGCAAGTTCGGTCGCAAGAGCCTTCACCACGCTGATGATAGCTCCTTTCGTCGCGGCGTAGTGGGCGTGAAACGCCTCGCCGCGCTGGCCGGCCGTCGAGCTGAGCGCGACGATGCGGCCGCCGTGCTGCGAGATCATGTGGGGCACGGCAAAATGGATCACGGCATAGACGCTCTTCAGGTTCTGTCGCACCATCTCGTCCCATTCGCGCTCGCTGAGCCCTTCGATCGGTGTTTGCTTCTCATTCCAAATGCCGGCGTTGGCGATCAGGATATCCAGCCGACCGAGCCGCTCACGGGTGAACTCGACGAGCTTTCTTGCTTCCGTCATTTTCCCCAAATCGGCCTTGAATGATTCGATGCGGGTTCCGTGCTTCCGGGACTCCTGCTCAACCTGCCCAGCCGCCTCCCGATGGCTCCGGTAACTGAAGACCACGTCCGCGCCCGCCTGGGCGAAGAGCTTGACCGTGGCGGCTCCGATGCCTCGCGAGCCGCCGGTCACGAGTGCCGCCTTGCCTGCCAGCGAAATCATGTGTGCCCCCAAAGAAAATTTAAAACTCTGGTGCAAGGCGCAAAGCAGAATTGAACGAATCAAGCGGCCGGCTTTGGATCCCTACCCAACAGGTTGCCGGAGGGACGTTGCCGATCGTTTCCCCAAAGGGCCAGGGCCGCTCTCTCGACCCGCAGCCGTGGTCCCGATCGGCTCAGCCGATTGACCAAGGTTATCGTTTGTGGTTATCGTTTCTGTCAAGGCAGGAGCCGCGACGCTTGATGCACTCCTCCCGACTCCCTAAGCGCGCACCGACGCCTTGCGCGCGGCCTCCACAAGACCAACGAACAGCGCCTGGGCGAGCGATTCCGTCCGGACCATGCGTTCGGGATGCCACTGCACCCCCACGACCCAGTTTGCGTCGCCGGTCCATTCCACGGCTTCGATCACCCGATCGGGCGCGCGCGAGACGATGCGGAGGTCGCGGCCGGGCTCAAGGATTGACTGGTGATGCGAGCTGTTCACGCGCACGTCCGCGGCGCCGGCCAATTCGAAGAGCCTTGACTCCGGCTCGATCCGGGCGGAGTGAAATGTCTCGGGCGCGCCATGCTCGTCCTCGGAATCGTGCGCAACCTGCGTGTGTAACTCACTCTCGATGTCCTGGATTAAACTGCCCCCGAGAAAAACATTCAGGCTTTGAATACCGTAGCAGATCGCGAGCACCGGCTTGTGCGCGGCGAGAGAGTAATCGAGGAGCGCGAAATCGATTCGTTCGCGGTCGGGATCCGAGTCGGCAGTTTTCGGGTGTCTCTCAGAGCGGAACAGGGAGGGCTCAAGGTCGGCCGGGCTCCCCGGAAGCACGATGGCGTCGAGGGTTCGCGCAAGCTTACCGAGTTCCTCGCTCGAGAGCGCAAGCGAGAGTTCGATCGGGTCGCCGCCAGCGGTACCTACCGCCTCGAGATATTTCCGGAGCTCCGTTCCACTAGATGTAAGTTCTTCTTTTCGTGTGCGATAGGGAACACCCACACGCGGTCTATCGATCGGTTCGGGGCTCATCGAAATGCTTTATCCTACCATCGCGGCCCGGCTCGGGCAACCTGCCTGCTCGACCTCGAGGCGCGGGGGTACCCGATTGCGTCTCAGGCACGGAGCGATCGAGCGCAATCCGGCTGCTAGCAACCGACGGAGAACTTGACCATGGGAGAGGCAGCGTTTGGTTTCATCGGAGGCGAGGCCGGCCTCCGGGGCGGATGGGTCTTGATCCAAGCTTCGTAATTCTGTTTCATTTGCTCGATGTGGTGAGGAATGTGGCGTTCCTGCAGGTCGAGCCAATCCTCGAGTCTGAGATCAGGCTTGTTCGCATGTCCAACCGTATGCGACCAAACCGGGTCGGGGACGGTAGTGAGGAGGTGGTAGGTCATCCGCCGAAGGCGCCGAATGATCTCGAGCGCTTCGCGCGTGCTCTGGTGGAAGTACCCGAGCGAACCCGCCCAGCGAGCCGAATCGATTTGGGACACCGAGCTGCCGGGCTCGGCGATGAAGTGCCGACATCGCACATAGCAGGTCGCTTCGCTGTCCGCGAGGTGAAGGATGATTTCGTGGATGCCCCAGCGGTCAGGTGAAGGCCGATACAGCCACATCTTTTTCGGGAATTGAGAGAGTGCGGCCGAGAGCAGAGCCGGCGCCCGGCCGAACGATTCCAGTTTTTGGCGTCTCTCTTCGCGCGTCATACGAACACCCCCTCCATCGCCTCTACCCTTAGACGCACAACGCTCCGTTTCGCTGTCCGGGGTTGTGTAAATAAACGGAGAAAATCACGGCTCGTTCGCGATCGTACCGGACGCTCGACGAAATCCTGTGTGCTGCGAATAGAGCGAGTTTAGACGGACCAATCGCCTCCGCCAACGGCCAATTTGGTAACCAGGAATCCGAGCGAGAGCCGCCGGTTCGGGCCCTCTACGAAATCCCGTTCCAGTTCTATATGTGATCTGGGAGAGGCCTACGTTTCATCGGAGTGTCCATCGAGCGACCGCGGTCGCGGGGGTACTTCGCTCGACTTTCGATCGCGCCAGTAGGCGCGCCATTCCCCTACGAGATAAAGCGAACCCGTTAGAAACACGCAGCCTTCCGGAGTTGCCATGGCAAGCGCCCGCTCGAGGGCCCGGGCGGGGTCGCCAACCAGGATCAACTGTTTGGCGAGGTGCCCGGTGATCTCCGCGAGGAGCGCGACGGAAATCGCCCGGGGCTGGCGCGACTCGGTGAGGATCACCTGATCGGCGTGCGGGAAGAGCAAGCTCGCGATTTCATCGACTGCCTTATCGCGCATGGTGCCGTAGACGAGCACCAGGCGCGAGCCTGCGAAATTCTCTTCCCAGAATTTCACGAGCTCTCTGGCCCCGGCGGGATTGTGTGTGCCGTCCAGATACAGGGCGGGCCGTTCGGAGAGGCGCTCGAGTCGCCCCGGCCAGCGCACCGTCGCGATGCCGCGTTCGATCGCCTGATCGGTGACCGGAAATCCGCGTTCGGCCAGGAGGCGCGCGGCGGTTGCCGCGGTGAGCGCATTGCGGAGCTGAAAGCGGCCGGGCAACCGAGGCGCTATCAGAAGCCGGCGGTCGGAGCGAGACGGCGCGACCACGGCGCGATAGCACCCGGCGGACACTTCCGTGTCTTCCATCCGCCAGGCGGAGTCCACTTCGATGAGCCGCAGGTCGAGCTCTTTCGCACGACGGGTGATGACCGCCCGCGCCTCGGGGCGCTTCGCCGAACTTACAACCCAAGCGCCGGCCTTCATGATTCCCGCTTTTTCGGCGGCAATCTCCTCAATCGAGTGCCCAAGAAAATTTTCGTGGTCGAAATCGATGGGCGTCAGAATGGCAATGCTCGAGGGCACGATATTGGTGGCGTCGAAGCGGCCGCCGAGTCCGACCTCGTAAACGGCGAAGTCCACATCGTGCTGGGCGAAGGCCAAGAATGCCATGGCGGTGAGGCACTCGAAGAAGGTCGGGTGCGCGGCGAGATGGCCCGCTGCCATGAGCGATTCAATCGAAGCGTGCACGAGAGTCCAGCAGGAGGCAAAGGATTCGTCGGAGATGTCTTCGCCGTTGATCCGAATGCGTTCGTTGATCCGCTCCAGGTGCGGCGAGGTGTAGAGCCCGGTGCGCAGGCCCGAGGCGCGCAGAATGGACTCCAGCATCGCGGCGGTCGAACCCTTGCCGTTCGTTCCGGCGACGTGCGCCGACGGCGCGGCGCAATGCGGATTGCCAAGATCGCTGGCGAGTGTCGCGATCGTCTCGAGACCGAACTTCTCGAGGCGCGCCTGCCGCGGCGCCCCGAGCTCCCGGCCGAGCGAGACCAGTGCGCGAACAGATTCCTCATAGTTCATGCGGGTTTGAGGAAGAAATCGAGAGCGCGCGCGAGGTAGGACTTCAAGTCCTGGCGGGCGACGATGGCGTCAAGGAAGCCGTGTTCGAGCAGGAACTCAGCGGTCTGAAAGCCCTCGGGTAGTTTCTGCCGGATGGTCTGCTCGATCACGCGCGGGCCCGCAAAACCGATCCGCGCCCCTGGCTCGGAGATGTTCAGATCGCCTAGCATCGCAAAGCTGGCCGTGACGCCTCCGGTGGTCGGGTCGGTGAGGATGGATATGAACGGCACGCCCGCATCGTCGAGCTGCGCGAGGGCCGCCGAGGTTTTTGCGAGCTGCATCAGGCTGATGGCTCCTTCCATCATTCGCGCCCCGCCGGAGCAGGAGACGATGATCAGCGGCTGCCTCCCCGCGAGTGCGCGCTCGACCGCGCGCGTTACCTTTTCACCGACCACGGCGCCCATCGACCCGCCGATGAAGCCGAACTCCATCGAGCAGCAAATCACCGCCCGGCCGTCCAGCCGTCCCTCGGCCGTGAGGATGGCGTCCTTCATGCCGAGCCTCTGCTGCGCGTCTCTCACGCGTTCGACGTAAGGCCTGATGTCGGAGAAACGCAGCGGGTCGCCCGAGGCCAGCTCGCTGTCGTGTTCGGTCCAGCGCTCGTCATCGAGCAGAAGCTCGAGACGCCGGCGTGCTCCCAGCCGGAAATGGTGCTCGCACTTGGGGCAAACTTCCCAGTTCGCTTCGAGATCCTTCTTCCAGATGGTCGCGCGGCAGCGGCTGCACTTCATCCACAGCCCTTCGGTCCGCACTCGGCGCTCGTCCGCGGGCGTGGGATTCTCGATCGGCCTCTTCTCGCGCTTGAACCAGGTCATTTCTCGAAGATCGATGGTAGAGAGCCCCCGTCAGATATCGAACCGAACGCTCGAACCGAGCGACTACCGGTGAAAGAGCTCGAACCATTCCCCCATCATCTGCCGCTTAGTAATCGATGCCCCGCTGCGCGAGGACGCCCTTCACATAGGGATGCTTCACCTCGCGCATCTCTGTGACCAGGTCGGCGGCTTCAACGAGCTTCGGGTGCGCGTTTCGACCCGTGCAGATGACGTGCACCCGCTCCGGCCGCTGAGAGAGAGAATCGACGACACGATCGGCATCGAGCATCTTGTAGCTGATCACGTAGTTGATCTCATCGAGCACCACGAGGTCGTATCTCTCGCCATAAATCTGCTCGCGGCCGAATTCCCAGGCCTCTTGACAGAGTCGCACGTCCTCCGGGTCGGTCCTGCCGCCAACCTTGACGAAGCCGCGGCCCATCGGGAGGATTTCAAATTTGTCGTCGCCGAGCATCTTCGCCGCATCGAGCTCGCCGTAGTGCCAGGAACCCTTGATGAATTGAACCATCAGCACGCGCAGACCCTGCCCCACGGCGCGGAACGCAGTGCCGAGCGCGCAGGTCGTCTTGCCTTTGCCTGGTCCGGTGTAAACGATGAGAAGTCCTTTACCTTCAGGCATTGTTTCGGGCCTCGCGGGACAATTCACAATAGTGGCTGGGCCCTGCCGAAACGTCAAGCAAGGCTCCGCTCGGAACTCCGGACCGGTCTCGCGGCACCCTCCCTAGTCTCCTGGGTCCCGCTATTTAGGATAGGGGTGGCCGGCGACGATCGCAAAGGCGCGATAGATCTGCTCGGCCAGGAGGACCCGCGCGAGTTCGTGGGGCATCGTGAGCGTTGAGAGTGAAATCCTCTGTTTCGCCCCCGAGAGCAGAGTGCCGGGAAAGCCTCGGGCGTCTCCGCATAAAAACACCAGCTCACGCGTGCCTCGGTCGCGCAGATCCGCGAGCCAGCGGGCGAATTGCTGAGATGTGAACTGTCTTCCAGCGGCATCGAGCAATACGATCGTTGCGCCCGGGTCGAGCTTCAGTTTTCGCAGCGCGGCAGGCGACCCGTCGCGCAATTCGCTGACAGCGACCTCTGCGTAATGCCGGATGCGTCGGACGTAGTCATCGAGAAGTGTGCGAAATTCCTCTCGTCGCGTTTTGCCGAGCATGACGAGTCGAATTCTCACGCGATCGACCCGGGCGGCAGGGACCTGGGTGCAACCGAGCGAGGAGGGATTGCGGGGACTCGTGCCCGAGCGAGGAACACTCCCTCGGGCGCCGCGGCCAAGCCTGCCAGGCGGGCCGTCACAGCAGGCCGTATTTCTTGCGTTTTTCGAGCAAGGTCTTGCGGCTGATGCCCAGGGCCGCGGCGGCGCGGCCTATTTTGTAGTGGGTCCGCTCGAGCGTTGCTTTGATGGCTTCTAGCTCCACGTCCTCGATCGACCTCAGCCCGCCCGAAGACCCATGGGCGTTCCGAGCCGTCTGCAGAATGGCCGGAAAATCTGCCGTGCTCAAGCGCGGATCTTTCGAAAACACGAGCGCATGTTCGATGGCGTTCTTGAGCTCGCGCGCATTTCCAGGCCACGCGTAGTGTTCGAGCAGCTCGAACGCACCGGAGTCGACCGATGCATCCGCCCGGCCATGCACCGGTCCGAGACGCGCAAGAAAATGCGACGTCAGTGGAGAAATGTCGGCGCGCCGCTCGCGGAGAGGCGGCACGCGGATCGAGAGCACGTTCAGTCGAAAGAAGAGGTCCTCGCGGAACCGGCCGGTCGAGACCGCCTTGTCGAGGTCGGCGTTCGTCAGAGCCATCAACCGCGCCTCCATGCGCAGCGTCTCGGTGCCGCCCAGCCGTTCAAACGTTCGATCTTCGAGCACGCGCAAAAGTTTCGCCTGTATTGCCGGCGCGAGCGCGGCCACTTCGTCAAGCACGATCGTCCCGCCCTGCGCCATCTCCAGCCTTCCCGGCTTGCGCGCAACGGCTCCGGTGAAAGCTCCGCGCTCGTGGCCGAACAGTTCCGATTCCACGAGCTCCGACGGCAGGCTGGCGCATTCAATCTTGAGGAACGGAGCGTCGTGTCGCGGCCCCTGTTCGTGGATCCAGCGCGCCAGCTGATCTTTGCCCGTGCCGCTTTCTCCCGTGATCAGCAGCGTCGTCGTTGTTTCGGCGAGTTTTTCCGCGATTTCGAGAACGTGTTGCGACACCGGGTCGGCAGCCACCCAGGCAATGCGCGTCAACCTCATTGCTGCGTCGTTTCTCTCTCGGGGCCGGCCTGCGGTACGGGAGGTTTCTCAGGCGCGGGAAAACTGAGGCGCTCGGCGGTGCGCCAGAGCCGTTCGAGGTCGTAGTACTCGCGGGCGCGCTCGCTGAAGATGTGCGCCACAAAGTAGCCGTAATCGAGCAGGACCCACTCCGCTCCGGCCTTCCCTTCGCGGTGGGCCAGGCGCACCCCCTGGCGGCGCAGCCGCTCCTCGATGGCTTCTCCGATCGCGTGGATCTGCGGCGGGCTATGCCCGGAACAGAGCAGAAAATATTCGGCGAACGCGCCGGCGCCGGAGAGATTCAGCACCGTGATGTCCACCGCCTGTTTGTCCTGAGCCGCTTCCACGGCGCAGCGGATCTCGGAGCGAAGAGGGTCGGGCGTCACCGGTAGAGAGCCTGTCCTACAATGTACTCTTCCACGCGCGCGGGCAAAAGCCCGCGAACGGTGAGCTGCTTCTCAAGCCGCTCACGGATCTCGGTCGAGGAAACGTGGCTCGCCACGGTGGTCAGCAGGTGGATCACCGATTTGCGCAGCACGATCTTGTGGGGATCCTCAGCCGTCGTGCGACCGAGCTTTTCCGGCGGAACGACGAGGCGCAGAGCCTCGAGACGGAATCCCGGCCGGCTGGCGATGATGAAATCGCAGGAATCAAGAAGCGCTTCGTAGTTCTTCCAGGTCGGAATTTCAAGGAACTGGTCGGCGCCGGCGATGAAGTACAGGTGATCATCGGGATACTCGCGGCGGAAACGCCGCACGGTGTCGATCGTGAAAAAGACGCGCGGCGCGGCGCCGTCGAGCTCGGCTTCGGCGAGCGAGGGCACGAACGCCGGATGCTCGACGCAGGCGAGCGCGACCATGGCATAGCGATGGACGAACGGGGTCAAAGCCAGCTCGGTTTTGTGTGGCGGCCGCGACGACGGGATGAAGTGAATGGCGTCCAGGTGGAATCTCCGGTGCGCTGCCTGCGCGACGGCAATGTGTCCTGAATGCACCGGGTCGAACGTCCCGCCAAAGAGCGCGATCGAGCGGCGGGGGCTTCGCCCGGAGGATTCATGGGCAGGGTGCGAGGTCAACGCTCCTCCCCGTAGGGACCCGCCGTGTCTCGCTCGGCAGCCCGGGAGGCGTGCTCTCGTTCGATCGCCTGCCCGTCTCCGGCCACCGCGGATTGCTCGACGGGCACCGCCGGTTTCGGGATGCGGTCGAGCGCATCGGCCATCGCCCGGACGAGCTCGACAATGCCTGCCCCCGTTGCCGACGAGATCGAATGAAATTCAAGGCCACGTTTGGCGGCAAAAGCGCGCAGCTCGTCGAGGTGCTCGCGATTGGTCGTGGCGTCAAGCTTGGTAGCCACGACGACCATCGGCTTCTCCCGGAGCGCCGGGCTAAAGGCGGCGAGCTCGTGCTCGATGATTTCAAAATCGTGCACCGGGTCGCGGTCGTTTGCATCGCTCGTGTCCACTAGATGCGCGATGAGCCGCGTTCGCTCGACGTGCTTCAGGAACCTGATACCCAGCCCGACGCCTTCGTGAGCGCCTTCGATCAGGCCTGGAACGTCGGCAACGACGAACGTGCGGCCCTGGCCCGGGGCCGAGTCGGGATCGGCGGAAACGACGCCCAGGTGCGGCTCGAGCGTGGTGAAAGGATAAGCCGCGATCTTGGGCCGCGCCGCGGAGATGCGCGAGATCAGTGTCGACTTTCCTGCGTTCGGGAAGCCGATCAGGCCGACATCGGCGAGCAGTTTCAATTCCAGGCGCAGACGGCGCTCTTCGCCGGCACGTCCCTCTTCGTGTTCACGTGGCGCCTGGTGCCAGGGCCTTACGAAATGCGGGTTGCCGTTTCCGCGCCCACCGCGTCCACCTCGAGCCGCGCGGAATCTCTGGCCCGGCTCGGTAAAATCGAAAAGTTGTTCCCCGGTAATTGCCTCATACACGACGGTGCCGACCGGAACTCGGAGAACCAGGTCTCCGCCCGATCGCCCGTGGCAGTTCGAGCCCTCGCCGTGACGTCCGCGGTCGGCGTGAAATTCGCGATTGTAGCGGTAGCGCAGAAGCGTGTTGTCGTGCGGGTTCGATTCGAGGTAAACGTCACCCCCATGCCCACCGTCTCCGCCCGATGGGCCGCCCCGCGGAACGTACTTCTCTCTGCGGAAGGCCATGCAGCCGTTTCCGCCGTGGCCGCCTTCTACGACGATCTTCGCTTCGTCAACGAACACGCGTTACTCGCACACGCAGAATGCTCGATGGACAGAGCATACGCCCGAGGGAGGGAGGAAAGACAGCGGCTGGAGAGAGAAAGGAACAGACGCCCAGGCGGCACGTCATAGGAGTCGGAGATTTCAGGTGGTAGCCGGGGCTGCGGACTTTTTGAGCGCGATCGATGCAGCCTCTTCCGCCGTCAGGATGCTGATGAAGCGGCCGCGGCCGCCCTTGTCTTCGAACTGCACCAAGCCATCAACACGCGCGTAGAGAGAATCGTCCTTGGCGCGCCCCACGTTCCGTCCCGCCTTGTAGCGCGTGCCGCGCTGGCGGATCAGGATGCTACCACCGGTGACGCGCTGGCCGCCAAACCGTTTGATCCCGAGTCGCTGCCCTTGCGAGTCGCGACCGTTGGTCGAGGATCCGCCACCTTTTTTGTGTGCCATTTCAAACCTCTAGGCGAGCTGGATGTCGCCGACTTCAACGGCCGTATAACCCTGCCGATGGCCGCGTTGAATCTTGTATTGCCCGCCGGTCTTGAACTTCAAGACCTTGAGCTTTGGACCCCGTACGTGCTTCAGGATCTTTCCCGTGACCTTGGCTCCGGCAACCAGTTCGCCGCAGGTGACTTTCTTGTCATCGCTGCGGACCGCCACCACGCTTTCAAATATCACCTCGCCGCCGACCTCTCCCTCGAGTCGCTCGACTTGAATCGTCTGGCCA
>DATMRE010000001.1:0-6782 GCA_035566475.1 Verrucomicrobiia bacterium | reverse complement strand
CGCGACGCGACACCTCCTCAAGGCCGACGGGACACCGGTGTTACCCCGGCTTTCTCTGCACCCCCGCGGTGCCCCAGGTTCGCGTCCGCTCTTTGGACGCTAACCTGGCCCCCCAACCTCCGCTCCCCCGACGCCCACGTGCAAGAATCCCCTCCTGCCCCGTTCTTCCGACATTGCAGCCGTGGATCGGGAATCCGACACTGCTCCACAGTTCTCGGTTTCGGTTCCCAGTTCTCAGTGGAGATTTGGCGGTTCGAAGCCTTTAACTGGCAACCGAAAACTGCGTCCGCGGTGTCTGATCATATTAAGTTTTCGTATTCCCACGACTGCCGAATTCTGTGACGACGCGGGGAGGGGCCGATGTGTCGCCTAAGACTTCTGATTGGTCTAGCTGTCTTGCCCTGGTTCGCTCTCACCTTGCCCGCGCAGACCCCTGCACCCTCGCTCTCGCAGGAACCGCCGCAAACCGCTCGCCAGGCCCTGCTTGAGATGGTGCTGGCAAAAACGCCCGACGCATTCCAGAAGCACCTGCCGTCTCCGGCGCAGTCGTTGCTGAAAACGGATCCTGGTCTGCTTCCGCTGCGCGACCTGGCCGAAGCCTCGAACGAACTCCGCCAACCCGGCCGCAAGCTCGAAACCTTCGATACCGGTCCAATGCTTCTGCGCTCGCAAGACCCGAGAAATGAAACCACCATCGAAGTCTCCGTTGAAAGCGAAAGCGACGGCGGCGATGAAGACGAGTTGCAACTCGCTTTGCACCTTTACCGCGCGGGCAGGCCGCTGCCACTCCCCTTCCTACCCACAATCATTTGCAGAATGAAAATGGAGGACAAAGTCTGGCGGCTCGACGAGATCGCAGCCAACCTTCGCATGCCTCTCGGCGATTCCGATTTTCTCGATACCCTGGCGAACCGTATTGGCGCCTACGCAATCGAGGCGCGTGAATCCGCCGCTCTACGCCAGTTGCGAGTCGTCTTGACAGCTGAGGTCTCGTACGCGGCGACCTATCCCGATGTCGGATTTACCTGCGTACTCTCAGATCTGGCCGGAGCCGACGCCGGCCAGCCAGGTCCCCGCGCGGCCATGCTAATCGACAAAGAACTCGCCACCGGAAACACGGACGGGTATGTTTTTGTTCTTGAAGATTGCACGGGAAGTCCGGCAAAACATTTTCGGCTGGTTGCCGTTCCTGAGAACCCGGAAAGCGTGGAGCGTGCTTTCTGCGCCGACGAGTCGGGCTCAATCAACTTCGCGCCCGACGGCCGGGCCTCCAGTTGTCTCAGCTCCGGCGAAGCGTTGCCTTAGCCGCCGACCTGCGCCCGTACACTGGCGCGAAGTTCTTCGACGATCTCGAATGCGGCCCGCCGCGCTTCTTCGCCTTTGGTCACGTCGAACGAGATCGCGCCCACACGCGCGTGTCCTCCGCCGCCGTATCGCTCGCACACCTTGGCGAGATTCACGGTCGGCTCACTCGGCGCCCAGGGATTCGACCCCACAGACACCTTCACTCGAAAGCTGCTCTTACTTAAACCAACACTATAAATACTCTCCGGATATAGATAATAAGGAATGAACTTGTTGTATCCTTCCAGCTCATGGTCGGTGACGTCGAAGAAGATCGTCGCGTCCTTGCACTCGGTTCGTTCCCGCAGAATTCCAATGGATAACTCATGCCGCTTCAAAAGCGGTGGAAGCAATGGCGCTACAAAAGGTGCCTCCAGGATTTCGCCGAGGGACTTGGTCGCGAGCAGAGGGATGAGCTGAGGGACAAAGTTCGAGTCCGGCGCCGACTCGATCACCATGGTCAGCTTCATCGCCGGGGCCTTCATCTCTACCGCGGTCTTCGCGTCCTCGTAAAGCGCCCCGTCGATCATGTCGGTCCAGTGCACCAGGTCGGCAACGGGCTTGGCGTTAAATCCAAACCGCTGCTCCGCGATCATCGCGATAAAGCTCGTGCACGACTTGAAGTCCGGATCGTAAAACTTCCGGTTCCCCTGGTCCTGTTCAAAGTGCGCTGCATCCTCAGGGCTGAGGAAAGCGCTCTCATGATGGTCGAACCACCAGGTAATCTTCGGAGAGCTGGAATACTTGAAATCGACGATCGCGTTCTCGTCCCCGTCAAACTGATTCTCGTCGAACAGTGCGCCGGCCCGATGCAGGAGTCCGGTGAACTCAAACTGCACGTCGTTGCGGATCCGCTCCCGGTAAAACCGTGAAAACAGCGCCGCCGAGGAAGCCCCGTCGAAGCATTTGTCGTGATAAAACACCCGAACTCTCAAGCTAGACCTTCCCGAGTTCCCCTGAAACGAAAAGCGTATAGGATTACGTTCCCCCTCGATTCTGTCAAGCGCTCAATGGCGCCCTCGTATGCTACCGTTCGAAACCTGGCCAATAACGCTTAGGCATCGGTGCCGTCTAATTTTCCTTTGGAGGCTTCATGTCGAAATCGCGCAGGCGATTCATCAAGACTACTTCCCTTGGGCTCCTTGGCGCAGCCGCCGTTCTCCGCACTCAAGCTCAAACCGGAAGCAATCTGCCACCGGGCGCCCCGCCTGCTTTCGGTACCGGTCCGGCAGTCGGTCCTGAGGTTTCCCCTGCAACTTTCGCGGAAGGCGAGAAACTGGTGCAGTTCCAATTGACCGACGCCGAGCGTGCCATGGCTGTCGAAAGCTGGCGCCGGACCATGGCGTCGCTCTACGAGCGCCGCATCGGTCCGCGAAAAGTCGCCCTCGAACCGACGCTCGCGCCCGCTTCGCTCTGGGACCCATCCATCCCCGGCGTTGCCCCGCCCTCGCAGAAGGATCGCTTCATCCGCAGCCAATCCGATGCCACGCCGCTCCCGGCACGCGACGAGGATATCGCCTTCTCCTCCGTCACCCAGCTTTCGCACTGGATCGAACAACGCAAGCTCACCTCAGAACGACTCACGAGCATCTATCTAACCCGCCTCGAGCGCTTCAACCCGACTTTGCGTTGCGTGATCACACTGACGCGCGATCTCGCCCTCAAACAAGCGCGTCAGGCCGACGCCGAAATCGCCGCCGGCCATTATCGCGGGCCGCTGCACGGAATCCCCTGGGGTGGCAAAGATCTTCTCGATACCGCCGGCATCCCCACCACCTATGGCGCCGAGCCGTTTCGCAATCGCGTGCCCAAAGAAGACGCCGTGGTCGTCGAACGCCTGCATGCGGCGGGTGCGGTCCTGGTCGCCAAGCTCAGCCTGGGCGCGCTCGCGCTCAACGACATCTGGTTCGGCGGCCAAACCATGAACCCGTGGCTGCTCGAAGAAGGTTCTTCCGGCTCGAGTGCAGGCCCGGGTGCGGCCACAGCCGCCGGTCTCGTAGGCTTTTCGATCGGCAGCGAAACTGGAGGCAGCATCATTGGTCCCAGCATGCGCTGCGGCGTCACCGGATTGCGCCCCACCTTCGGACGGGTGCCGCGCACCGGCGCCATGACCTTGTGCTGGTCGCTCGACAAACTCGGCCCCATGACTCGCCACGTCGAAGATGCCATGCTCGTACTTCGCGTGCTCTCCGGCCCCGACCCCGGCGATCTGGCCAGTGTTCCGAGCCACCTCGACTTCAACGCCGCCGCGCCCATTCAAGGCCTGCGCGTCGGATACTTTCCGAAGTGGCTGAACCAGAATCCCGCCACCGCCGTCGATCGCGCGGCTGTCGACGAGGTGAAGAAACTCGGCATGGTCCCCGTGGAACTCGATCTTCCCGACTGGCCCTACGATGCGCTCAACCTGATTCTTTTTGCCGAGGGCGCCGCTGCTTTTGAGGAACTAACGCTTAGTGGCGGCATGAACGAACTAAAGGCCCAGGTCCCCGATGCCTGGCCCAACATCTTTCGCGAAGCGCGTTTCCTGTCGGCGGTTGACTACGTCCAAGCCGACCGTTTCCGCCGGAAGATCGCGCAGGAAATGGAGCACATCTTCGCGCAGGCGGATCTTCTCCTGGTGCCTTCTTTGCGCGACGAGATCCTTACCATCACCAATTTCACCGGACATCCATCCCTGACTCTACGCGCCGGATTCATCGAGGTCAGCAAAGCCCGCAGCGATTGGGCGCCCGACCCCAAACATCCCCTACCCACATTCTCCCCACCGCGGCGCGTTCCCCACGGCGTGACCCTGATCGGCCGCCTCTTCGACGAAGGGACGCTCGGCACCGTTGGCATCGCGCTCGAACGCAGCTTTGGTGTCGTCGACCAGCGCCCGCCTGGCTTCTAGTTTGTGTGGGGAGGAGATTCCTCTCCGCCCCAGGCGGTTTCGCTATAGTCTGCTTGTATAATCCCGACGCGCGACGGTCTCGGCCGGACAAACGACCGGCTTTTACCCGATGACTTCACAGATCAGCACCGGCGGTATGGGCGAGGTTGCGCTTGAGCGCAGCGGGAGCCCGCAGGCGAAATCCGGAGCCTTGCGAGAGATCTCTTGCTGAGTGCAGGTAGCAAACTCGGACCCTACGAAATCATCTCCGCCATCGGCGCCGGCGGCATGGGTGAAGTCTACCGCGCGCATGACGCGCGCCTCGAGCGCGATGTTGCCATCAAACTTCTTCCTGCATCGTTCTCTTCCAATCCTGACCGTCTCCGTCGTTTTGCCCAGGAGGCGCGCGCGGCGGCCGCTCTGAATCATCCGAACATTCTCGCCATTTACGACATCGGAGAATGGCAGGGCGCACCCTACATCGTCTCGGAATTGCTGGTCGGCGAAACCCTCCGTGACCGCCTGAAAAAAGGAGCGCTCCCCGCGCGAAAGACGGTCGAATATGCCTTGCAGATCACCCGGGGCCTCGCCGCCGCCCACGACAAAGGCATCGTTCACCGCGACCTGAAACCGGAAAACATCTTTCTCACCGAAGATGACCGCGTAAAGATCCTCGACTTCGGCCTCGCCAAGCTCACCCAGTCCGATCAGAGCGATGTCGCCTCCGACGCGGCTACGGCGCAGGTCGTCACCGATGCCGGCACGGTGATGGGTACCGCCGGCTACATGTCTCCCGAACAGGTGCGCGGGAAGGCCACCGATCAGCGCTCCGACCTCTTCTCTTTTGGCTCGATCCTTTACGAAATGCTCTCCGGCAAGCGCGCCTTCCAGGGCGACTCGCCAGCCGACACCATGAGCGCCATCTTGAAGGAAGAACCGTCGGAGCTTTCCGAAACCGCCCGCAATGTTCCCCCCGCCCTCGAGCGCATCGTGCGCCACTGCCTGGAAAAGAATCTCGCGCAGCGTTTCCAGTCGGCCAGCGATGTGGCGTTCAGCCTGGAAGCTTTAACGGAAATTTCCACCCCGTCGAAAAGCGGGGCGCAGGCAATTGCCGCGACGGGGCCGAAGAAGACGAAGCGGGGTCTGCTGGTTGCTGTCGTCAGCGTATTGCTGGCGGCGTTGTGCGTCGGGTTTTACCTGGCGGGGAAGCGTTCGAGCGCGTGGTCGGCGCCTTCTTTCCATCGTCTGACGTTCCGGCGCGGTACGGTTCCGGCGGGGCGCTTCTCGCCCGATGGGCAAACGATTGTCTACAGCGCGGCCCTGGAAGGCAAACCCGAAGAACTGTTCACCACGCGGTTCGACAGCACGGATTCGCGCTCGCTGGGTCTCGATAAAGCGGGACTGCTGGCCATTTCCTCGAAGGGAGAACTGGCAGTCGCTCTCGCGCCACACCACGAAACTCCGTTCATCGAGGTAGGCACGCTGGGCACGATGCCGCTCGCAGGCGGCGCGCCCCGCGAGGTTTCCGAAGACGTCACCTGGGCGGATTGGGCTCCGGACAGCCCGGACCTTGCGGCCGTGCGATTCTTGCAGGGAGGATTTCATCTTGAATTCCCGCTGGGCCATGTCATTTATCAACCGCAGGGTTGGATTAGCCATGTACGCTTTTCTCCCAAGGGAGACCTGATCGCCTTTGCGGACCACGTTCAAACCGGAGACGATGGCCGGGTGGTCATCACCGACCGCCAGGGGAAGCTAAAGAGGGCATCGAGTTTCTTCATCACGGTACAGGGTGTCGCCTGGTCGCGCGACGGCAAAGAGGTCTGGTTCACCGCTTCGCGCGAAGGAGCAGCACGCGCAATCTACGCGATGGATTTGGCGGGAAACGAGCGGGTGGTGTTGCGTGTTCCGGGCACACTCACGTTGCAAGACATCACTCGTGACGGGCGGGTTCTGCTTAGCATTGATAATGCGCAGTTCGGAATTATGGGATTTCGGCCCGGTGATCAGGGTGAAAAGAACCTTTCCTGGTTTGACTGGTCGATTGCTTCCGATCTCACTGCCGACAGCAAAAGCCTCCTGTTTTTCGAAAGTGGCGAAGGAGTGGGCCCAAACTATTCCGTTTTCATCCGCGGGATGGACAGCTCTCCCGCAGTGCGGCTGGGGAGCGGGTCGTTTCCCAGGCTTTCTCCCGATGGGAAGTGGGTGGCCGCCCTGAACAATGCATCGCCAGAGCAGTTGGAACTGCTGCCCGTGGGTGCCGGACAGGCCCGGCAGATCACGCACGACGCGCTCCAACACATTGGCGTAGGTTGGGTTCCCAACGAGAAGGCGCTCGTTTTCGAGGCATCGGAACCAAATCATCCTCCACACAGCTTCCTCTTGAACCTCGATGACGGGAAATCTCGCCCCATCACTCCCGAAGGCACCGTTGGCACCTTGGTATCCCCGGACTCAAAGTATTTGGCAGCCCTTGCTCCCGATGGCAAGCGCTGGATATATCCTCTCGATGGCGGCGATCCTCAACCGCTATCGGCCGCTATTACGGATTCCGATTCCCCGGTCGCTT